>DATDGZ010000120.1:0-4165 GCA_036521795.1 Thermoanaerobaculia bacterium | reverse complement strand
GGTGCGATAGCGGCGTGCGCCAGGGTCGCCTGCCGAGAACGGGTCGGGCAGGAAGCGTTCGGCGGTGAGCTCGGGCCGGCCGAGGTAGCCGCGGGCGAGGGCGGCGCCGCCGATGAACAGCTCGCCCGGCACGCCGATCGGCGCCGGCTCGAGATCGCGGCAAAGGACGAAGAGCCGCTTGCCGCTGATCGGCGCGCCGATCGGCAGCGTCGCCGCGGCCGGACGCGGCGCGCAGCGCCAGGTGCTGGCGTCGATCGCGGCCTCGGTCGGGCCGTAGATGTTGTACAGCTCGGCGTCCGGGAAGCGGGCCGCGAAGCGCCGGGCGAGCTCGGGCTCGAGCGCCTCGCCGCCTGCGAAGAGCAGGCGCAGGCTGCCGCAGCCCTCGAGCCCGTCCTGCTCGAGGAAGGCACGCAGCATCGACGGGGCGAGGTCGGTGATGGTGACGCGCTCGCGGGCGATGGTCCGCACCAGCCCGGAGAAGTCCTGGTGGGCGCCGGGCGGCACCAGTACCAGGCGCGCTCCCGAGAGCAGGGCGCCGAAGATCTGCCAGAGCGACGGATCGAAGGTGAAGGCGATGTTCTGCAGCACGCAGTCGGCAGGCGTGAGGCCGAAGCGGGCCAGGCGCCAGCGCAGGGTCGCGGACACCGCGCCGTGCGGCACCATGACCCCTTTGGGCCTGCCGGTCGAGCCGGAGGTGTAGATCACGTAGCAGAGGTTGGCGGGGTGGGCGACGGTCTGACTGGCGCCGGCGGAGGACTTCGTTGCCTCGGCCACAGGCCGGTCGGAGGCAGATCCGCTGGCGGCGCCGAGCTCAAGTCCGGAATCGATGATCTCGGCGTCGAGCACCCTCACCCCCGAGCCCGCGAGGAGGGGGGCGAGGTCGGGGTCGGCGATCACCAGGTGGACGGCAGCGTCGTCGAGGACGAAGGCCAGCCGGTCGGCCGGGGAGTCGGCCGCCAGCGGCAGGTAGGCGCCACCGGCCTCGAGCACCGCGAGGATCGCGACGATCAGCGCCGGGCGGCGCTCCATCAGCAGGCCGACGGTCCGTTCGGGGCCGACGCCGAGCTCCCGCAGGCGGCGGGCCAGGGCGTCGGCGCGGCCGTTCAGCTCGCCGTAGGTCATCCGCTCCTGGCCGTAGATCAGCGCCAGGCGTTGCGGCCCGGCCGCCACGGCGGCCTCGAAGAGGCGGTGAAGGAGCGGATCTCCGGGCAGCTCGACGGCGCCCGGCGCCCACTCGGCCAGCAGCTGGTGGCGCTCGCTCGCCGGCAGCGGCGAGAGCGCGGAGAGGCGCACCTCCGGGGCTGCCGCGGCGGCCTCGACGAGCCGGCCGAAGCGCACCAGCAGGCGGCGCACCGTCGTGGCGTCGAAGAGCTCGGCGCCGTACTCGGCCGCGAGCGTCAGCCCGTCGTCCGCGAGCACCGCGGTGAGGCCGAGATCGAGGCGCGTCAGGCCGGTCGGCGCCGGCAGCGGCGTCATCAGGAGTCCCGGGATCTCGACCGCCGCCGGCTCCATGTTCTGCAGCACGAACAGCACCTGGAACAGCGGCATGTGCCGCAAGCTCCTCTCCGGCGCCAGCTGCTCGACGAGGCGCTCGAAGGGGACGTCCTGGTGGGCGAAGGCGCCCAGCGTCGTGTCTCGCACGCGGGCCAGGAGCTCGACGAAGGTCGGATCGCCGGCACCGTCGACGCGCAGCACCAGGGTGTTGGCGAAGAAGCCGATCAGCCCTTCGGTCTCGGGGCGGTGCCGGCCGGCGACCAGGGTCCCCACCAGCAGGTCCTCCGGGGCGCCGTGGCGCGCGAGGAGGGCGCCCAGGGCGCCGAGCAGCACCATGAACGGCGTGGCGCCATGGCGCAGGGCCAGCTCCCGCACGCCGCCGGCGAGGGCCGCGGGCAGAACGAGCTCGGTGACTCCGCCGCGCAACTCCGGCACGGCCGGGCGCGGCCGATCGGCGGCCAACTCCACCACGGTCGGCGCGCCCGCGAGCTGCCCCCGCCAGTAGGCGAGCTGATCGTCCAGGCTCCCGGCGCGCGCCTGGTCGCGCTGCCAGCAGGCGAAGTCGGTGTACTGGATGGGCAGCTCCGGCAATGTCCCCGGTAGGGCGGCCGGCTGGGCGGCCGCCGCCCCGGAGCCGTTCCGTGCCGCCACCGCCGCGCCGTAGAGGGCGGCGATCTCGCGCAGCAGGATCTGCAGCGACCAGCCGTCCGAGATGGTGTGGTGCAGGCAGGCGAGCAGGACGTGCGCGCCGGCGTCCAGGCGCAGCAGCACCAGCCGCAGCAGCGGTCCGCGAGCGAGATCGAACGGCCGCCGGGCAAACTCGGCGGCGCGCCGGCGGACCCAGCCCGCCTGGGCGTGGGCCGGCAGTGCCGACCCGTCGACCAGCGCCAGCCGCGCCGAGAAGTCCGGCGGCGCGACCCGTTGCGCCGGCTCGCCGTCCACGAAGACGGAACTGCTCCCGGAAGAGGGAGAGGGAGGGGGCATCAGGACGAAGGTCGTGCGCAGCACTGCCTGGCGCGCGGCGAGCGCGGAGAACGCCGCGGCCAGCGCCGCCGGGTCGAGCCCGCCGGTCAGGCGGATCGCCAGCGGCACGTTGTAGGCGGCGCTGCCCGGCATCAGCCGGTCGAGGAACCAGAGCCGCTGCTGGGCGAAGGAGAGCGGGTACGAGGCGGCCGGCGGCAGGCGCGGGATGCGCTCGGCGCGGGCCGAGGCCAGCCCTTGCTCGCGGCGCAGCGCCTGCAGCAGCTCCAGGCGTTTGCCGGTCAGCTTGAAGCTGCGGCCGGAAGCGTCGCTCATGCCGCGCCTCCCGCCGGCGGGCCCGCTGCCGTCGCCGCCTGTCCAATGGCCAGCGCCTCGACCTCGGCGTCGGAGAGCGCCAGCAGCTCGAGCACGAGGCGCGCGGCCGCGTCGAGGTCGTTGGCCGGGCCGGCATCGAGGCGCAGGCGGTCCGCGAGCAGCGCGATCGTCGGAGCCTCGAACATCCTGCGCAGCGGCACCTCGATCGCCAGCGCTTCGCCGATGCGCGACACCGCCAGGGTCGCCAGCAGCGAGTGCCCGCCGAGCTCGAAGAAGCTGTCGTGGGCGCCGATCCGCTCGGCGCGCAGCACCTCCGCCCAGATCCCGGCGAGCAACCGCTCGAGATCCCCGCGCGGCGGCACGTACTCCGCTCGCGACAGGGGCTTGACCGCGTCGGGCCGCGGCAGGGCGCGGCGATCCACCTTGCCGCTGGGAGTCAGCGGCACGCTCGCCAGCTCCACCCAGGTCGTCGGGATCATGTGGTCCGGCAAGGTCTGCGCCAGGTGCTCGCGCAGCCGGGCGACCAGCTCGGCGTCGAGGGCCGGCACCGGCGCGGACGCTCCGGCGGCCGCTGTCGTCGCCCGGGGCAGCACGTAAGCCACCAGCCGCCCGCCGCCCGCGGCATCCGCCAGCGCCACCGCCCGCGCCACCGCGGGATGCGCCTCGAGCGCCGACTCCACCTCTCCCAGCTCGATGCGGAAGCCGCGCACCTTCACCTGGTGATCGGTGCGGCCGAGGAACTCGATCCACCCCTGCCCGTCATGGCGTGCCAGGTCGCCGGTGCGATAGAGCCGGCCGCCCGGCTCCCCCCAACGGTCGCCGAACGGGTCGGGCACGAAGCGCTCCGCGGTCAGCTCCGGCCGGTCCAGGTAGCCGCGCGCCGGCTGCACGCCGCCGATGTAGAGCTCGCCCGCCACTCCGATCGGCACCGGCCCGTAGGCCGCGTCGAGCAGGTGGATGCGGGTGTTGGCCACCGGCCGGCCGATCGGCACCGTCGTGCGCCGCGAGCCGCGCTCGCAGTGCCACGCGGTGACGTCCACCGCCGCCTCGGTCGGGCCGTAGAGGTTGTAGAGCGCCGCCGGCCCCAGCCGCTCGTGGCAGCGCCGCTCGAGCTCGGCCGGCAGCGCCTCGCCGCTGGCGAACACCTGCCGCAGCGAGCCGAGAGCGGACACCCCGGGAGCCTCGAGGAAGACCTGCAGCATCGAGGGCACGAAGTGCAGGGTGGTGATCCGCCGCTCGCGGATCAGCTGCACCAGGTAGGCGGGGTCCTGGTGGCCGCCCGGCCGCGCCACCACCAGGGTGGCGCCGGCGAGCAGCGGCCAGAACAGCTCCCAGACCGAGACGTCGAAGCTGATCGGGGTCTTCTGCAGCACCC
>DATDGZ010000119.1:0-9018 GCA_036521795.1 Thermoanaerobaculia bacterium | reverse complement strand
GCCGTGGTGGAGATTGATCGCGGCAGCCTCGCAGCCCGCCGCCGCCAGGCGCCGCAGGGTGAGGCCGAGGAGCGGTTGGCCGAGCACCGGCAGCAGCGGCTTCGGCAGGTCATCGGTCAGCGGCCGCAGCCGCGTGCCGAGCCCGGCGGCAAGAACCAGCGCCCGGAGCCGCATACGGCTCAGGCTCAGGCGCCCATCATTGGCGGAAGACCATCTCCGGCGGGGCTTCCGGGTGCTCCTTCAGATAGTCCTCGTAGAGGCGCAGGTACGAGCGCGCTTCGCCCTTGCCGGCGTCGAAGCCGCAGCGGCGGGCGACGGTCTCGGCGCCGTCGCCTTCGAACTCGGCGAAGTCGCCGATCGGCGTGTGGTCGAGGGCGATGGTGACGCCGCCGAGCTGCCACTCCTCGCGGACCTTCTGGTAGCGGCGCACCACCGCGTAGCCGAGCTTCTCGAACAGGGAGCGCGCCTCGTCGGCGCTCTCGATACCGATCTCGTGCTCCTCGCGCACCTTGACCTTGCCCTCCATGTGCATCTTTCCCTTGAAGGTCAGGTGCGAACGCGTGCCGTCGGTGCGCAGGCGCAGGATCCGGCCTTGCGACAGCAGCTCGTCGCCGCGGTCCAGGATCCAGTTGTCCTCGAAGGCCGCCGGCCCCGCCCGCTCCGCCTCCAGCTCCCCCAGCCGCTCGCGCAGCGCCGCCAAGTCATCGGAGTGGAACTTGATCTCGCGCTCGAGATTGTCCTGGCTTCTCATGCGCTGACGTCGCCGAGGCGGTCCAGCAGCCGCACCACGGAGCGGATACCGTTGTAGAAGTGGCTGATGTTGAACTTCTCGTTCGGCGAATGGAGGGCGTCGTCGGCCAATCCGAAGCCGAGCAGCAGGACCGGCTTGCCCAAGACCTGCGAGAACGCCGACACGATCGGGATCGATCCGCCCTCGCGGATGCGCACCGGCCGGGCGCCCCAGGCGTCGGCCATCGCCGCCATCGCAGCCTCGACCAGCGGCCCCTCGGCCTGCACCAGGACCGGCTCGGCGCCGTGCAGGTTGCTGACCTCGACCACCACGCCCGGCGGCGCCACCTGGTGGACGTAGTCGGTGAACAGGCGCGCCACCGTGTCGGGCCGCTGGTCCGGGACCAGGCGCATCGAGACCTTGGCGCCGCCCCACGACGGCAGCACGGTCTTGGCGCCGCGGGCCTGGTAGCCGCCGAAGATGCCGTTGACGTCCAGGGTCGGCCGGGCCCAGGTCCGCTCGCGGGTGGTATAGCCCTCCTCGCCCACCAGCTCCGGCACGCCCAGCTCGGCGCGATAGGCCTCGGCGTCGAACGGCAGCCGCGCGAGCTCCTGCCGCTCCCAGTCCGCCAGCGGCTTGACGTCGTCGTAGAAGCCGGGGATCAGCACCTTGCCGGTGCGCGCATCGCGCAGCTTCGCGACGATCTCGCAGAGCGCGTTGAGCGGGTTGGTCACCGCGCCGCCGAAGGTGCCGGAGTGCAGGTCGCGATTCGGGCCGGTGACCTTGATCTCCATGTAGGCCAACCCCTTCAGGCCGTAGACCAGGGCCGGCTGGCCGGGGGCGAAGAGCGAGCTGTCGGAGATCATCACGCAGTCGCAGGCCAGGCGCTTGCCGCCGTCCTCCCGGACGTAGCGGTCGATGGCGTGCCCACCGGCTTCCTCCTCGCCCTCGATGAGGAACTTGACGTTGACCGGCAGCCGGCCGCGCTCGGCAAGGGTCGCCGCGACTCCCTTGACGTGGGCATAGGACTGCCCCTTGTCGTCGGTGGCGCCGCGCGCCACCAGCTTGTCGCCCTCGATCGTGGGCTCGAAGGGCGGATGCCGCCAGAGCTCGACCGGGTCGGCCGGCTGCACGTCGTAGTGGCCGTAGAACAGCACCGTGGGCTTGCCGGCGGCGCCCAGCCATTCGCCATAGACCAGCGGATGCCCCGCGGTCTCGATGCGCTCGGCGGTCAGGCCGGCGGCGCGCAACTTGTCGAGCACGAACTCGCTGGCCCGCCAGACGTCGCTCGCGTAGTCCGGGTCGGTGGAGATCGAGGGGATGCGCAGGAAGTCCTCGAGCTCGTCGAGATAGACCTGCTTCTCGGCTTCCACCCGGGCCAGCACGTCACGCGAGTCGTTCGACATCGTTCAGATCTCCTGGGCCTGCTAAGAAGAGGACCCACTTGCCCGGTTCGCCCCCACCTTCATCGCTCGGGTCGGTCCAGACCGATGGGCAACCCGCCCACGGCAGTCTATCAAACGCGCCGAGCTCTGCCCCGCAGACGGTAGAGGTTGACCGCATTCACGACGAAGTGCGCCAGCACGGGCGCCAGCAGGTTGCCGCGCCAGAGCATGAGGGCGCCGAAGAGCAGGCCGGCGCAGAGGGCGAAGAGGGTCCACAGCCGGAGCTCGCGGCCGGGTCCGGAGTGCAGCAGCGCGAACAGCAGGCTGGCGGCCAGCCAGCCGACCGCGCCCTGCACCGCACCGCGGAAGAACAGCTCCTCGGCGAAGCCGGACAGCGCCGCCAGCGCGATCGCCTGCGGCGCGGTGATGCCGCCGAGCAGCTCGCCGAGCAGCTCCTCGAGCCCACGGGCCGCCGGCAGCAGGCGGCGCAGCGCCTCCCAGCAGGCGAGCAGGGCCAGCCCGGCGGCGGCTCCCAGCGCGGCGTCGACCCACCAGTGCGAGGGATCGACGAACAGGCGGAGCGGGATCGGTCCCCGCCGCAGACCGATCCACAGGCACCCTGCCAGGGCCAGGCAGAGATAGAACATCCAGGCCAGGCGGTAGAGCCGCTCGGCCTGGCGCGCCGCGGTCGAGTCCACCGGCAGGTCAGTTCACGGCGTCGGGGACATCCGGGCCGAGGTCCGCGGGGAAGTCCTCCGGATCGGAAGGTCCGCCACCGCCGTCGGGATCCGTATCGGGCTCGGGCTCGGATGGCGCGGGCTCGTCCAGCTTGGCGACCGCTACCACGAGATCCTCCGGATCGAGGTCGATCAGCTTGACCCCCTGGGTCGAGCGGCCGACCAGGCGCACGTCCGCGACGCCCAGCCGGATGATCATTCCCGCCTGGGTGATGAGGATGAGCCCGTCGCCCGCGGTGACGTGCTTGGCCGAGATCACCTCGCCCGTCTTGTCGCTGACCTTGAGGCTGATGATGCCGAGGCCGCCGCGGCTCTGCTTGCGGTAATCCGCGATCGGCGTGCGCTTGCCGAAGCCGCGCGCGGTCACCGACAGCACCTCCCCCGCGGACTCGAGGATCGCGGCGCCGACCACCCGGTCGCGCGGCCGCAGGCGGATGCCGCGGACGCCGTAGGTGGCGCGTCCCATCGCCCGCACATCGCTCTCCGGGAAGCGGATCGCGAAGCCGCGGGCGGTGGCGAGCAGGATGTCCTTGGCGCCGTCCGTCTCGCGCACCGCCAGCAGGCGGTCGCCGGCGTCGAGGTTGATGCCGATGATGCCGCCGAGCCGCGGGTTGGCATAGGCCGACAGCTCCGTCTTCTTGACCGTGCCGTTGGCGGTGGCGAAGAACAGGAAGCGGTCGGCGCGGAACTCGCGCACCGCGACGGTGGTGGCCAGGCGTTCGTTCGGCTCGAGGTTCAGCAGGTTGACGATCGCCTTGCCTTTCGCCGCTGCGCCGGTCTCCGGGATCTCGTGCACCTTGAGCCAGTGCATGCGCCCGCTCTCGGTGAAGACCAGGATGTAGCTGTGCGCCGAGGCCACGTAGAGGTGCTCGACGAAGTCGTCCTCCTTGGTGACCATGCCGGTGCGGCCCTTGCCGCCGCGGTTCTGCTCGCGGTAGAGGGTGAGCGGCGAGCGCTTGACGTAACCCGAGCGGGTAACGGTGATCACCATGTCCTCGTCGGCGATCATGTCCTCGATCGAGATGTCGTGCGTCTCGGGGATGATCTCGGTGCGGCGGCGGTCGCCGTACGCCGCCTTGAGCTCGCCCAGCTCGCGCCTGATCTCGGCGAGCACCAGGCTGTCCGAGCCGAGGATGGCGCGCAGCCGCTCGATCAGCGCCATCAGCTCCCGGTACTCGTCGACCACCTTCTCGCGCTCGAGGCCGGTCAAGCGCTGCAGGCGCATGTCGAGAATGGCCTGGGCTTGCACCTCGGAGAGCGAGAAGCTCGACATCAGGTTCTCGCGCGCCTCGGCCGGCGTCTGGCTGGCGCGAATGGTGGCGATCACCGCGTCGAGGTGGTCCAGGGCCTTCAGGATGCCCTCGAGGACGTGCGCCCGCTCCTCGGCTTTGCGCAGGTCGTGACGGGTGCGGCGAATGATCACCGTCTTGCGATGGTTGAGGAAGTGGCGCAGCAGATCCGGCAGCCTCATCACCTTCGGCTGGCTGTCGACGATGGCGAGCAGGTTGATGCCGAAGGTGATCTGCATCTGGGTCATCTTGTACAGCGAGTTCAGGATCACCTCCGGCACCTCGCCGCGCTTGACCTCGAGCACGATGCGGATGCCGTCGCGGTCGGACTCGTCGCGCAGGTCGGCAATGCCCTCGAGCCGCTTCTCGCGGATCAGCACGGCGATGTTCTCGATCAGCCGCTTCTTGTTGACCTGGTAGGGGATCTCGGTGACGACGATCGCCTGCCGCTCGCCGCGCGCCTGGCTCTCGATCTCGGCGCGCGCCCGCACCTGGATGAGGCCGCGGCCGGTCTCGTAGGCCGAGTGGATGCCTTGCAGCCCGTGGATGAAGCCGGCAGTGGGGAAGTCGGGGCCGGGGAGCGCGGCCATCAGCTCACGCAGCGTGGCGTCGGGGTTGTCCATCAGCAGGTACAGCGCGTCGACCACCTCGCCGAGGTTGTGCGGCGGGATGTTGGTCGCCATGCCGACCGCGATGCCGGAGGCGCCGTTGACCAGCAGGTTCGGAACGCGCGCCGGCAGCACCGCCGGCTCGCTCTCGGAGCCGTCGTAGTTCGGCACCCACTCGACGGTCTCCTTGTCGATGTCCTCGCGGAGCATCTCCTCGGCGAGGCGGGTCAGGCGCACCTCGGTGTAGCGCATCGCCGCCGGGTTGTCGCCGTCGATCGAGCCGAAGTTGCCCTGGCCGTCGACCAGGGGATAGCGCATGGCGAAGTCCTGGGCCATGCGCACCACCGTGTCGTAGATCGCGGTGTCGCCGGGCGGGTGGTACTTGCCCATCACGTCGCCGACGATGCGGGCGGATTTCTTGTACGGCCGGTCGGAGCGGTTGCCGCTCTCCCACATGCCGTAGAGCACGCGCCGGTGCACCGGTTTCAAGCCGTCGCGCACGTCCGGCAGCGCCCGGCCGACGATCACGCTCATCGCGTAATCGAGATAGCTGCGCTTCATCTCGTCTTCGATGTCGACGGGGATCGGCTGCTCCGCCGGCGGCTCGAAGGGAGGCGTCTGTTCTTCGTCGCTCATATCGGGAAGGTGGGTCTGCTCTCTCTCGCGTAAGCCCGCGGCGCGCTACCGCGCTGGTGCGCGCGGCGGTGCACTAGACGTCCAGGTTGCGCACGTCGAGGGCATTGTTCTGGATGAACTCGCGCCGCGGATCGACCTCGTCGCCCATCAGCACGGTGAAGATGGAGTCGGCCTCGACGTCGTCCTCGATGCGCACCTGCAGCAGGCGCCGCCGGGTCGGATCCATGGTGGTCTCCCAGAGTTGGTCCGGGTTCATCTCGCCAAGGCCCTTGTAGCGCTGGATCGACAGACCCTTCTTGGCGTTCTCGTAGAGCGTCTCGAGCGCCTCGTCGATGTTGTCCTTCGCGAGGGGGGCGGCGGCGAGGGGGGTTCCCGGGACCGGGGTGCCGGCGTTCGACGGCAGGGCCAGGGTCTCGTCGGCCCGCGGTGCCGCCTTCGGTCCGGGGCCGGCGGTGCGGCTGAGGGAGAAGCGGCTGGCGGCGATCGCCTCGAGGCCCAGGGAGTTGTTGGCCAGCGCCCGGTACTCGGCGCTGGTGACCAGGCCCCAGTCCACGCGCACCTCGCGCTCGACGCCGTCGCGGCGGAAGAAGAAGCGGATGCGGCCGGTGCCGTGCTCCTCGTCCTGGGAGACCTCGACACCGTGGAAGCCGGCGGCCTCGAGGCGCAGCGCGACCGCCTGCACCTTCTCGGGATCGCCGAGCGAGGCCTTGTCGCGGATGCCGCCGAGCAGCGCGATCTTCAGCGCCGCGATCGGGTAGCCGCGCGAGGCGAGCCGATCCGAGGCCTCCCGGAAGCTCGCCACCCGCTCCAGGAAGTGCGCCAGGCGGGCGCCGGCGAGGCGGCTGCGCGGGCCGTGGCCATTGCCGCCGTCGGGGCCCTCGATCTCCAGTTCCCAGGCTTCCTGGATACGGCTCACCAGGAACGCCTGGTACTCCCGATCGTCCTTGAGGTAGGTCTCGCTCTTGCCGTGGCTCACCTTGTAGAGCGGCGGCTGGGCGATGTAGAGGTGGCCGCGGCGGATCACCTCCTGCATCTGGCGGTAGAAGAAGGTCAGGATCAAGGTGCGGATGTGGCTGCCGTCGACGTCGGCGTCGCACATGATGATCAGCTTGTGGTAGCGGAGCTTCTCGACCTCGAAGTCGTCCTTGCCGATGCCGGTGCCGAGCGCGATGATCAGGGTCTTGATCTCGTCGGAGGACAGCATCTTGTCGAAGCGCGCCTTCTCGACGTTCAGGATCTTGCCCTTGAGCGGCAGGATCGCCTGGAAGCGCCGATCGCGCCCCTGCTTCGCCGAGCCGCCGGCGGAGTCGCCCTCGACCAGGAAGATCTCCGCGTGCTTGGGGTCCCTCTCGCTGCAGTCGGCCAGCTTGCCGGGGAGGTTGGAAGCGTCCAGCGCACCCTTGCGCCGCGTCAGCTCGCGTGCCTTGCGCGCCGCCTCGCGGGCGTGTGCCGCCTCGACGCACTTCTCGACGATGCGGCGCGCCTCGCGCGGGTTCTCCTCGAGGTAGCTGCCGAGACGGTCGCCGACCACCTGCTCGACCCAGCCCTTGATCTCCGAGGAGACCAGCTTGTCCTTGGTCTGGGAGGAGAACTTGGGATCCCTGATCTTGACCGAGACCACCGCCGTCAGACCCTCGCGCACGTCGTCTCCGGTGAGGTTCTCCTTGAGGTTCTTGGACAGGCCGGAGGATGCGGCGTAGGCGTTGATGGTGCGCGTCAGCGCCGACTTGAAGCCCGCCAGGTGGGTGCCGCCGTCGCGGTTGTTGATGGTGTTGGCGAAGCTGTAGATCAGCTCCTGGTAGCCCTCGTTCCACTGCAACGCGACCTCGACGGTCTCCGGGTTCTCCGGACCGTTGCCGTCGACGCGGCTGTCCGACAGGAAGATCGGCACCGGGTGGAGCGGCGTCTTGTTGCGGTTCAGGTGCTCGACGAAGGAGGCGATGCCGCCGGCGTAGCAGAACTCGGTCGAGCGGTCGGTGCGCTCGTCGCGCAGCCGGATGAAGATGCCGCGGTTCAGGAACGACTGCTCGCGGAGGCGCTGCGCCAGGGTGTCGAACGAGAACTCGAGCACGGCGAAGACGGTCGGATCGGGCCAGAAGCGCACCTTGGTGCCGGTCTTGTCGCTGGTGCCAATGGCGGCGATCGGCGCTTCGGGCTCGCCGCGGTGGTAGACCTGGTACCAGACGCGGCCATCGCGCCGGATCTCGAGCTCCAGGGTCTCCGACAGGGCATTGACCACCGACACGCCGACGCCGTGCAGGCCGCCCGACACTTTGTAGGAGTTCTTGTCGAATTTCCCGCCCGAATGCAGCTCGGTCATGATGACCTCGGCCGCCGAGCGTCCCTCTTCCTTGTGCAGGTCGACCGGGATGCCGCGGCCGTCGTCTTCGACGGTCACCGAGTTGTCGGTATGGATGATCACGTCGATGGCCGTGCAGTAGGCGGCGAGGGCCTCGTCCACCGAGTTGTCCACCACCTCGAACACCATGTGATGCAGGCCCGAGGCGTCGTCGGTGTCGCCGATGTACATGCCCGGCCGGGTGCGCACGGCCTCGAGGCCCTTGAGGACGCGGATGTTCTCGGCGGTATAGGTTGCATCGCCCGCGGCTGCCGATGGCGTCGACGGCGCCGTCGCGGCCGGAGACTGAATGTCGCTGGTTGCCAATGCTTGCTCCTCGAGCTCTTCGCCCTGCCGGTCGTCTGGGTCTCGCAAAGGCGCTCCCCTGCCACCTGGTGCGCTGGGTTGGCTGATTTCGAGCCCACCGAGACCGGAGATACCCCTGAGAAAGGACGTCCGGCGGCGGGGCCCTGGGACAGCGGCAATTATAGCATGGAAATGAATCTTCGGGGAGGGCTTAATCTTTGAAGACACAGAGGTTTACCACACCTCTGGGGGGGACCTCCAAATACCTCGGAACCTACAGCTTTGAGAGGGTGCCCTTCTCCATCTGCCAGAGGGTGTCCACGTCGAGGGTCAGCCAGACCTGGGGGCGATTCGAGCTGGCGAAGAGCTGGCCTCCGGTGGCGGCCACTCGCTTGGCGAAGACGGACCAGACCGCTGCAACCGAGGGGGGGGCCAGCTCGGCGTCGGCGTCGTCGAGGAGATAGATGGGCTGGCGGCCGGCGGCTTCGACCACCCTGCCGTGGGCTGCCAACATGAGCAGCGACAGGGCCTTGCGCTCGCCGGCGGAGGCCACGCGCCGCAGCTCGTGACCGTTCCAGAGGATCTCGAGCTCGTCGCGCTGGGGACCGAGCAGCGGCTGCTGGCGGCGGCGCTCACGCTCGACCGCCTTATCGAGCACGGCGGCGATGGCTGCCGCGCCCTCCAGCCCCTGCGGCGGCGACGGCTGGTAGCGGAGCTCGATGTCGGCGAGCCGGAGGCCTGCCGCCGCGGCGGGATAGCTGCCGGGATGGCCGCCGAGATGGCTGCCGGGTGACGCGATGCCGGCAGCAGCCCCGACGTTGCCGGTGCCAAAGAGGAGCGCTTCAGCGGCCGGAACGCCGGGCAGCGGGACGGCGCTCACGGCGGCTTCGGCGCCGGCGGTGATCTCGCGGACCTCGCCCACCTCGGCCAGCACGGCTGCCAGCTCGACCCGGAGCGCGTCGACGTAGGCGGCGCGCAGACGGATGACC
>DATDGZ010000118.1:0-7248 GCA_036521795.1 Thermoanaerobaculia bacterium | reverse complement strand
GGCCCTCGCGGTGGCGCGCTACGCGCGCGCCCCCGGGAAGTGCCAGCAACACGGTGGCGGCCAGCAGGAAGCGAACCTGCCAGCGCAGCCAGCCGAAGCGCAGCACCGCCAGCCGCCCCGGATCGCCCGGGAAGGGATGGGCAAGGTAGGCCCAGGCGAGCAGCGCGCCGAGGGCCGCCGCCACCACCAGCAGGGGCGCGCGCCGCAGCTCTCCGCGGCGGTGCCGCTCCCATGTACAGGCGGCGAGGTAGGCCAGGCTGAAAGCCACCAGCAGGAGGCAGCGGCGGCTGCCGGCGAGACCGGGTGCGGCGGCGGCGAGCAGCGCATGCAGCCACGCGGGATCGGCGAGCTGCAGCAGGCACACGCCGAGAACCGCCAGCATCAATCCCTCCTGCGGCAACCGGCGCCGGCGTGGCGTCGCGACCGCCAGCGCCGCGCCGAGAGCCGCCGCGGTGCCGGCGAACCCCGCGGCATCTTCGTTGCTGTTCGCGGACCCCCAATAGGCGGCGAAGCGGCTGTTGCCGTAGGCGTTGGGCGCCAGGATCGGCAGCCATCGCCGGGCGAGCGCGCCGCCCTTGGCGCCCGGGGCGGCCGCACCGGCCGCACCGGCCGCGCTCGCCCCGCTCGCCCGGCTGGCCGCGGCAGGCGGCGGAGCCGGCGACGGGGGCATCGGCGGCGCCGGGTGGGCGAGACGCTCGGCGCGCAGGGTCTGGGGCAGGTAGTCGAGGGCCGGCAGCAGCGCCGGCGCCGCGACGCCCGCCGCCACCAGCGCGGCGCCGGTCATTCGCCGCAGCAGCGGCAGGCGCCGACCGGGCAGGCTCCGCCGCACCAGGCCGGCGGCGAAGGCCGCGGCCAGCAGGCAGGCGTAGAGCTCGGTCTCCGGATGGCCGGCCAGCAACAGCGCCACGAGCGCCATGGCCAGCAGCAGGGCGTCCCGGCGCCAGCGCCCGGCGCCGCTCGCCAGGCTGTCCTCGGCCAGCCCGGACTGCTCGCCGGGAATCGTCGCGAGCCCCGCCTCCCCGGCAGAGGACCCGTAGGCGGCAGAAGGCCCGTGGGAAGGCCCGTGGGAAGGCCCGGCCAGCCGCGCCAACGCATAGAGGACCGCCGGCAGCAGCGCCGCCGAGCTGGCGAGCGGCCAGCCGACCCAGAGCAGCGTGATGCCGCTGAGGCCGAAGGCGAGCGCGCCGGCCAGCGACGGTCCGGCGCCGAGACCCTGGCGCCGCAGCAGCAGGAACGTGAACACCAGGGCAAGGAGCACGCGCAGCGCGGCAATCACCGCCGCCCCCCGCAGCGGCGAGAACGGCAGCGCCAGGATGGCGAGCGGGGCGATCGCCTGCGCCTGCGGATCGGCGAGCAGCGGCATGCCGGCGCCGACGCGCGAGTTCCACAGCGGCCAGCGCCCGGCGGTAAGGCCTCTGCGAGCGGCGTCCAGCGACGGCACCACCAGCTCGATCAGGTCGCCCTGCAACAGGTTGCCGTGCGGCGTGGTGGGGGGCAGCAGCCGGAACGGCACCTCACCGCGCAAGTTGTCGAGCGGCAGCAGCAACTTCCCGCCGCACAGCGAGCTGCCGAACAACACCCCGAGCACCACCGCGAAAGCGCCCAGCACGCGCCACGGCACCGGGTCGTACCAGCGCCGCAAAGCCCCCGCCAAGAGCAGCGCCAGCGCCGCGACATAGAGACCTGGCGCCAGATCAAGCGGGCTCCACTCGGCCATTCCCGGCAGTCTACAGGAGGAGCCTCCGGGGGCCTCCGGGGACTCCCTCCGGCCGGGCCGGGGCTGCGACATCCTCCTCCCCGCCTCGCTTTGGGCGAGGGTGTCACGCGGGCCGGCAGCGGACTGCGATCTCCTCGCCCAAAGCTCGGGGGGAGGAGGATCTCGCAACCCCGGCCCTCCTCCTCCCTCTTCAGCTGTGTTTCTCTTCGACCACCGCTTCTCGGACAGCCCCAGTCTGGAGCCAGGTGGCCGGAGAGACCTGTGGCCGGAGGGAGATTCCCCGGAGGCGTCTTGACAGCCGTCCGGGGCTGATGCAGAGTCGCCCCGGATGCTTCGGGTGGCCGGCCAGATCTTGCGGTTCCGCGGTCTGCTCGCGACCCTCACCGCCCGAGAGCTGAAGGCCCGCTACCGCGGTTCGGTGCTGGGCTTCCTGTGGTCGCTGGCCAATCCGCTGCTGTTGCTCGCGATCTACACCTTCGTCTTCAGCGTCATCTTCAAGCCGCGGGTGCCGGGCATCGAGCCTTACGCGCTGTTCGTGGTGAGCGGCCTGTTCCCCTGGATCTGGCTCGCCAGCTCGGCGCTCGAGGGCTCGATGTCGCTGGTCTCGAACTCGGGCCTGATCCGCCGCGCGGTCTTCCCGGCGGAGCTGCTGCCGATGGTCTCGGTGCTCGCCAACGGCGTCCACCTGCTGCTCGCCATGCCCATCCTGGCGGCGGGGCTGGTCACCGCGCGCATCCTCGGCTACCCGGTGGGCGGCTCGGCAGCACTGCTGCTGCCGGCCATCCTGCTGCTGCAGCTGCCGATGATCGCCGGGCTGGCGGTGGGCACGTCGGCGCTGACGGTGTACTTCAAGGACGTCCGCGACCTGCTCGCCAACTTGTTGAGCCTGCTGTTCTTCGTCACGCCGATCCTGTACTCGCTGCAATCGCTCGCCGGCCGTCCGGTCTTCTGGTGGATGGTGCGGCTCAACCCGTTCACGCCCTTCACCGCGGCCTATCAGCAGATCCTGTTCTTCGGCCAACCGCCGACCGCCTTGCTCTGGCTGCAGATGGCGCTGGTCAGCCTGGCCGCCTGGGCTCTCGGCGCCGGCGTCTTCGAGCGGCTGCGCGAGAACCTGGTCGAGACCGCGTGACCGGCATGGAACGGCCGCCGGAGCAGCAGCCCGTCATCCGCGTCGCCGGGGTCTCGAAGCGGTTCCGCCGCACGCTTCCCGGCGACCGCTTGCGCACGCTCAAGAGCGCTCTCGTCGGCGGTCTCCGGACCCGCGACTTGCCGCGCGAGGAGACCATCCCGGCCCTCGAGGAGGTGAGCTTCGAGGTGGCGCGCGGCGAGTCGTTCGGCCTGATCGGCGGCAACGGCTCCGGCAAGTCGACGCTGCTCAAGCTGGTGGCCGGGATGCTGCGGCCGACCACCGGCGAGCTGGCGGTGGACGGCCGAGTGGCGGCGCTGATCGAGCTCGGCTCGGGCTTCCATCCCGAGATCTCCGGACGCGAGAACGTCTACATCAACGGCGCCGTCCTCGGCTTGTCGCGCCGCCAGATCGACCGCCGCTACCGCGAGATCGTGGAGTTCTCGGGGCTCACCGACTTCATGGAGGAGCCGGTCAAGAACTACTCGTCGGGCATGTACGTGCGGCTCGGGTTCGCCGTCGCCATCCACACCGATCCCGACGTGCTGCTGGTCGACGAGGTGCTGGCGGTGGGTGACGAGGCTTTCGCCCACCGCTGCATCCGGCGGATCGAGGAGTTCCTGGCCGCCGGCCGCACGCTGTTGCTGGTCAGCCACTCTCTCGACCTGGTGGCAGAGCTGTGCGATCGCGTCCTCTGGCTGGACCGCGGCCACCAGCGGCTGACCGGAGACCCGCGCCGGGTGATCGACGCCTACCGCCAGGCGGTGGCCGAAGAGGAGGGCGCCGAGCATCTCGCCGCCGCCAGGGCGAATCAGGAAGCAGCCGGTGAAGTGTTGCGCTGGGGCTCGGGCCAGGCCGAGATCACCACCGTCCGCCTGCTGGGCCCGGACGGCAGCGAGCGTTACCACCTGCAATCCGGCGACCGCGCCGTCTTCGAGATCCATGCCCGCGCCGCGCGGCCGCTGACCGATTTCGTCTTCGGCATCGCCGTCAACACGCCGCGCGGCTTCGAGTGCTGGGGCACCAACACCGATCTCGAAGGCTTCGTCCCCGGGGAGCTGGCGGGCGAGGTGGTGGTGCAGGTGACCTGCCCGGCCCTGCGCCTGGCGCCCGGCGAGTACTCCGTCGACGTCGCCATCCACGCCCGCGACGGCGCTCCCTACGACTACCGCCGCAGGGCGCTCGGCTTCACCGTCACCGCCGCGACCGGCGGCGTCGGCGTCTACTTCCCCGAGCATCGCTGGGAGTTCACCGGCGGCGTCACCTGGGGCGCCGCGGCGGGCCGATCGCCGCGCCCGGAACCCTAGTGGGCCGCTCGGTGCGGCGAACGAGCCATCCCCGCGGCCGGGTCGCCGGCGGCCATCCGCCCTGAGGTACCATCAAGACCAAGGAGGCCGCCATGGCCGAGCCCGCCGAGGGCCTCAACGTCAAGATCAGCGATGACGAACTGAAGGGCCGCTACTCGAACCTGCTGCGCATCGCTCATACCCGCGAGGAGTTCATCCTCGACTTCATCAACCTGCTGCCGCCGCAGGGCATCGTCACCGCCCGCATCCTCACCAGCCCCGGACATCTCAAGCGGATCATCCGCGCGCTGTCCGCCAATCTCGACCGCTACGAGCAGACCTTCGGTCCGGTCAAGGAAGCCGAGGAACCGCTCGCGGAGGGGATCGTGCATTGAGGGCAGTTCCCTGCCGCGCGCGACAGGGGCAGGCTCGTCGGACCGCGGCGACCGCAGCGACCGCAGTGACCGCAGTGACCGCAGCGACCGTAGAAGGGTTGAGTACGGGGAGGGAAAGATCTAGAAACCCGGGTCGCGATCCAGCTCGACCTCGTGGACGTCCTCGGCGTAAGGCAAGACCTGGAAGCCCTCCCGCGCCGCCGCGCCGCGCAGGCGATCGTCCATGCTGACGAAGCCGACGCCGCGCACCCGCTCCTGGCTCCAGATCAGGGCGGCGGCGAGCTGCAGGGCGTCGCCCGCACGCAACGAATGGACTGCCAAGAGGCGAAGGGCGCGGGAGCGCACCTCCTCGGTCGGCTCGACCTCGGTGGCGCGCGCCCGCAGGCCGTCAAGAGTGGCATGGGCCTGCCGCAGCCCGGACTTCGCAAGCACTCCCTCCCGCTGCCGCCGCGCCAGAGCACCCGCGCATTCGACCGGCGTCCCCCACCAGAGGGCGACCGCCGGGTCGCGCCGCAGGAGATCCTGCAGCCGGTGGCTGGTGGGCTCTCGGAGCAGCAGAGGGATCAGCGCCGAGCTGTCCCAGAACCTCACCAGCCGGACCGCCGCTCCTCGAGGAGCGCTTGGAGCACCAGGCCATCGGGGTCTTCAGGCCGGGGCAGCTCGAGGAACTCCTCGACGTCCATCGGACGTTCAGGCGGCTTCACGAGGCCCTTCCGCACCAGCTCTACCATCGCGGCATCCATGTCCCAGGCCGGCAGCGGCATGAGCCTGGCGATCGGCCTGCCATGCTCCGTGATCAGGATCTCCTCGCCGCTCTTCACCCGGGCCAGCATCTCGGACAGCGAAGCCTTGAGCTCGGTCACTCCCGTCGTTCGCATGGGGATACACTAGCCCAATCGAAACGACCTGTCAAGTCAGATTCGCCAGGCTCGACCGGATCCACCTCTCGGACCGGATCGATCGCCCCTCCTTCGACGGTTCGCGCGGCCCGTGTCGCGAGCCGCCGGCGGGCGCCGGTCAGCCGATGCCGAGCAGCTCGACCTCGAACACCAGGGTGGCGCCGGGCGGGATGACGCTGCCGGCTCCCTGGCGGCCGTAGCCGAGCTCCGCGGGGATGATCAGCTTGCGCTTGCCTCCCACCCGCATGCCGGCGACCCCTTCGTCCCACCCCTTGATCACCTGGCCGGCGCCGAGCTTGAAGCGGAAGGGCCGGTTGCTGTCGCGGCTCGAGTCGAACTTGGTGCCGTCGACCAGCCAGCCGGTGTAGTGCACCTGCACCGCGTCGCCGGCCTTGGCCTCGGCGCCGGCACCGGTCTTGAGGTCGGTGTACTTCAGCCCGCTGGGGGTGACGATCTCCTTGCCGGCGCTCTCCTTGCTGGGTTCCATGGCTTTGCCTGCCTCGCTGGCGACAGCCGTCGCCGAAAGCGCGCCCGACCCGCTCGATGCGCTGCCGGCCAGCAGCAGGATCGCCAGGATGCCGCGCGAGATGCTCTCGAAGTTCATGGGCCGATCTCCTTGTCGGTAAGACGTGGACGGGGATTCTACGCCAGCGCCCTCGCCCCAACCACGCTCCCCCGCTTGACCACCGCCGCCACCGGGTTGATGCCGTAGTGATAGGCAAGGTGCAGCAGGTTCGGCAGGCCGAGCAGCACCAGGTCGGCGCGCTTGCCGACCTCGATCGACCCGATCTCCTCGCCCAGCCCGAGGCAGCAGGCGGCGTTGAGCGTGGCGGCGGTGAGGCTCTCCTCGATCGACAGCCCGAGCTCGAACACCGCCAGCACCACGATCATCGGCATCGACTCGGTATGAGAGGAGCCCGGGTTGCAGTCGGTGGCGAGGGCGACCGGCACGCCCGCTTCGATCAGCCGGCGGGCCGGCGCGTAGCGATGCTGCATCAGGAAGAAGCTGGTGCCGGGCAGCAGCACCGCGGTCACGCCGGCGGCGGCCAGCGCCTCGATGCCCGCCGCCGAGACGGCGATCAGGTGGTCCGCCGACAGCGCACCCAGCTCGGCCGCCAGCTCCGCGCCTCCCGAGTCCGCGAACTCGTCGGCGTGAAGCCGCGGCGCGAGCCCGTGGCGCATCCCGGCCGCCAGCACCCGCCGCGATTCGGCGGCATCGAAGACCCCGTGCTCGCAGAAGACGTCGCAGAAGCGGGCCAGGCCTGCCGCCGCGGCGGCGGGCACGATCTCTTCGCAGACCAGGTCGAGGAAGCGGCCGCGGTCGTGCCGGGCCTCGGGCGGCACCTCGTGCGCCGCCAGCAGGGTGGGCACCAGGTCGACGGCATGCGGCTCGGCGGCGCGGCGGATGGCGCGCAGCTGCTTGAGCTCGCCGTCCAGCGACAGGCCATAGCCGCTCTTCGCTTCGGCGGTGGTGGTGCCCCATTCCAGCATCAGGTCGAGGCGCCGCCGGACCGCGCCCACCAGCTCTTCTTCGCTAGCGCGCCGGGTGGCGGCGACCGTCGACAGGATGCCGCCGCCGGCGGCGGCGATCTCCTGGTAGGTCTTGCCGGTCAGCCGGGCGGCAAACTCCTCCTCGCGGCTGCCGGCCCAGGGCAGGTGAGTATGGGGATCGACGAATCCCGGCACCAGCGTGCCGCCACGACCGTCCAGGCGCTCCACGCCAGGAAGCTCGCCGAGCTGGCGCCGCCGCTCCTCCGCGGTGCCGGTGAACGCGATCCGGCCGTCGCGGCAGAGCACCTCGGCATCGCGGAGCCGCAGCACC
>DATDGZ010000117.1:0-26819 GCA_036521795.1 Thermoanaerobaculia bacterium | reverse complement strand
GTCATCCAGCCGCACGACGTCAAGAACGAGAGCGGCACGATCTCGGTGCCGCTGGTCAACCTGGCGAGCTGGGCGCAGTGGGCGCACGCCATCGACAACAAGACCATCGCCGAGCTCTCGGTCGCCGATGCCAAGCGCCGGGTGGCCGTGGCGGCGGGCAACGCCTTCCTGACGGTGATCGCGCGCCGCCGCACGATCGACGCCGACCAGCGGGCGCTCGAGACCGCCAGGGCTCACTTCGACGTCGCCCACCAGCGGCAAGTGGCCGGCGCCGCGAGCCGCCTCGAGGAGGTGCAGGCGGCCCAGGACGTCTCGAACGACGAGGTGCTCGTCGAGCAGGCGACGCTCGAGCTGCGCCGGGCCCAGGAGGCGCTCGGCGTGCTGCTGCAGGCCGACGGTCCGTTCGACGCCGCCGACGAGCCGGTCTTCGCGGACCTGCCGGCGCTCGGCGAGGCGATGGGCGGCGTCGAGACGAAGCGTGCCGACGTGCAGGTGCTGGCGATGCGGCAGACGGCGGCCGAGCACGTGCTGCGCGACAGCTGGCGCGACCGGGTACCGACGCTCGGCCTCAGCCTCCAGGAGCAGCTGCAGCAGCCCAGCACCGGCTTCGCGCTGTCGCACAGCTGGGCGGCGGTGCTGCAGCTCAGCGTTCCGATCTACGACGGCGGCCTGCGGACCGGCGAGAAGCGCGAGCGCCGGGCGCTGGTCGACGAGGCGGCGGCGAACCTGGCCGGCGGCAAGGTGCAGGCGCGCTCGGACGTGCGCATCGCCGGCGAGGCGATCCGTCTCGCCGACCAGGGCCTGACGAGCGCCCGCCGGGCCGCCGCCCAGGCCCACGAGGCGCTCGACATCGTCAACCTGAGCTATGGCGCCGGCGCCTCGACCAGCCTCGACGTCCTCGACGCCCAGCGCCGTGCGCGCGACGCCGACACCGCGGCGGCGACCGCCGAGGACGCGGCACGCCAGGCCCGCCTCGACTACCTCCAGGGAAGCGGCCGCTTCCCGTAGCCCCGGCGCCGGGCCAGGGAACGAGCGCGAGCGCGTCGAGGCGTTCCGGCGCCGTCCGACCGGCTCGGCCCCTGCCCTGCCTCGCCAGCCACGGCCCGGCACGGCCCGGCACGGCCTGGCGAAGCCGGCGGTGCGACGGTTCCACGATCCACTTGAAGCGGCCGACAGTGGTGTGGCGCAGGCTGACGCGCAATTGCGATCTTGAAGAGCTTGAAGGAGAAAGCTTGACGCTCGGACCGGGAGGGCGTACGATCCTGGAGTAGCCCACAGTGGAAGTCCGATACGGTGCCGCCTGTCCGGAAGGAGCACCCGAGGGGCAGGAATGCCGCGAGACTTTAGTAGTTTCGCCATGACTGGCCAGGAGGGGTCGATGAGACGACGACTGCCCGTGACGTTTGCCCTGGTCTGCGTGGCTTGCTTTGCGGCGAATGCGGCCGCTGCCGGCGGTGGCCACGCGAGTGCTCCAGCCCCCGCGCCGGCACCTGCCCCGCACGGCGGCGGCGGGTCCGCGCACGGTGGCGGCGGCTCTGCCAATGGCGGTGGCTCGGCGCGCGGCGGCGGGTCAGCGCATGGCGGGTCCGCACACGGCGGCGGATCCGCGCAGGGCGGTGGGTCGGCGCGCGGCGGCGGGTCGGCGCACGGCGGCGGGTCCGGGCAGGGTGGCGGGTCGGCGCACGGCGGCGGTTCGGGGAGCGGCGGGTCGACGCACGGGAGCAATGTCTATGGCGGTGGGGTGTCGCGCGGAGGTGCGCGCGGCTACGGCAGCGGCGGATCGACGCGCGCCAGCGGGCCGGTCGCCGGCAGCCAATCGATACGGGCCGGCGGACTCGTCAACGGCGGGACCCAGGTCTCGACCCCCCAGGGATTCGTGTATCAGAACGCCGGCGAGCCCCCGCCGGAGAACCGCTGGCTCTGCCAGAATCCGGGGGGCGGCCTGTTCTACTCCTTCGCCGGTCCTTGCCCCGACCCGATCGTCGAGGAGGATTACTTCTTCTTGATCCTCGTGCAGGTCGGAGGGGGCCAGGGAGGTCAGGGAGGTCAGCCGCCCGGATACCTGAATGGCAGGGAGTACGCGACCGACGTCTTCCCGGGGTACGCCCCCCCTGGTGCGGGGACGCCGAAAGCAGTCGACTTGCCGATCCAGACGAGGATGTCAGACCAGATCGCGCCTTATTCCGTCGTTCTCCGAGATGGCATGGCCTACGCCTCCGTCGAGCCGCCCAGGCAGGTCGGGAACATGGTGGTGGCTCGCGACCGCACCGGCAAGTTGTTCTCGATCAAGGCCTCGGAGGTCGACATGGGAGCGACACGACCCATCACTTCCAACGCCGCGTCCAAGCCGAAGTGATTCACCGGCTGTTCGCGGCGGGTGGCTCGGCCACCGCCGCGGACGCCAGCCCCAGGTCTTCGTAGAGAGCGTCGAGGACGGTGCGCACGCGGCGCTCGTGCGCCTCGTCGGAGGGCGTGCCGTTGAAGGCGAGGGCGACGGCCAGGCCCTGCTCGGGATCGGCGAAGCCGGTCGACGAGCGGTAGCCGCTGTGGCCGAAGGTCCGCGGCGAGGCATGGTCGCCATAGCCGTACGGGACGGTGGCGCCGTACTGGCGGGAGTTGACGATGAAGCCGAGCCCCCAGTCGAGGACGTGCTGGAAGGTGTGGTCCAGCATACCGGTGCGGTGGCGCGCGGTCGCCGCCTCGACCGCCTGCGGCGAGAGGATGCGGCGGCCGCCGGCGGTGCCCGGAGCCCTTCCGCGCGCCAGCAGCATCTCGTAGAAGCGGCCGAGCTGCGAGATCGGGCCGTAGCCGTTGCCGCCCGGATGCGTGCCCGTGCACCAGGCCTCGCTGTCCCAGCCCTGCGGCAGGGGCGGGCCGCCGGGCGCCCCCTCGGTGTCGTAGACCGGGCACAGCCGCTCCTGCTCGCGGAGCTCGCGGTAGCGCTCGACCGGCATCCCGATCCAGCAGTCGAGCATGCCGAGAGGCTCGAAGATCTCCGCGCGCACGTAGCGGCTGAACGGGCGGCCGTCGAGCCGGCGCACCACCTCGCCGAGCAGGAACCAGCTCGACGCATGGTGATAGCCGGCCTTGCGGCCGGGCACCCAGCGCGGCTCGGGCCGCATGGCGGCGATCCGGGCGATGATCGCGTCCCAGCTGTCCTGGGGCCAGCCGACGTTCAGCAGGCGGATGCCCGCGGTATGGGTGAGCAGGTGCCGCAGCGTGATCCCGCCCTTGCCGTGCGCGGCGAGCTCCGGGATGTGGCGGACCACCGGGTCGTCGAGCTCGAGCAAGCCGCGCTCCCACAGCTGGGCGATGGCGACCGCGGCCACCGGCTTGGCGGAGGACAGCCAGAGCATCAGATGGTCCCGCCGCAGCGGCTGGCCGGGGCGGCTGTCGCCGGCCGCGCCGTCGCCGATCACCTCGCCCTGGCGGGAGACATACAGCTGTGCGCCGAGATGCAGGCCCGCGCGCACGCCGGCGAGAATGGCCTCGCGGGTGCGGGGGAGGCGCTCCAGCGTCGCGGCGGCGCCCGCGAGGTGGTCGGGGTCGTCGAGATCGGGGACAGGCACGGGATCGGACGTGGCCGGTGGAGGAGGGCGCGCGGGCCCGGCTCGGCACCTTGCCGGAGCCGGCATTATGCACCAGTCCTGCGCCTCCTCCTGGCGTCGTGCCAGAGGCCGCCCGAAGCGAGCCCTGCGGCAGCGGCTGCCCGGCGCTCCGGGCGGCCCGGCGCGGGGCGGCTGCCGCCTGTAGAATGGCACCCATGTCGGAGCTGGAGATCGGCCTGCCTGGACCGGCGCCGGAGCTTGGCGGCGTGGTATCGCCGTTGCCGCGGCCGGCGGCGCGCGAGCTGCGCTGGCGCTTCCTTGGCCGCGTGCCTTACCGCGAGGCGGTGGCCTTGCAGGAGGAGCTGCGGCGGGCGCTGCGCGGCGCCGCAGCGGCGCGGCGGGATGCGCCGGGGCCGAGCGCGCCCACGGACGCCAACGGCGTCGCCGTGGAGGATGCGCTGCCGGCGGCGCCGCATGAGCACCTGCTGCTGCTCGAGCACCCGCACGTCTATACCCTGGGGCGCAACGCCAGCGCCGCCGACGTGCTGGCAAGCGCCGCGTGGCTGCGGCAGCGGGGGATCGAGGTGGAGGAGAGCGACCGTGGCGGCCAGGTCACCTACCACGGGCCCGGCCAGCTGGTGGGCTACCCGATCCTCGACCTGAGCCCCGATCGCCGGGATGTGCGGCGCTACGTGCGAGACCTCGAAGAGGTGCTGATCCGCACGCTTGCCGGCTTCGGCATCGCCGGCGAGGTGCGGCCGGGCGCGGCGCTCATCGGCGTCTGGGCGGCGGGGGGCAAGAAGATCGCCGCCATCGGCGTCCACCTGTCGCGCTGGATCACCACCCACGGCTTCGCGCTGAACGTCGCGCCCGACCTCTCGCTCTATGCCGGCATCGTGCCGTGCGGCCTGCGCCAGGAGGGGGTCACCTCGATGGTGCGCCTGCTCGGCACGGCGCCGCCGTTGGCCGTGGTGGCGGCCCAGCTCGCGGGTCATTTCGCCGACGTCTTCGGACGGCGGCTGGTGGCGGTCGCGCCGCCGGGTCACTGAGACCCGCCAGGACCGGCATCATGGCGAGAGTCGCGATCGGCCTCAACGCCGTCATCGTCGCGGTCACCGACGAGGTGCCGCGCATCCTCACCGTGCGGCGCGTCGCGGACGGGACGGCGGCGGCCGGGTCGGTCGAGGAGGCGCTGCCGTTCGGACCCCTCGAGCCCGAGACCGACCGCACCCTCGACCGCGGCCTGCGGCGCTGGGTGCTCGAGCAGACCGGCCTGGCGCTGGGCTACGTCGAGCAGCTCTATACCTTCGGCGACCGCGACCGCGAGTGGCCGGAGGGCGCCGGCGGGACGCGCGTCGTGTCGGTCGCGTACCTCGCCCTGGTGCGCGAGCGGGAGGCGGCGGTGGCGGGCGAGGCGCACTGGCTGGACATCTATGGCTTCTTTCCCTGGGAGGACTGGCGGGGGGGCCGGCCGCGGGTGATCGACGAGGCGATCGCGCCGGCGCTGGCGCGCTGGATCGACGCCGGCGGCAGCGCCAGCGGACCCCGGCGTGGCAGCGGTGGCGGCGGCGCCGCGGCCGAGCGCCGCGAGCGCGCCGACATCGCCTTCGGGCTGGGCGGCGCCGCCTGGGACGGCGAGCGGGTGCTCGAGCGCTACGAGCTGCTCTACGAAGCCGGCCTGGTGCCGGAGGCGCGGCGCGACGCCGCATCCCGGCGCGACCCCGAGTCCGCCGCCACGACGCGGGCGCAGCCGCCGACGCCGCTGCCCGGGCGGCCGATGGCCCTGGATCACCGCCGCATCCTGGCCACCGCCCTCGGGCGCCTGCGCGGCAAGCTGAAGTACCGGCCGGTGATTTTCGAGCTGCTGCCTCCCAGCTTCACCCTGCTGCAGCTGCAGCGCGTGGTGGAGGCGCTGGCCGGGGTGCGCCTGCACAAGCAGAATTTCCGCCGCCTGGTCGAGACCGGCGGCCTGGTCGAGGGCACCGGCCGCCGCCATCCGCCCACCGGCGGCCGCCCGGCCGAGCTCTTCGTCTTCCGCCGCGAAGTCCTGCGCGAGCGCCCGGCGCCGGGCGTCGGGCTGCCCGGAGTGCGGCGGGGGTCGTGAGCGGGCCATCTTGAAGGTCAGACGCTGCCACGGGTTGGTCCGGATGCGTCTCCGATTGCTTCGCGGCCTACGCCGCATGGGAAGAGGCGGACATGATCGGAGAGTATTCCCTGGTGGCGACCAGCCGCGGCCCGCCTATTGGCTCCAACGAAGCTGCACGGCGATGGATCTAGTGACCGATCCAACGCAGAGCTCAGTCACGATCAAGCGCACTCCGTTCCGGGACTAAGACCAAGTACAACCGGCGGGGTAACCATAATTTCGAGGCGTCCTACGAGCTGGCGGGTCCGAGGCCGCCATCGCGGCAGCGCGCTGTGCCCGTGTTGTTCAAATTCGTAAAGCCGCCTGGGCCCCTACTTCTGGATCGGCCGATCTGCCCGTCGGCACAGCTGGCCCCGCCTTCCTGAGGAGTGTGCCTTGGACCGACTGGTCATGGTGGCCGTGAACCCGCCTGCGGTGGGCGGTGCCGTCGATGGTCTTACTGCAGGCGTGCTTGCATTCGCACCGAAGCTGGGGATTATAGGTCGTCGTAAGCTCGCGGATTGAGCAGTGATTCTCCGCGACGGTCTCCCTCTCCGCCGGGGTCGGTCAGGCGCCCGGGACCGGGGCCGCCGCTCGGGGAACTAATGCGGTAAGTGTAATGCGTCGATAGGCTTGCGGGCATGACGATGTAATGGCTAGGATAGTTCTTTCACTGGTTCTCAAACGGAGGCAGGGTATGAGAAGAGGCGCGATCGCTGTGCTGCTGGCCATCGTTGTCGTCTCTTGTGGCGGAGGCGGAGGAGGCTCCGGCCCGACCGCACCGCCAGCGATCCCCTCGGTTGCCGGAAGCTGGACGGGGACCTGGTCGGTACCCGGTATCGCCTTCCCGCTGACCCCTCAGTTCATCATCGCCCAGAGTGGCCAATCCACGACCGGCACAATCACGGTCCTTGGCGTCACCCTTCAGACGACCGGAACGGTCGGCACCGACTCCACCTTTCAGTGGCAGGCGGTCGCCAGCGGCTGTGGCTCGTTTACCGGAACGGATTCGTTTGCAGGCCTGGCGCCGCTAACGATGAACGGGATGGCAACCCTGAACACCTTGGGGTGTCCGAGCAGCGGCTTCGAGAGCGGGCCGGTCACCTGGTCGAAAACAGGCAACGCCGAGAAGGTGGCGCGCGGCCGCGCTGGCAATCTCGAGGATCTCTTGCGAGCGTTGCGGGCGAAGGCGCATGGCTAAGGAGGCGATTATGAGCGGTGGTTCTTTCACGAGCTCTCAAACAGGGGGCCCTTCCATGAGGCTCAAGATCTCCCTGCTCCTGCTGCTCCCGCTCACCGGCTGCGCCTTCTCGGCCGTCGATCGGCCACCGCTGACCAAGTACGCCAAGATGTTCCCGCGCTCGCAGACCTTCGCGATCTCAACGGAGGAAGCGATCGACTCCTCGGCCAAGACGCTCGTGGCTATGGGCTTCGAGATCCAGTCGGTCACTCCCGAGCTCGGCGTGATCCGGACCAAGGAACGGGCAATCGCAGTCCCCCAGGTGTGCGATTGCGGCAGCTGGAACGGAGTCCAGGTCCACGGCTCCGGGACGTCGATCGTGCTGGTCAACGTGGCACAGCGGGCCGGAGCGGTCGAGGTCGCCGTGGACTTTCGGTGCGGCGTCAACTTCACCGGTCGCAATCTCTACGGCGCGCCGACGCGCCAGGAGACATACCAGTGCGCCAGCCCTGGCGACGTTGAGCGTGAGTTCTGGTCGACCTTGGGGAAGATCCTTAGTGCTCACAGGACGGACGGAGGCGGCGGCTAGCAACTGGCGGATAGGGAGGGATTCGAACCCTCACAGCCGGGTTCACCGGCCGGCCTCCGGGTGGCAGGTGGCCCAGTTGACGAAGGAGACGTGAGTCGGGCTCGACGGTCAGGACGGTCGTGAAGCGGGACGAGCGGCGCGAGGAACGTCCCGACGCCGGCACGTCCAATCCACGCCGGGGGCGCCCCTCCTGCCCGTCCCCCCAAAGGGCCCCGCGCCCCTGGATCGGTGCACTCAAATGCCCGGGATGATGGCTGCCGGAGGAGCGAATCCTGTGTCAGCCTCTTGACAGACGATATGCTCAGGTCTAGTATAAGGGTGAGGCCGGTGCGAGCCGGCTACCTTTTGCGATGTGATATGCTCAGAATGAGCATTGGAGAGGTGGATGAGGCAACAGCAGACCTTGCCGGCCGCCGCGACTCTCGAGTACACGCCTGAGGTCGCTCGCGCCACCGCCTCCCTGGCCGCGCGGGTCCGCGCGGTCATCCCGCCGATCGAGTGGCCGCTCCACGCCCCCTACGTTGCCGCCATCGGCGAGTGGAAGCGGCGCCGCAACGCCGTGGTGCTCGCCCACAACTACCAGACGCCCGAGATCTTCCACGGCGTCGCCGACTTCTGCGGCGACTCGCTGGCCCTGGCGCAGTTCGGCGCCGGCACCGACGCCGAGGTCATCGTGCTCGCCGGCGTCCACTTCATGGCCGAGACGGCCAAGATCCTGTCGCCGGAGAAGACGGTCCTGATCCCCGATCTGCGCGCCGGCTGCTCGCTCGCCGCCTCGATCACCGGCGCCGACGTGCGGCTGCTGCGGCAGCGTTACCCTGGCGTGCCGGTCGTCACCTACGTCAACACCTCGGCCGAGGTCAAGGCGGAATCGGACATCTGCTGCACCTCGGCCAACGCGGTGGCGGTGGTCGAGTCGCTGGGCGCGCCGCGGGTGATCTTCCTGCCCGACGAGTACCTCGGCCGTTACGTCGCCGGCCAGACCGCGGTCGAGGTCATTCTCTGGCGCGGCCACTGCGAGGTGCACGAGCGCTTCACCGCCGCCGAGGTGCGGGACTTCCGCGCCGGCCATGCCGGCATCCAGGTCCTGGCCCATCCGGAATGCCCGCCCGAGGTGCTGGCGGAGGCCGACTTCGTGGGGTCGACCGCGGCGATGATCCGCCACGTCGGGGAGTCGCGTCCGCGGCGGGTCGTCATGGTCACCGAGTGCTCGATGAGCGACAACGTGGCGGTCGAGTTCCCCGACGTCGAGTTCATCCGCCCCTGCGCGCTCTGCCCGCACATGAAGCGGATCACCCTGCCGAAGATCCTGCACGCCCTGCAGGCGATGGAGCACCGCGTGGAGCTCGACGCCGAGGCCTCGGGCCGTGCTCGCCGGGCACTCGAGCAGATGCTGGCGGTTGGCCGGCGCGAGCCGCGCGAGCCGCGCGAGCGGCGGGAGCGGCTGGAGCGCCAGGAGATCGCCAGGTGAGGAAGCGCGGAGCTCGGGCGGCCGCGGGGGGCGCCGAGACCGCGGGAACCGCCCAGGCCGTGGAGGCGGCCGAGACTGCTGAGATGACCAAGACTGCGGCGAAGGCCAAGACCGTCGAGGTGCCAGAGGTCGCGGCGATGGCCGACCATGCGAAGACTGCCGAGGCCATCGAGACCGTCGAGGCCGACGTCCTGGTGGTCGGCGCCGGCGCCGCTGGGCTCACCGCCGCGCTCGGCTGCGCGTCGGGCGGTCCGCCAGCCAGCCCGCGCGAAGCATGGCCATCGGTGCGCGGGGGCGCCCGCGGCGCGGGCGGATCGCCGCGGCGGGTGCTGGTGCTGACGAAGACGCGCTCGAGCGGCGCCGGCGCCGGCGGCGCCAGCCTCTGGGCGCAAGGTGGCGTGGCATCTGCCGTCGGGGACGACGATGACCCGGCGCTGCACGCCGCCGACACGCTGGCGGCCGGCGCCGGTCTCAACGACGCGGCGATCGTCAGCTTGCTGACCGGCGACGGGCCGCGGCGCGTCCGCTCGCTGCTGGCGCTGGGCGCCCGCTTCGACCGCGATCCGGGGGGCCGGCTGGCGCTCGGTAGGGAGGCCGCGCACAGCCGGCGCCGGATCCTGCACGCGCGCGGCGATGCCACCGGCGCGGAGGTGGTGCGCACGCTGGTCGACGCGGTGCACCGCGAGCCGTTCATCCGCGTCGTCGACGAGACCTTCGCTCTCGACCTGGTGCGCGAGGCGGGCGTGGTCGTCGGGCTGCTGGCGCTCCACCGCGACGGCCGGCGGGTGCTGTATCGCGCGCCGGCAGTGGTGCTGGCGACCGGCGGCCTGGGCCAGCTCTTCCTCCACACCACCAACCCGCGGGAGGCGACCGCCGACGGCCTGGCGATGGCGGCGCGTGCCGGCGCCCGGCTGGTGGACCTCGAGTTCGTGCAGTTCCATCCGACCGCGCTCGGCGTCGACGCCATGGATGCGGCGGGCACGTCCGGCGCCGGCGCCGCGGCGGGCGCGCCGCTCCCGCTGCTGACCGAGGCCCTGCGCGGCGAAGGCGCGGTGCTGGTCGACGACCGCGGCGTCCGCTTCATGGCCTCGGTGCACCCGGACCGCGAGCTGGCGCCGCGCGACGTGGTCGCCCGCGCCATCTGGGCGCGGTTGGCCGAGGGCCGCCGCGTGTACCTGGACGCCACCCGCGCGGTGGGGGAGCGGTTCCCCGAGCGCTTCCCGACCGTCTTCGCGCTCTGCCGCCAGCACGGCCTCGATCCGCGGGTCGAGCCGCTGCCGGTCGTGCCGGCCGCCCACTACCACATGGGAGGCGTGGCGGTGGACGCCCGCGGCCGCAGCTCGCTGCCGGGGCTGTGGGCATGCGGCGAGGTGGCCGCGACCGGTGCCCACGGTGCCAACCGCCTGGCCAGCAACTCGTTGCTCGAGGCGCTGGTCTTCGGCGCGCGCGTCGCGGAAGACATCCAGGGGCTCCGGGACGTCCGAGACGTCCGAGACGTCCGAGACGTCGACGGCGTCGAGGGGGCTGCCACGGCTGCGAGGTCCGGACCTGTCCGGGCGCCCGTGCCCCCCGCGGCGCCGCCGGATCTCGAGCTTGCCGCCCGCGGCTCCGAGGTGCTGGTGGCCCGGTTGCGTCGCATGATGTGGGAGCGGGTCGGCGTCGAGCGCGACGAGGCTGGCCTGGCCGCGGCGGTTGCCGAGCTCGCGGCGCTCTCGCGGCAGCCGGCGACGGACCCCGCCGGCGCCGCGGATGGCACGCGCCGCCCGGCAGCGTCGGCGCCCGCGGCCCCCGGGTTCGCCGTGGCCGAGGCGCGCAACCTGCTGCTGGCCGGGCGACTGGTAGCGCAGGCGGCGCGCGAGCGCCGCGAGAGCCGGGGTGGACACTACCGCGTCGACTACCCCCATGCCGACGCCGCTTGGCAGCGGCGCCTCTTCCTGACCGCCACGGCCGCCGGCACGGCACGCTTCGACGCCGCCGAGGTGGCAACGCCGGGACACGGCGCCGCGGCTCTGGGACGCGGCGCTGCCCCTCCGGAGACGACCGTGCTCACTCCGGCGCCGCTGGCGGCGCCGGCCTCCGCGGCGGTCGCCCGACTGGCATGAGCGGCTCGATTCCTGGCGCGGAGACCCGACGGGCACCGGCCATACAGGACGTGGCGCCGCAGGACGGGGCAACGCACGCGCCGGCGCTGCGGCTGGCGCCGCTGTATCCGCTGCTGTACGAGGACCTGGTGCGGCGCGCCCTGGCCGAGGATCTCGGCCGGGCCGGGGACTTGACCAGCGACGCGGTGGTGCCGGCCGAGGCGCGGGCCGAAGCGGTGCTGGTGGCGCGGGCGCCGGGACGCCTGGCCGGGCTGCCCGTGGCGCTGGCGGCCTTCCGCCTGCTCGATCCGTCGCTGACGCTGGCGGCGCACGCCGCCGACGGCGAGGACGTGGCGGCCGGCGCGGTGCTCGCCACCGTGCGCGGCGCCGCGCGCTCGATCCTGTCGGCGGAGCGCACGGCGCTCAACCTTCTCGGCCACCTCTGCGGCATCGCCACCGCGACTCGGGATCTAGTGGCGGCGGTGGCGCAGGCGGCCACCGCGACCGCCCATGGCGCGCGCGTGGTCTGCACGCGCAAGACCACGCCGGGGCTGCGGGCGCTCGAGAAATACGCGGTGCGCGCCGGCGGCGGCGCCAATCACCGCTTCGGGCTCGACGATGCGGTGCTGATCAAGGACAACCACCGCGTGCTGGCCGGCGGCCTGCGCCCGGCCGTCGAACGCGCCCGCCGCGGCGCCGGCCACATGGTCAAGATCGAGGTCGAGGTCGATTCGCTCGCCGAGCTCGACGAGGCGCTGGCCCTGGGAGTGGACGTCGTGCTGCTCGACAACATGCCCCTCGACGTGCTCGCCGAGGCGGTGCGCCGCGCCCGCGGCCGCGCCCTCACCGAAGCCTCCGGCGGCATACGGCCCGCCACCGCCGCCGCCATCGCCGCCACCGGCGTCGATCTGCTCTCCGTCGGCTGGCTCACCCACAGCGCCCCGTCCCTCGACGTCGCCCTGGACGTTCTTCCCGTTCTGCCAGGCAGCATCCTGCCGTAAGTCGCTCCTCGTTCGCCATGCTTCGAGAGGCCCTTCGTCTACAGCCGCGAGTCAACCCCCTGATAGTCCCGTCTCGCTGATGCGCGGGCGCCCGGAGCGTTACTGGCCGGACGGCTTGGAGCTTGACGATCCCGTCGGTGCCGTCGGCTGCGACGCGGGCGTCTGGGGCGTGGCGTCCACGGCCGGTGTGTCGGGGACCACCCATCCCTTGACGTCGATGCTCAGGATGTTCGAGATCTGCTTCGTCGTGAGGCGAACTGACGCCTTAGAGCTCGATGACCTCGACGTGGGTTCAGCCGTGTCGTTGAACTGTCTCGTGCGTTGAATGTAGATGTACTTTGAAACGGATCCGCCGTTCGCTGCCACGTTCTCCGAGTCTCCCCAACTGAGCGACGTCAGATGCTGCAACTGCTGGGGCGAGAGGTCGGGCCAGGCTTGTCCCAGGCCCGTGGTGAACCCGCCGCTGAACACGACCTCGGCATCTTTCAGGGAAGGCCCCCCGAGGGGGACCAGGGCGGTGACCAACGTCGTGATCCCGCTGATGATGTTGAAGACCCTGGCGCGCCTTCCGGTCTCGCTCTGGTAGCTCGCAAAGTAGCCCGAGACCGCCGCCATTGGAATCGGAGCCAGCGTCGGAGGCCCATCGACGAAGAATTCGTTCACCGTTTCGCGAAAAGCTCCCTTGTCGTTGTACCACCGTGTCTTGCCGTCCCTCCCCGCAGGGCTGGCTCGGCGCCTTGGCAGTCTTCGTGTGGCGGCTTCCGGGCTGTCGCGAGCTCTTCGTGTCGGGACAGGGCACGGGGGGCTTGCCGGCCGTGGTGAGCGCCAGGATCTCGAGGGCCGTGATCTGCGGAGCGTTGGGATCCGCGCCGCCGACGGCTTCCCGAGATGCGGCCTCCGCCGCCACATCGGCGAACAGCGCCAGCGCGCCAGATGCGCAGCAGGCAACGAGAACACTCGGCCACCGGTTCCTTGCCATGGGACCTTCTCCCCGACCAAGCCGGCATCGCCAGGCGCTGGCTGCCAGTTGGAGGTCGTTTCATCGGCTCCAGACGGACAGGAGGCGGAATGTTCTCCGGGCGATCGGCGTCGTTCGCCGAGAGGCTGGGTGGCCGTACCTGCGGAGCGGACCGCCCTCAGCCGGCGAGCGCTTGTATCAGGTCGGCGATCAGGTCGTCGGGGTGCTCGAGGCCGATCGAGGCGCGCAGGAGGTCGGGCGGGGCGGTCGAGTGGGCGCCCTCGGTGGAGGCGCGGTGCTCGATCAGGCTCTCGGTGCCGCCGAGGCTGGTGGCGTTGAGGAAGAGACGTAGGCGCCCGGCGACGCGCAGGGCGTGCTCGCGGCCGCCGGCGAGACGGAAGGACACCATGCCGCCGAAGGCGCGCATCTGGCGGCGGGCGATCTCGTGCCCGGGGTGGCTGGGCAGCCCCGGGTAGCACACCGCCGCCACCTCCGGCCGGCTGGCGAGGGCGCGCGCGACGGCCATGGCGTTGGCGGCGTGGCGCTCCATGCGGCAGGCGAGCGAGCGCAGGCCGCGCAGCACCAGCCAGCTGTTGAACGGCGAAGCGACGGCGCCGAGGTCGTGGCGCACCCGGACGAGGCGTGCGGCGAGCTCGCGGTCGCTCTGCCGCAGCACCAGGGCGCCGCCCTGCACGTCGCTGTGGCCGCCGAGGTACTTGGTGGTGGCGTGCATCACGGCGTCCGCCCCGAGGTCGAGGGGCCGCTGCAACGCGGGCGTGGCGAGCGTGCCGTCGACGATCAGGCTCGCGCCGTGGTCATGAGCGACGGCGGCGATGCGGCGGAGGTCGAGCACCTCGAGCAGCGGGTTGGTCGGCGTCTCCGCCCACACCAGCCGGGTCGCCGGCCGCAGCGCCGCCGCGAACGCCCGCTCGTCGGCGAGGTCGACGGCGCTCGCCTCGATGCCCCAGCGCGGCAGGTAGTCGTTGGCGAGGACGCGGACGCCGTAGTAGAGATCGTGGTGGAAGAGGACGTGCGCGCCGGCCGGCAGGGCCTGCAGGTAGGCCGCGCCGGCCGCCATCCCCGACGCGAACGCGTAAGCAGCCTCGCCGCCTTCGATGGCGGCGAGCGCCTGCTCCAGCCGCGTCTGGGTCGGATTGCCGTCGCGGATGTAGAGATGGCCGTGCGGCACCTCGCCGGCTGGTCCATGCTCGAAGGTGGTCGACAGGTGGATCGGCGGTGCGACGGCGCCGGTCGCCGGATCGACCTCACCGCCGGCGTGCACCGCGATGGTCTCGAATTGCAAAGGCGTGCCCCCCTTTTCTACGCTGGGGGGACTCTAGCAGCACCCGGTCCAGGGTCTGAGCTTCTCCCTACGGCCCGAAGTTACAAAGATCGTCGGCGCGCATGGCCTCGTGTCCAGAGAAGAAGCGGCCGGAGGTGGAGAGCATCGAGCCGACCCAGCCCTGGGCGTGGGTGCCGTCGGCGTGCCAGAGGTCGAGCATCAGCCAGCCGGAGCTGGGCTGGGCGGGGATCGTCCTGCCGCCGACCTTGACGCGCTGGGTGGCGAAGGGGAAGGCGCTGGGCTTGTTCAGGGCGGCGGCGTTCTCCTGCTCGTCGAAGATCAGCAGCTGCTCTTCGCCGGGGGCCGCCCAGGACGGGATGGAGCCGCAAGGCAGGGCGTTGGCCTCGGGAGACCGGTTGTCGCGCCAGACCAGCAGGTCGGTGCCGCTGGCGAAGCTGCCGCCGTTGACGAAGCGGACGTAGTACATGCTCGACAGCGGCATGCGGTCGTCGCGGCTGTCGAAGTTGTCATAGCGGCCGTAGAAGGTGTAGTCGCCCGGATTGAAGAACTGGGCGTCGGCGACGACGGTGATCGCCGGCTGGCTCATCGCCTGGCCGAGCTGGGGGTCGTGGAAGAACACGTCGCCCCACAGGACGTTGACGTCGCTCGCCAGGCCGGCGCCGCCCTTGGCGAAGTAGGTCGGGTCGGCCGGGGTGTTGGCGGTGCTCATCATGCTGGTCCCCGTGCAGCGGTTGACCACGTCGACCGTGATGTAGCCGATCACCAGCGACGACTTCGGGCGTGCGCTCGCCGCGCACTGCGCCGGCTGGCTGTTCGGTATGGGCTGGCCGGTGTGGGCGGCGCGCAGGGAGGACTGGATCTCCGGGGCCATGGCCCGGGTGGCCGCGGCGCTGCTGGCGGAACAGCCGGGGAAGCCGGGGCCGGACTGCGACACCGGGCCGGTGGGGCTGATGCTCGCACCGGTCTGGGGCAGGTTGCCGTTGAAGACGTCCCGCAGGTTCAAGGTCTGGACGTCGTAGCCGGTCAGGTAGATGTCGAAGGCGAGGGTGGGGACGCCCCAGTCGGTCCAGAGGACCATGCGGGCCAGGGTCGGCCGCGGGGCGGAGTTATTGACCGACACCAGGGTGGTCCGCCCCGTGGGATTGGCGAGATCGACCTCGAAGTAGGGGACCAGCAGCGTCGCCGCGGGTTGATTGCCGAGGCGGCAGTTGCCGGTCATGTCGCCTGCGGAGAGCGGCGCCGCCGCCAGCAGCAGCCCCGAGAGCACACAACTCCACCTACTGCGTTGCACGCACATCGGACTATCTCCAGTTGAGACTTGCTTCCGTTTGGTGCGACTGGGGCCCTTACCGCTCGACTGACCCCCCTCGCTCCCTTCCCGTGGCGCTTCCAGGCTAGGACGGGCGGGTTACACTACCAGGATGAACGAGCCGTTGATCCAAATCGGTCCATCGTCTTCTCCGGCCCAAGGAAGCGATCGTACGGGGCGTCCGGAGTGGCTACGTATCAAGCTGGCAACCTCCTCGACCTACCACCAGGTCCGCAACCTGGTCAATCGGTTGGATCTGCATACAGTGTGCCAGGAAGCGCGCTGCCCGAACATCTACGAGTGCTGGGGCGAGCATGGCACGGCCACCTTCATGATCCTCGGCGACGTCTGTACTCGCCGTTGCGGCTTCTGCGCGGTGACCTCGGGCCGGCCCCAGCCGGGAGTGGATCCGCGCGAGCCGGACCACGTTGCCGAAGCGGTGACGGCGATGGGGCTGCGGCACGCGGTGATCACCTCGGTCGACCGGGACGACCTGCCGGACGGCGGCGCCGGTCACTTCGCGCGGGTGATCGAGTCGATTCACCGCCGCCGCCCGGGCACCGCCGTCGAGGTGCTCACCCCTGACTTCCGCGGCGTCCCCGGCGCCCTCGACGTGGTGCTGGCTGCCGGCCCCGAGGTCTTCTCGCACAACGTCGAGACCGTGCCCCGGCTCTACCGCCGGGCCCGCCCCGGCAGCCGCTACGACCGCAGCCTGGAGCTGCTGTCGCGGGCCGCCGCCGCGGCCGCCCGCCGGTCGACCGGCGCCGGCGGCCCCGGAAGCTGGCGCGGCCGGATCAAGACCGGCATCATGGTCGGCCTCGGCGAGTCGTCCGCGGAGGTCCACTCGACGCTGGCCGACATCCGCGCCGCCGGCGTGGAGATCGTCACCATCGGCCAGTACCTGCAGCCGACGCGCGGGCACCTGGCGGTGGCGCGCTGGGTGCACCCGGACGAGTTCGCGGCCTACCGGGCCCATGCGCTCGCGCTCGGCTTCGCCCACTGCGAGGCCGGTCCGCTGGTGCGCAGCAGCTACCACGCGCACGAGCACGTGCGCCCGCCGGCCGCCGCGGCGGCGGCCGGCGCGCCCTGACGAGCAAGCTGTCAATGAACCGGTCCTGGGCCCCTGAGCGCATGGGCGTCCGCCGGGGGACGGGTGTTACTGGCACCGGCGAGCGCCCGGAGCGCTCAGTGGCCTTCAAACAAGGATGCGGAGCCCGGCGACGGGCGGGGACATCGCCGGCCGCGTCGACTCGCAGAGGGAACGGACCCACCACCGGTTTCGTGCTTCGGGGCCGCGTGGCTTAGAATGCCGGCTCGTGACTGAGCGCACGAGCACTCCGGCCGCCGCCGACGAACTGCGCATCCGCCCGCTCGGCGACATCGACATCACCCCGATCTCCGGCATCGACGAGAAGATCAGCGGCCGCTACCGGCCGGAAGTCTGGGAGCGCCAGATCGGTTACTACTTGAGGAGGGACCCGGAAGGGTCGGTGGTGGCGGAGCTGGGCGGCGAGGTGGTGGGCTTCATGCTCGGGGAGGTCCGGTCGGGGGAGTTCGGGCTGGAGGAGCCGACCGGCTGGATCGAGGTCCTGGGAGTGGACCCGGCGCACCGCGGCAAGGCGATCGGCCGTCTCATGGCCGAGGCTCTGCTCGGACACTTCCGGGAGCTCGGCGCCCACAGCGTGCGGACGCTGGTGGACGAAGGCGCCGAGGAGCTGCGGGCCTTCTTCTCCTCGCTGGGGTTCGAGCCCTCGAGCCTGCGCCCGTTCGTCAAGACCCTGTAGACCCTGTAGAGAAGTTAGAGGAACCCCGAACCCCATGACCACCAGGACCACCAGCCTGCCGAAGAGCTTCCACGACGCCGTCGTCAAGTGGCGGGAGGCTTTCCTGCCCGACTACGAGTTCCTGCTCGACAACTGGGACAAGCACTTCCCGAACGACCCGAAGTTCGAGCTCTGCGCCTACCGGCAGCTGGGGATGTGCACCGAGATCGAGTGCGGCGAGCTGAAGGGCAAGCCGAAGTACGTCCGCGCCGCCGAGATGCTCCCCGAGCAGGCGCACCACCTGCTGGGCGCGGTCCGCGCCCAGGCGTCCACCGAGTTCGGCTCCATCCAGCAGCACCGCCTCACCCTCGCCCGGGCGCAGGACGAGGGGGAGCAGTTCTGGATCCTGCGCATGATGGCCGAGGAGCTGCGCCACGGCTACCAGATGCTGCACCTGCTGGCCGAGGACGACTGGAGCTCGGTCTCCAAGGACAGCAGCTCGGAGATGATCGAGGAGATCCTGTCGATGACCACCGGCTCCCACGTGCTGGGGGCCTTCAACATCGATTTCGACTCGTTCGTCGACAACGTGGTGTTCTGCGCGCTCATCGACCGCGTCGGCAAGTACCAGCTGACCATGCAGCGCCAGAGCGCCTACCAGCCGATGGCGGAGAGCATGCCGCAGATGTTGCGCGAGGAGGCCTTCCACCTGGCGGCGGGGGTGGTGCCGATGCGGCGTTGGGCGACCAGCGCGGCGCGGGACGAGGGCTTCATCACCATGGACATGCTGCAGCGCGCGATCAACAAGTGGATGCCGCGCGGCCTCGAGATGTTCGGCGACGAGCGCGGCGGCGGCACCAACGTGCGCTTCGGCTTGAAACCGATGAAGAACGCCGAGGCGCAGCGCCTCTACCGCGAGGAGGTCGAGAAGGTGGTGCGGGACCTCAACCTGCGTTACCTGCGGGCCCGCCTGCCGGAGCTGTCGCTGGCCGAGGCTCCCAGGGTCCTGGACCGCCTCCTGGCCGGCGAGGTGACGGACGGCGTGCGGCCCGAGGACCTGCTGCGCCTGCCGTGCTCCGGGTTCCTGCGCCGGCGCGGCGTCGGGGCCTTCCTGATGGTGGGCGCCGGCGGCGAGCCCTACGACGACTACTCTGGCTACCTGCACCACCTGGCCGGCGCTCTGCCGGAGGCGTACCGCGCCGGGCGCGACTTCAAGGATTACGTGGACGCTCTCGGCCAGGTGCGGCGCGGCGAGCTGACCGCCGAGGCCGCCGCCGCGCAGATGCCGGCGCTGCGGCGCGTCGGCGGCGCCTGCCCGTGCTCCAAGTCGGTGCGCTGGGTGGTCGGCGCCGACGCCGGCGCCGCGCCCGTCCGCCCGGGGCCCCCGGAGGCTCCCGGAGGCGGCCCGGCGACCGCCCCGGCCGTGCCGGCGCCCTCGACCGCCGGCGCCTGATCGCGCCTGTCGCGCCTATCGCCGCCAGCGCTCCCGACGCCACCGCCCGCCCCAGCCCTCATCCGCTCGATGCCACCGGCCGATCCGAGCAGCCCGTCCCGCGGGGCCTCGCGATGAGCGTGTTCAACCGCCTGCTGGTCGGCACGCTGCCGCTGGTGCCCCGCTTCATCGTCGGCCGCGTGGCGGCGCGCTACGTGGCGGGCGCCACCCTGGAGGACGCGCTGCGGGTGGTGGCCGAGCTCAACCGGCAGGGGGCGATGGCGACCATCGACCTGCTGGGCGAGGAGGTCGGCGAGCGCGACAAGGCGCTGGCCGCGGTCGACGAATACCTGCGCGTCTTCGCCGCCATCCAGGAGCGCGGTCTCGACTCGAACGTCTCGATCAAGTTGACCCTGCTCGGCCTCAAGGTCGACGAGGGCTTCTGCCGCGACAACGTCGACACCATCGCCTCCGCCGCCCGCTCGCGCGGCAACTTCGTGCGCATCGACATGGAGGACTCGAGCTGCACCGACGCCACGCTGCGGATCTATCGCGAGCTGCAGGCGCGGCACGGCAACCTCGGGGTGGTGCTGCAAGCCTACATGCGCCGCACGCTCACGGACATCGCCGAGTTGCCGAATCGATCGCAGGGGCCCCAGGGGGCCCAGCAGGGCGCCAACGTGCGGCTCTGCAAAGGCATCTACGTCGAGCCGCGCCGGATCGCCTGGAAGGGCTACGAGACGGTGCGCGCGAACTTCGTGCGGGCGCTCGAGAAGCTGATCGAGTCGGGCGTCTACCCGGCGATCGCCACCCACGACGAGTACCTGGCCGCGGCGGCCACCGCGCTGATCGACCGCCACGGCTTGCGCCGCGACCGGTACGAGTTCCAGATGCTGCTCGGCGTCGACCAGGAGCTGCGCGAGATCCTGATCGCCGCCGGCCACCGCCTGCGCGTCTACGTCCCTTACGGGCGCGACTGGTACCCCTACTCGATCCGGCGCCTGCGCGAGAACCCCGAGGTGGCGCGCCACGTGCTGCGGGCGCTGGTCGCGCGGCGCTGACGGCTGGCGGGCAACCCAAAGGCCTCGCCAAGGACCGCGAAGTCCTCTAAGCCTGGGCGCTCCTCCACTCGAGGTAGGCCTTGGCGGCCTCGCCGAGGAAGTTCGGGTGCTCGGGGCGCCAACCGATCTCGGTGGTGCGGCGGCTCTGGACCAGCTGGTCCAGGGCGAGGCAGTCGGCGAAGGCGCCGAGCTCGCGGCGTGCCTGCTCGAGGGGGATCGAGCGGGTGGCGCCCTGCTTGCCGGCGGCCTCGCTGGCGGCGCGGGCGACGTCGGCGAGCGGCACGGCGTTGCCGTCGACGGCGTGGAAGACGCCGCGGGCGTGGTGCTCGACGAGGCGGCGGTAGAAGCGCGCCAGGTCCTCGACGTGGATCATCGGCAGGCGGTTGGCGCCGTCGCCGACGTAGGCCGCGGCGCCCTCCTTCTCGGCCGAGTCGAAGTAGCTGCCGATCAGGCCGCCGCGGCCGCCGTAGACGATGCCCGGGCGGATCACGGCGCTCGCCAGGTGATGGATGCCGGCCTCCAGCACCAGCCGTTCGTGGGCGACCCGCCAGGCGACGAGGGCGGCCGGGTGGTCGGTCGGCGCGCCCTCGAACGCCGGCGCGTGGCCGGTCGCCCCCAGGACCCAGATGCCGGAGGTGTAGACGAGCGAACGCGCCCCGCCGGCCTGGGCGGCGGCGATCAGCGTCTCGATCGCCGTGCGGTCGGCGGCGACCGCCCCCGGGCCGGAGCCGAACGCGACGTGGACCAGCGCCTCGTGCTCGGCGGCGTGCTCGCGATAGGTGTCGGGATCGGCAATGTCGCCGACCACCGCCTTCGCCCCCAGCCGGCCCATCAGCTCCGCCTTGGCGTCGCTGCGCACCAATCCGGTCACGGCGTGGCCGAGCGCCGCCAGCTCGCCGACCACCGCATGGCCGATGTATCCCGTCGCTCCGGTGACGAAGACGTACATGCTTGGTCCTCCCGGCGGGCGATCTTAGCAGCTGCGTGGGGGGGCGACGCTTGGCGCCGGTACCTGGATGTTCATCCGAGCGCGAGCCGAGGCGGGCGCATCCAAGACCAGGGCGTGTATAAAAAAGCACATTAATGGGTCAATTGATGGGCGCTTCGTCAGGTGACAACCGCCGTTTGACGGCTGCTGGGACGGGTGCTAGCATTTTTTCGCCATCAGCCGCTGCACTGGGGAGCCAGGCGCCTTGGACGGTCCGACCCTGACCGCCAACTAGAGCTGTAGACTTCGTAGACCTCGTAGACCTGCCGACCTATGGACAACCCTCCGGACGCCGCCGACGCCAAGGGCGGCCTCGAGCTCGAGCCCGACACCGATGGCATCGATCTCGCGGCGCTCCAGGAGAGCAGCACCACCCAGACCTTCGAGACCTCGACGCGCGAGCGCATCGAGCGCGGGACCGTCCTCGCCGAGTCGGAGGCCGACGTCATCCTGATCGCGCACCCCGAGTCCCAGCGGCTGGGCTCGCGGTACCGCCTGTCGCCGGGAACGGTGCTCGAGATCGGGCGCTCGCCGCTGGTGGGCCTCAGCCTGCCGGAGGTGATGTCGATCTCGCGCAAGCATGCGCGCCTCCGCTACGCCGGTCCGGTGGTGACCGTCGAGGATCTCGGCTCGACCAATGGCACCTTCGTCAACGGCCATCCCATCCAGGGGCGGACGGTGCTGAAGAGCGGCGACCGCTTCCAGACCGCGGCCGTGCACTTCAAGTTCCTGCACGAGCAGGACGTCGAGAGCGCCTATCACCTGGCGATCTACGAGCTGGTGGCGCGCGACGGGCTGACCGAGATCTTCAACAAGCGCAAGTACGAGGAAGAGGTCCAGCGCGAGTTCGCGCGCGCCGTCCGCCACCACCGGCCGCTGTCGCTGATCCTCTTCGACCTCGACGAGTTCAAGCAGATCAACGACAGCTATGGCCACCTCTGCGGCGACTTCGTGCTCAAGCAGGTGGCGTCGCTGGCGCGCGACCTGACCCGCCCCGAGGAAGTGCTGGCGCGGGTCGGCGGCGACGAGTTCGCCATCCTGGCGCCCGAGACCGGCATCCACGGCGCCGAGACGCTGGCGCTCAAGCTGCGCGACCGCATCGAGGGCTTCGAGCATCGCTACGGCGAGGTCAAGATCGCCGTCCGCTGCTCCTGCGGCGTCGCCGAGCTGGCGCCCGAGATGATCAGCCCGCAGGACCTCTTCCAGGCCGCCGACGCGGCGCTGCTGGTCGCCAAGCGCAGCGGCCGCAACCGCGTCAAGGTGCGCAGCGGCAGTCACCGCGCCGGCGGCGCCGCCGCGGCCGGCGGCGGGTAGCTCGAATCCAGGTTAGCCGCCAGCCTCAGCGTCAGCGTCCGCCGGGGGGCGCGGCGGCGGTGGCGGTGGCGCCTGCCTGCGGCGGCGTGCCCAGCAGGTAGGTCTCGAGGAAGACGATCGACACCGTCCGCAGGTAGTCGGCGTTGGCTTTCTTCTGGAAGCCGTGGCCCTCGTCCTTGGCCATCACGTACCAGACCGGCACGTGGTTGGCCTCGACCGCGGCGGCGATCTGCTCCGACTCCGAGACCGGCACGCGCGGGTCGTTGGCGCCCGCCGCGACCAGCAGCGGCTTGCGGATGTCGCCGGCGTGACGGACGGGAGCGATGCTCTCGAGGAAGGCGCGCATCTTCGGATCACGCTCGTCGCCGTACTCGACCCGCCGCAGGTCGCGGCGGTAGAGCTGCGTGTGCTCGAGGAAGGTGACGAAGTTGCTGATGCCGACGGCATCGAAGCCGCAGGCCAGGCGCTGGCTGTAATGGGTCATCGTGGCCAGCGTCATGTAGCCGCCGTAGGAGCCGCCGGACACCATGACACGGGAGGCGTCGAGGTCGGGCTGGGTGGCGATCCAGTCGAGCAGCGCGCCGATGTCCTTGACCGAGTCCTCGCGCTTCTCGGCGTTGTCTAGCGTCAGGTAGGTCTTGCCGTAGCCCGAGGAGCCGCGCACGTTCGGCATGACGAGCGCCACGCCGAGCTCGTCGACGAGGTAGTTGAGCTCGAAGAGGAATCGCGGACGGGTCTGCGCCTCGGGTCCGCCGTGGATGCTGATCATGACCGGGCGCCGCCCCGGGAAGCGGTCGGCGGGAGGGGAGTAGACGAACGCCGGGATGGTGCGGCGGGAGCTCCCCTGGCGGCCGGCGGCGTCGAAGGTCGGATAGCGCACCAGCTTCGGCACCGCGAAGCGCGCCGCGTCGAGGCCGCCGGTCTCGCTGGCGGTCCAGCGCTCAAGGCGCCCGGCGTCGGCGTCGTAGGAGTAGACGTCGAGGGGAGCGCGCGCCCAGGTCACGGCAAAGGCCAGCTCGTGCGCACCGCGATGATCGCCGGCGGCGCCGGCAGGCCGGAAGCGTGGCCGGGTGGCGACGCCGGGCGGCAGCTCGGGGGCGGGCAGCGCCTTGCCGGTGCGGGTGTCGAGCAGGTGCAGGCGGCTGATCCCCTCCTCGTTGGCGAAGAAAGCGAGCAGCTCGCCGTCGCTCGACAGGTCGAAGCTCTCCGCGTCCCAGGGGACGTCGCCCGAGAGCGCGGTCTCGACGCCGGTGGCGGGATCGAGCCGCACCATGCGCAGGAGCTCGCCTTCCTTGTCGCTGGTGGTGTAGATGGACCGGCCGTCGGCGGCCCAGCGGCCGCCCTGGTAGGCGACGGTCGGCAGCGATCCCCGGCTCCGCCGCGGCGTCAGCAGCGTCACCTTGCCGGTCGCCAGGTCGACGGCGTGCAGGTAGGACTCGGCGATCGAGATGTCCTCGCCGAGCAGCAGCCGGCTGTCGTCGGCGCTCCAGTCGAGCGGTGTCCACTGGCCGGCGAGCTCGGCGACGAGGCGCTCGCTGCCGGGCCGCGCGGGATCGGCGGTGTAGAGGTCGAAGTCGCGGCCGTTGCGGGCGTTGGAGACGTAGGCGAGCAGCTTGCCGGAGTGGGACCAGAGCGGCGATTCGTAGCGGTGCACGCCGTCGCTGAAGCGGGTGGCGTGGCCGCCGCGGCGGTCGAGCAGCAGCAACTGGTAGTTCTCGGCGCCGCCCGCGTTGACCGAGACCACGATCTGCGACGGGTCGCTCGGCCGGTACGCGCCGGTGGTCACCGGCTCGTCGTAGAAGGTGAGCTGGGTGCGGTCACCGAGCGGCATCGCCACCTCGTGCAGCTGGGCGGCCTGGGCGAACCGCGTCAGCACCAGCAGGCGCCGCTCGCGCGGGTGCCAGTCCACGAAGGCGGCGCTGCGCATGTTCTCGTAGGGCTGCAGCGCCTCGACCGCGGCGCGCGGGATCGGCGGCACGTGGCGGGCGACGATGGTCGCGGGCGTCGGCAGGACGTCCACGGGGGGGGCGGCGGCGGCAACGGCCATCGCCGGCAAGGCGACCAGCGCGGCAATCGCCGCCAGCGCCGCCAGCGCGGCCACCGCGGCCATCGCGGCCAGCGCATCAATCGCGGCAATCGCGGCAATCGCGGCAATCGCAGCATGGGCGGCAATCGCAGGGGCGGCAAGGACGGCGCGGGCGGCGCGGGCTGTCCGAGCGGGGATCGTGCGGCGCTGGGCATCGGCGATCATCGCGATCATGACGGTCTCCAAGGAACGGGTCGCGGGGCCGGAAGGGCGCCGCGGAGTCAGCCAAACAGCGACAGCTGCGCGGCGGCCCGTTCGGCCGCCGCGGTCTGGCCGGGGCGCCGGAACGCGGCAGCCGAGAGCTCGGGCAGCGGCTGATCGAGGCCGTGGCGGTGGCGCGCGGAGGCGAAGAGTGCGGCGATCTGCTGGGCGAAGATGCCCTCTCCCCGCATCCGGCTGCCGAAGCGGGGATCGTTCAGCCGGCCGCCGCGCAGCTCGCGGATGCGATGCAGCACCTTCTCGCGGCGGTCCGGGAAGTGCTGCTCGAGCCAGGCCTCGAACAGGCCGGCGACCGCCCCGGGCAGCCGCATCATGACGTAGCCGGCGGCGCGGGCGCCGGCGGCGGCCGCCGCCTCGAGAATGGCCGGGATCTCGTGATCGGTGATCGCCGGCACCACCGGCGCCACCATCACCCCCACCGGCACCCCGGCGGCGGCGAACCGGGCCACTGCCTTCAGCCGCTCGCGCGGATGGGAAGCGCGCGGTTCCATGCGCCGTGCCAGCTCGCCGTCGAGCGTCGTGATGGAGAGGAAGACCCGCGCCGCCTGGTGCCTGGCGAGCTCGACGAGCAGATCGAGGTCACGGGTCACCAGCTCGCTCTTGGTGATCACCGCGACCGGATGGCGCGCCGCGGCGAGCACCTCGAGGCAGCCGCGCGTGATGCCGAGGCGACGCTCGACCGGCTGGTAGGGATCGGTGACGCCGCTCATCACCAGCGTCTGCGGCTGCCAACGCGGCGAGGCGAGCTCGCGGAGCAGCAGCCGCGGCGCATCCTCCTTGACCATGATGCGGCTCTCGAAGTCGAGGCCGGCCGAGAAGCCCAGGTACTCGTGCGTCGGGCGGGCGTAGCAGTAGATGCAGCCGTGCTCGCAGCCGCGGTACGGGTTCAGCGAGACCGAGAAGGGGATGTCGGGGCTGTCGTTGTGGGTGATCAGGGAGCGCGAGGTGTCGCGCAGGAACTCCGTGGCGACCCGCCCGCCGTCCTCCGCGCCGGCCGCGCCGGCCGCGCCGGCGGTGTCGATCGCGTCGTCCGCGTCGACCGAGCCAGGGGCGGCGGCGGCGTGGACCTCGGGGTCGATCTCGACGCGCAGGCGCTCGAAGCGGTTGGCCGGGTTCTGGACGGCGCCGCGGCCCTTCGCGGCTGGCGCTCCGGTGCGCGCTCCCTTCTCCATGCCGCCACTGTACCGCATGCGTCAACCTGGTGGCAGCGAGCACGGCGAGCGCCAAGGGGGAAGGGGTCGCCAGGGTCGCCGGAGCCGGCCGCCCGCTCGCCGGCAAGCGGCGCCGGCAGGCTTGCAGCGTGGGCGCCTGAGCTCCTGGACACCTCGACACTCTAATGATACGTTCCCGCAGAGCGGTTGAGGCGATGCGCGGCATCCTGCCGTGGTTCGCACGCCTGGCGAGGAACACCGATGCGACAGTTCCGATTTCTGCACGGGACGCTCCGATCAAGCCGGCCGGCCCAGGCGCCGCTCCTGGTCTGCGGGCTGGCCGCTCTGCTGGGCTGGGCGGCCGTGGCGCCGCTGCACGCCGGGTCCGGCTTCTGGAGCTCGCTGGGGCCGGACGGCGGGCCGGTCGGCGCGGTGGCGGTCGACCCCTCGAACCCGCGGGTGGTCTACGCGGGCTCGACCCAGGGTGGGGTCTGGAAGAGCCTCGACGGCGGCGCCACCTGGAGCCATGCGAGCCGCGGCCTGACCGACGACCGCATGGTGGCCCTCGCCATTGACCCGCTGCACCCGTCGACTCTTTATGCAGCGGCCTTGACCGGCGTCTGGAAGAGCGTCGACGCCGCCGCGACCTGGCAGGCGACCCCGTTCCCGGCGCAGAACCTCGGGTTCAGCGCGGTGAGCAGCCTGCTGATCGATCCGGCCAGGCCCGGCACCGTCTATGCCGCCGACTACTTCGAGATCTACGCCTCGAACGACGGCGGCGACAGCTGGGCCTACCTCCACGAGGACGCCGACGGCTTCGGTATCCAGCTCGCCGCCGACCCGGTGCACGGCAATCTGTTCGCGGTCGTCACTCGCGAGACCACCGGGCTCGGTCTGCTGGCCAGCGCCGACGGCGGCGCATCGTGGTCGGACATCACCGGCGACATCCCCAGTCTCCCCGCCGATGTCGAGATCATCGACGCCCTGCAGCTGGCAGTGGACCCGAATCCTCCGGGCGCCGCCTTCTTCGCCTTCGGCTACAGCGGCGTAGCGCCGGGGACCCACGGCACGGCGACCTTCCGCAGCGTCGACGGCGGCCGCACCTGGACCCACGCCGGTCCCGGTGGCGCGCCGATTGCCGTCGGCCCGGCGCATCGGATCTATGCCGCCGGTTATCGCAGCGCGGACGGCGGCGCCACCTGGACGCCGACCGGCGCTCCCCCGGACACGCTGGTGACGC
>DATDGZ010000116.1:0-6878 GCA_036521795.1 Thermoanaerobaculia bacterium | reverse complement strand
GTGCGCGCCAGCCCTTCGCCGCTGCCGAGCCGGAAGAGATCGCCGGCCACCAGCGGCTCCCAGCTCTTGCCGTCCTGGCTGGCGTCGAGGGCGACGTCGGGAACCGTGGCCAGGCGGGCGAAATCGAGCAGCAGCCGCTCGTGCACCAGCGGCTCGGGACCGGCGTCGAGGCGCAGGGTCCAGCCGCGATCGCCCTTGGCCACCTCGAGCACCTTCACCGCCCGGCGCTCGCCGTCGGCGCTCCAGGGCGCCGTCCATCGCTGCAGCTCCTCGCCGGTCGGAGCGGTGACCCGCAGGCTGCTGGCGAGACCGATGTGCCGCAGCGCCGCGAGATCGAGAGGAACACGCACCCAGCCGGCCGCCGGCACGTCCACGGGGCGGGAGTAGGGAGTCCCCTGCAGCGCCGCCGGCCGCACGTCAGCGCCATTCGCCGCCGCGCCGGCGAGCGCCGTCAGCCCCAGCGCGGCGCCGGCGAGCGTCCGCGAGGCCCACGAGGTCCGCCGCGCGCGTGCCCTCGTGTGGCTCACGCGCCGGTCTCCTCGCCGCCGGCCGGTCGAAAGACGTGGCGTTGATAGAGGAACCCCAGCAGCAGCAGGCTCGCGCCGAGCCCCAGGAAGGAGAGGACGCGATACAGGTCGGAGAGCCGGGCGGTGTCGTACAGGAAGACCTTGGCCACCGCCAGCAGCATGACGGCGAGCGAGCCGAAGCGCAGGATCGGGCCGCGCCGGGCGATGCCGGCGAGCAGCAGGCCGATGCCGTACAGCACCCACGCGGCCGAGTAGGCATAGCGTTCCGGGGCGCCGGCCGGGGCGCGGTCGAGGAACGCGCCATGGAAGAGCTGGCGCACCGTGAGCGAGATCCAGACGAAGCCGAGCAGCAGCGCGACGGTGCTGGCCAGCAGGGGAAGCCGGCGGCCGCCATGACGCCGCACCTCGGCGGCGGCCGCGATGGCGAGGATCGCCGGCAGGGCGTAGGCGGCGGCAAGCACGTTGAGCAGGGGCGTCGCGCCCACCAGTTGGTGGTCCCAGAGCGGATTGTCGGCCAGGCAAGGACCGGCGAGGACGGCGGCCAGCCCGAGCAGGATCACCAGGCGGCCGGCGAGCTCGAGCGACCGCCGGGTCTGCCCGCGGGCCAAGCGCCGGTTGGCCCACAGCAGCGCCAGGCCGTAGAGCAGCCAGGAGCAGGCGAGCGCCCCGGCTCGCGCCAGGTCCCATTGGACGGCTGCCGCGTTCGCTTCCGGCCACGGGGCGGCCGGCTGGAACAGCTGGCGGATCTCGAGCGTCAACAGCGCGAAGCCGAGCGCCACCGCCTGCCACTCGAGCTCGGCCGCGAGGCGCAGCGGCGAGGTCAGCGGGCGCTCGGGCCGCCGCAGGAGCGGGCTGTCGCGGCGCGCCATCCAGGCCGCCCACCCCAAGGCCAGCAACGGCACGCCGTAGGCGTAGAGCAACTCGTTCCACAGCGGCGCCTGGCCGCGCGCCCGCTCTTCCGCCCCGGACAGCAGGGCGCCGAGGACCGCGACCGGCGCCAGCAGGCGCGCCAGGACGACCAGCGCCGGCAGGCAGAGGCGGCCGGCGAGCCAGACCAGCGCCGCGGCCTCCAGCGCCCAGGCGGCGGCGAACGACTCGCGGCCGAGGGCCAGCGGCACGGAGATGCTGACCAGGCTGGTCACGGCGACGGCCAGTGCGGCGAGCGCGGGCGCGAGCCCGCCGCGGGTCCGGCGCAGCCGCGCCACCGGCACGGCGCCCGCCAGGTAGAGCGCCGCCGCGGCCAGCGCCACCCCGGCCCAGGCCTCCGAGGGCCAGCCGGCGGCGACATGCGCCGAGTGCCAGGCCACGAGGAAGAACAGCACCCCGGCGGCGGCCGACAGCGCCGCCCACGGGCCGGCCTCGGTGAAGGTGTTGCCGGCCGGCTCTCTCCACTCCTCGCCTTCCCTGCCTTTCCTCGACCATGCGGCGGTGGGCCGCCAGGAGGGTCTCCCGGCGAGCGCCGCCGCCCAGCCGGCCAGCGCGAACAGTCCGCCGCCGGCGAGCGCGGTGATCAGGAAGCGGTCGCTGTCGGCGGGCGTCAGCTCCCGGCCCCAGGCGGCGAGCAGTGCCGCGGTCGTGCCGGCGGCGATCCATGACAGCGGCTGGTAGCGCGGATCGAGCCAGGCGAGCGCGAGGGCGCCCGCGGCCAGCAGCGCCAGGAATCCCCATTCGGCGGGCGCGTAGCCGCTGCGCGACACCGTCCCCGCGAGCACCGCCAGCGCCGCGGCGAGCATCGCCATGGAAGATGCTCTCGGCGGCCAGGCGCCACCAGGCGCCGGCCGGCCCGCGCCGGGACCAGTCTCGCCGCTGGAGATCGGCGGCAGCGTCGCGCCGGCCGCCAGGGCGACGAGGAACAGGCTGAGCCACGCCGCGTCGCCGCCGAGGAACGGATGCGCCAGCCACACCGCCGCCCACAGGAGGCCGGAGGCCAGGGCGGCGATCGCCAGCCAGCGCCAGCGCCGCCGCCATGCCACCGCCAGCAAGCCGGCGATGAGCAGCAGCAGATATCCGAAGAGGTTGCGAGCGCTGGGCTGGTGGGTCTGGATCAGCGCCGGGGTGAGGAACCCGCCGACCAGGCCGATCAGCGCCACCATGACGCCCTGCCGGAGCGCCATGGCCACCGCCACGGCGGTGGTCAAGCCCATCAGCAGGAAGCCCGCGGCCGGCGGCACCAGGTGATAGAGGTGCACCGCCGCCAGGAAGCAGGCGAAGAGATCGGCGATGCCGGCCGCGGCGAGCGCCTCCGAGATGCGGCCCGAGGAGCGGCGCAAGCCTTCCGCGAGCGCGAGCAGCGCGATGCCGAAGGCGACGCCCGTCGCCACCCGCACCGGGGGCGAGATCCATCCCCGCTCGAACGAGATCTTGACCAGGAAGGCGCCGGCCAGCGCCAGCGCCATGGCGCCGATCCACACCTGCAGCCGCGCCCCCACCAGCTCCTCGAAGGGGGTGCGTCTCGGAGCGGCCGGCGCGGCGGCTGCGGCAGCAGCGGCTGGCGGCGGGGTGACCGCGGCGGCGGCCGCGGCGGTGGCGGCAGCGGCAGCGGCAGTGGCGGTGGTGCCGGCGACGGCAGTGGTGGCGGCCGGCAGGGGACCGGGCTGCGCTGCCGGCCCCGGTGCGGCTATGGCTGGCGCGCCGCTCGGCCTCGTGGTCGTCGCGCCCGCCGCGAGATCCGAGATGGCGGCCGGCGCCGGCCCCGTCACCACCCCTAGCGCCTCTGGCGCGACTTCTACCCTCGGCGCTGCCCGCGCCTCTGGCGCCCCTGGCGCGGCTTCGACCCTCGGCGCTCCCCGCGCCTCCCGCACGCTCAGACGGGCGACGTCCGCGGCGAGTCCGGCAACCCTCGCGGCGCTGACTTGGGACAGCTCGCGCAGCCGTTCGACCTCGGCCGCGAGCGACGTCAACCTCGCGGCGGTGGCGCGGGAGGCCAGCAGGGCCGCGAGCGCCAGGGCGGCGGCCACCAGGAGCAGCAGGCCGGCGGCGGCGGTGGAGCAGCTCATGGCGGATCACCGCAAGACGCAACTCCCCGGGAGGCGTCAGACCGCCGAGTGCTGCCGGTGATCCGACACCAGCTTCTCGACCACCGCGGGGTCGGCGAGGGTAGTGATGTCGCCCAGGTCATCGTACTCCGACGAGGCGATCTTGCGCAGGATGCGGCGCATGATCTTGCCCGAGCGCGTCTTCGGCAGCCCGGTCACCAGTTGAATGCGGTCGGGGGTGGCGATCGGCCCGATGGCGTTGCGGACCTGTTCCTTGAGCGCCCCGACCAGCTCGTGCGGCTCCCAGCCCTCGAACGCCGGGTTCGGGTGCACGTAGGCGAAGATGCCGGTGCCCTTGATGTCGTGGGGGAAGCCCACCACCGCCGCCTCGGCCACCGCGGCATGCGCCACCAGGGCGCTCTCGATCTCCGCCGTGCCGAGCCGATGTCCGGCGACGTTGAGCACGTCGTCGACGCGGCCGGTGATCCAGTAGTAGCCGTCCTCGTCGCGGCGGCAGCCGTCGCCGGTGAAGTAGAGACCCGGGAAGCGAGAGAAGTAGATCTCGCGGAAGCGCGAGTGGTCGCCGTAGATGGTGCGCGCCTGCCCGGGCCAGGTGCCCTTGAGGCAGAGGTTGCCGGAGACGCCGTTGCCCTCCAGCTCCTTGCCCTCGTCGTCGACGATCACCGGCTGGACGCCAAAGAAGGGCAGGGTCGCCGAGCCCGGCTTGGTCGGCGTGGCGCCCGGCAGCGGCGTGATCAGAATGCCGCCGGTCTCGGTCTGCCACCAGGTGTCGACCACCGGGCAGCGCCCGTCGCCCACCACGTCGTGGTACCACGTCCAGACCTCCGGATTGATCGGTTCGCCGACGGTGCCCAGGATGCGCAACGAGGTGCGCTGGTAACGCTTCACGAACTCGTCGCCGGCACGGGCGATGGCGCGGATGGCGGTCGGCGCGGTATAGAACTTGGTCACCCCGATGTCGTCGGCGATCTGCCAGTAGCGGCCGGCGTCCGGGTAGGTGGGGATCGATTCGAACATCACCGTGGTGGCGCGGTTGGCCAGCGGGCCGTAGACGATGTAGCTGTGGCCGGTCACCCAGCCGACGTCGGCGGCGCAGAAGTAGATGTCGTCGGGCTGCAGATCGAAGACCAGCTTGTGGGTGAGGGCCGCGTAGACCATGTAGCCGCCGGTCGTGTGCAGCACGCCTTTCGGCCGGCCGGTCGAGCCCGAGGTATAGAGGATGTAGAGCGGGTCCTCCGACGCCATCCATTCGATCGGGCAGGTGGAACGCTGCTTCGCCGTCTCCTCCTCCAGGCGCAGGTCGCGGCCCTGCTGCATCGGCACCTCGCGGTCGGTGCGCTGGACGAGGAGCACCCGCTCCACCATCTCGAGTCCTTCCAGCGCCTGGTCGACCGTCGCCTTGAGCGGGATGCGCTTGCCGCCGCGCAGCCCCTCGTTGGCGGTGACCACCATCTTGCAGCCGGCGTCGAGAATGCGTCCGCGCAGCGACTCGGCGGAGAAGCCGGCGAAGACCACCGAGTGCACGGCGCCGATGCGGGCGCAGGCGAGCATGGTGTAGGCGAGCTCGGGGATCATCGGCAGGTAGATGCACACCCGGTCTCCCTTGCGCACGCCCTGGGCGCGCAACACGTTGGCGATGCGCGCCACGTGGTGCTTCAGCTCGCGATAGGTGATGCCGCGGTACTCGCCAGGCTCGTCCCCCACCCAGAGGATCGCCGTCTGGTCGCCGTGCGCCGCCAGGTGCCGGTCGACGCAGTTGTAGCAGGCGTTCAGCCTGCCGCCGGAGTACCAGGAGAAATCGACCTCCACGAGGTCGGCGTCCAGGATCGACGACGGCGGGTGGTACCAGTCGAGGATCGCCGCCTGTTCGCGCCAGAACTCCTCCGGCTGCTCGATCGAGCGGCGGTACAGCTCCCGGTACTGCTCCATGCTCTTGACGTGCGCCTTGGCGGCGATGTGGGGCTTGACTGGGATCATGGATGCCGTGCCTCCATTTGACTTGCGCTGTGCGATTTTCCCTGCATTCTGCCACGTCGGGACCCCCGGCGCCCGCCCCGCCACCCCGGGGTGGAGGGCGCCGGGGGTCCCGGGGAGTTGACGGCGGGCTCCAGTTGGGCGACTCTTGCCGCACCCTGGAAGAAACTCCGGGCGAGGAGAGCGGAGGATCGAGGGATTGCCCATGGCCGATTTCAAAGTGACCGTCCAGAAGAACGGTCCCTTGCGCGTCGAAGGAGAGAACCTGCAGCTCCTCGATCCGGAGGGCCTGGCCTACGGCCTTGCCGGCCGCACCGTGATCACGCTCTGCCGCTGCGGCGGCTCGGGCAACAAGCCCTTCTGCGATGGCAGCCACAATCACCACGGCTTTCAGGACGACCCGCACGCCCGCGAGTTGCCCCCTCGTAAACCCGCCGTCTGAGCGGCCGCGCCGCCGCCGCCGCCGCGGCGCCGCTCTCGCCGGGGCCGTCCTGCTGCTTGCCGCCGCGGCTTCCCGGCCGCCGCGGGCACTGGCGCTCGGCCCGCGGCCGCCCGCGGCGCCGCCGGCCACCGGCAGCGAGGGCCAGGGCCCCTCGGGCCCGTGGCGGACCCTGGTCACGCCCCACTACCGGGTGCATTACCCGAAGCCGTACGCGGCCTGGGCGCAGCGCGCCGCCGCCGAGCTCGAGACGGTGCGCGACCGCGCCATCGCCGAGATCGGCTACGCACCCGCGGACGCCGTCGACGTCGTGGTCTCCGATCCGCAGGCGGACGCCAACGGCGAGGCCCTGCCGCTGCGCGGCTGGCCGCGCCTGGTGCTGTGGACCACGCCGCCGCCACCCGATTCCGAGATCGGCTACTACCGGGACTCGATCGAGGACCTGGTGGCGCACGAGGAAGCCCATCTCGTCCACCTGCTGCGGCCGTCGCGCAACCCCCTGCTCGCCAGCGTGCTGCCGGTCGGCCCGATCGCGCTGGCGCCGCGCTGGGTGGTGGAGGGCTATGCCACGGTCGTCGAGGGGCGGCTCACCGCGGCCGGCCGGCCGAACAGCGACCTGCGGGCGGCGATCCTGCGGCGCTGGGCGCAGGCCGGCCGGCTGCCGGGCTACGCGCGCCTGGCGTCCGACTCGCAGGCCTGGCGCGGCATGTCGATGGCCTACCTGCTGGGCTCGGCCTTCCTCGAATGGCTCGAGCAGCGCGCCGGGCCGGGCAGCCTGCGCAAGCTCTGGGCCAGGATGACCGCGCGCGCCGGCCGCGGCTTCGACGAGGCCTTCGCCGGCATCTGGGAGAACTCGCCGGAGAGCCTCTACGACCGCTTCCGGGCCGAGCTCACCTGGCGCGCCATGGAAGCGGAGAGACGGGTGCAGGCGGTGGGGCCCCT
>DATDGZ010000115.1:0-10337 GCA_036521795.1 Thermoanaerobaculia bacterium | reverse complement strand
GGTGGGCGTCGTTCTCTTGATCACATTCCCCAGGGCGTCGTACTGATAGGTAGAGATGCCGCTCTCCGGCTGCACCTCCCGGGTAAGGAAGCCCCGGCCGTCGTAGTGGAAGGTCCGCAGCTGATGGTGGCCCGCACCGTCGAGGCTGGTGACCATCTCGAGGTTGCCTTCGGTGTCATATGCATAGCGGGTCGAGGTGCCATCGGGTTCCTTCACCTGGCGCAGCCTGCCCAGGCCATCGTATTCATCGGTGGTCAGGACGGGGGCCTCTCGAGTGCCGTTCCAGACGCGTTCCGTGCGTACGACCGCCCGCGTGCCGTGATAGGTGAAATACGTCGGCTTGCCGTCGGCCGCGACGGTCATACCGGGCCGGCCGAAGGGATCGTAGTTCTGGTAGGTGGTCCCTTTGGTTCCAGGACTGGACGAGGGCTCGGACTCAAAGGTCTTCCAGCCCAGGGCGGCGTTGCCGGCGGACGGCAAGGTGTTCTACGGCACCCAGCGCTCGCGCCCTGCCTGGGACGCGAGCTTCGCCGAGCTCTGGGAGCAGCGGCAGGAGGGCGCCGCCGGGGCGGCGCGCTGGGTGGACGGCGAACGCATCGCCTCGTGGGCAGCGCGCCCGATCGTGCTGGCGGAAGACAGCGCCGCGGGCGAGGTCGCCGCCGAGCTGGTCGACGTGGGCGAGGGCACGGCCGAGACGGACTACCAGGGCAAGGAGGTGCGCGGGAAGCTGGTGCTCGCCGCCGCTCAGCCGGGCGCGGTGGCCGCGCTGGCGAGTGATCGCTTCGGCGCCGCCGGCATCGTCTCGTACGCCCAGAACCAGGTCACCGCCTGGTGGCGGGAGGACGAGAACCTGGTGCGCTGGGGGCATCTCGCCACCTTCCCGCCGCCCCGGATCTTCGCCTTCATGGTCTCGCTCGAGCAGGCGCGCGCCTGGCAGCGGCGCCTTGCCGGCGGCGGCACCGTCCGGCTACGCGCGCGGGTCGAGGCGGGCCAGCATCCGGGGAGCTACGACATCGTCACCGCCGTCATCCCGGGCGCCGATCCAGACCCCGCGGTCGCAGGCCAGGAGATCGTCCTCTCCTGCCACCTGGACCACCAGCAGCCAGGCGCCAACGACAACGCCAGCGGGTGCGCCACGATACTCGAGGTGGGACGGACCCTCGGCAAGCTGATCCACGAGGGGAAGCTCGCGCCGCCGCGCCGCACCGTGCGCTTCGTCTGGCCGCCCGAGGTCGAGGGCACGATCGCGCTGCTCAACGCGCGGCCCGCGATCGCCGCGCACGCTCGCGCAGTGGTGCACATGGACATGGTGGGTGGAGAGGCGGGGGCGACCGGCGCCGTCTTCCACCTCACCCGCTCGCCGCGCAGCCTGGCGAGCTTCGTCAACGACGTCGGCGAGGCCTTCGGCCGCTTCGTGAACGCCCAGTCGGACCTGTTCGCGGCCACGGGCAGCGCGCCCTACCCGCTGGTCGACCCGGAGGGCGGCAAGCGGGCCCTGCAGGCCGAGGTGGTCGAGTTCACGCCGGGGAGCGATCACGAGGTCTGGTCGGAGGGCTCCTTCCGCGTGCCGGCGATCTACCTAAACGACTGGCCGGACCGCACCATCCACACCCACGCCGACGCCCTGGCGAACATCGACGCCACCAAGCTGCTGCGCGCCGCCTTCATCGGCGCGGCGAGCGCCTACTACCTGGCGCGGCTCGACGAGGCCCAGGTGCCCGCGCTGTGGGAGGTGATGCGCCGGCACGCGCTCGAGCGCACGGCGGCGGCCTTAGCGCGCAGCGCCGAGCTCGCGGCTCGCGGCGACCGCGACGACGCCGCGGCACTGCTGCGCTTCCATTTCGCGTACGAGCACGGAGTGGCCGACTCGATCGGCGCGTTCGCGTCGGTGCCACCCGGAACTCGCCAGGCCGCGGGGCTCTTCCTCGAGACCCTCGAGCAGGCCGCCCGGATCCCGCCCCTCGCTGCGGCGGACGTGCAGTACGATCCTCCGCCGACGCCCGTCTACCGTCGCAACCCCGAGCCCAAGGGTCCGATGTCCGGCTTCGGCTACAGTTACTTCGAGGACCACGCGGGACACCTTCACCTCACCTCGCCGGCGCTGCTTGCGCACCAGGGTCTGTGGGGCTCGGACTACGCCTACGAGGCCCTCAATCTCGTGGACGGCCGGCGCTCGGTGAGCCAGATCTGCGACGCCCTCGCCGCCATTTACGGCCCGGTGCCGCTCGCCGAGGTCGCGGAGTACCTGGACGACCTCGCGCGTATCGGCGTCCTGACCGTGGACGCGGCCAGCCGCTGAGTCGCCGAGTCCGTCTCCGGCCGCGCCCCTATCAGCTCCTCGGCTGATACCCCTTCTGCTTGGTGCGGGCGAGGATCTGGTTGGAGAGCTTGCGGCCCCACTCCTGCCCCGTGACAACGCACTCGGACGTCACTGCCGGCATCTCATGGGTCACTCTCTGACCGAGCGGGCTCGAGTAGAACGCGATCAGGCCATCGAGGTCGCTCTCGGAGAAATGGCGGGCATAGATAGGAATGACCAGATTGACGAAGTCGTCGGGACGGATCTCCTTTTGGACGTCGCTCCAGAACGCCGCCGGGACCTGCGGCATGGCGGTCTTGAAGCTCTCCAGCAGCTGGTTGGTGACCTGCGTGCCGAGCTGTGCTGAGCCGGTGAGCTGGAGGACCCTGCGGATCTTCGCCTCCTTGGCAGGCGGAATGGCCGGCGACAGGCCGTTCGCCGCAGGGGCAGTCAGGGCAGCAACGAGCAGCAGTGGCACCAGACGACGAAGGGCGATTCGCATCGAGTCAGCCTCCTATAGGGGGCCCTCAACCACCTGCCTTCACGAACTCCAGGAAGCGCTCGATCTGTGGGCGGTAGAGGGGGCGCAGTTCCTCGGCCGCCCGCAAGACCAGCGCAAGCCTGCCCGCGTCGAGGCGCGCACTGTAGGCGGACCGGAAGAGATGGCGGAAGCGGAGGAGCTCATCGAGAGCGACGTAGGCGGCATCGTCGATGACCGCTGGCCGTATCGGACCGAGGTCGAGACGCATTCTTTCGAGCAGCTGCCGGTGCCAGCCGGACCGGTCGTCGAGGGCGTTCTCGAAGGCGAGGGCGATGTTGCGGAAGACGTTCTCGAAAGCGGTGTAGAGGTTGTGGAGCAGGTAGGCGCTCACGATCAGCCGCTCTTCAGGCGCATCGCTGCCGGCCGCACCTCTGCCCAAGGCGGCGTAGAGCTCGTCGATCACCTCCAGATCTCCGCGGACGCTAGCTTCGAGGAGAATCAGCCTCTCGCGCATAGCAGCGCTCTCCGTGTGCCGCGACGGCGCGGGCGACGGCCCCTCCCCGCGGGCGTAGATCGACGTTGCGACTCAGGGCTTTTTCCAGATCTCGCCAGAAGGGAGTCTCGGCCGCAAGGTCGTCGCAGTCCACCGCCAGATCGATATCCGACGCGGAGGAGAAACGACCCGGCTCGAGGAGCGAGCCAAAGAGGTAGACGGCGCGGATGGCCGGATGCGCTGGAGCGACCCGCGTGACAACCTCACGGACCCGCGCCAACACCTCTCGGCGATGATCCTCGCGTCGCGCGAGCTTCGCGGCATCGCGCTCGAGATGGTATTCGCGGAACGCCTGCGGTGAAGAAGGTGCCATGAACCGCGAGTCTATCCCACCTGGCATCCGCGCCCTGCCGCCGAAGATCCGGTCGACGAAGATCTCAAATTCATTTTCATACCCCGGCGGCCTCGCTCCAGCCTGCCAGGCCCACGACGGCGCCGAGGTGAAGCGCTTTGCGCTGGTAATGGGCGTCGGCGGTGATGAGCAGCGCTTCGCGCTCGAGCGCCACCGCGTGGTAGAGCGTGTCGAAGAGGTGGTGACCGAGCTCGGCGGCCAGGCGGATTGCTCGCCGGTAGACCGCGGCATCCGCCGCGACAGGCAGCTCGATGGCGTCGAGGACGTCGAGCGTCGATTCGGCGATCGCCGGGCGAAGACGGGCCAGGACGGCCGCGACCTCCGCGAGCCAATGCGGCGGTTGAATGGGCTCCACGTCTCCTGACCGGATGGCATGCAGCAGGGCCAGGGCCTCGCCGGTCATGGCCTCGCGCTCCGGGTCGGGCAGGACCCATTTCACCACGACGCTGGCGTCGACCACGACCCTCATGGACGTCCCGCGCGGCGGGCCGCGGCCACTTTCGCCGCGGTGACCGGGCGCTGCGCCCGCCGCTGGTCGAGCAGGGCGTCGATGGCGGCGGCACGCCGCAGCCGCAGCTGCCGCTCCTCGATCGCCCGCTCCATGAGGCGGGCGATCACGGCACTCTTGTTCTCCCCGGCGAAGGCCTCGTTGAAGGCCCGCTTGACCTCTGCCGGTACGCTGAAATTGACGGTGCTGGTCGGCATGAGACGTCTCCTCATGTTGAAGCTTTCAACATCTCCCAAGCCTAGCAGGGTTTCAGGTCGAGGGGTCAAGGGGGTCAAGGTCCTGCCCTTTGACAGCCTCGCAATGCCGTTGTACCATAACGTCGATTACGCAGATGTCGAGTCTCGTCGACGCCTACCGTCGGCGGCGTGGCCATGCCGCCCTTCCCTGGGGGATCGATCTCCTCCTTACCGACGCCTGCAACCTGCGCTGCAGCTACTGTCCGATCTGGGGCGACGACGCCACCGTGCCCGCCCCGGCGCACTTCATGGACACCGGCGCCGCCCTCCGCTTGATCGGCCAAGTGGCCGCCTTCCGCCCGATGATCCGCCTCTTCGGCGGCGAGCCCTTCATCCATCCCGAGTGGCGGCGGGTCGTGGAGCACGCCCGCGAGCACGGGCTGAATTGCACGGCCGTGAGCAACGGCATGCGTCTCGCCAGGGAGGCGGAGGACGTCGTCCGCTCCGGGCTGCTCGCGGTCGGCATCTCGCTGGATACCAACGGTCCGGTCAACGACGCGGCGCGGGGGCGCGACACGCTCGCCACCGTGCGGCGCGGCCTGCTCGATCTGGCCGCGGCCAAGGAGCGCCTCGGCTCGCGGACGCCGCTGGTCGAGATCTACACCACGGTCCACGAGGGCACCTACGCTCACCTCGCCGATTGGGCGGACGAGCTGGCGTCCTGGAGCGTCGACAAGCTGCGCTTTCAGCACCTCATCTGGTTCTCCTCCGCGCAGCGCCGCGAGTCGTTCGAGTTGCTGCGCGAGGCGATGCCCGACCCCGTGTTCTTCCGCGCCGAAGATGCGTCCTACACCCGCGACACGCTGCCGAAGATCGACGGCGCCATCCTCGCCGCTCAGCTGCAAGCCATTCGCGGCCGGCAGTACCCGTTCACGATCGAATCCCACCCGGACCTTCCGGTCGAGGAGATGGTGCGTTACTACGGCGAGACCGAGTACCGCCGCCACGATCGGCTGGCCTGCACGACGATGGAGAACTACGCCTTCGTCGATCCGCGCGGCCGCCTCTATCCCTGCCTCACCCTCGACATGGGGAACGTGTTCGAAGAGGGCTTCGCCGAGGTCTGGAACGGTGAGCGCTTCCGCGCCTTTCGCCGCCTCATCCGCCGCGAGCAGCGGCTCCCGCTCTGCCACCGGTGCCCCGACTCCTGACCCGCAAGCTCGAGGGCAGGGTGGTGGGGGCGGAAGACAGGCGGTAATCGGCCCCTTGTTGCGGTAAAATACCCGGGGATGGAGCTGCCGTTCGCGGGGTGCGCGAGGGCCCGCGCGGGCCGCCGAGCCTCGGACGAGGTTGACGAAGCGCTCCGGATGGTGTATAAGTTACACTCGTAAGCGTTGGTCCCTCAGTGACTTGCTACTTACAGCTCCGGCGTTCTTCCTCATGCAAGGGGGCACAGGCGTGACATTTAGGATCGGTCAGAAGGTGGTTTACCCCAACCATGGCGTCACCCTGGTCGAGAAGATCGAGGCGGGCCACATGGACGGGGTGGAGCAGCTTTATTTTCATCTTCGCCTGCTGTCGAACAATTCCAAGGTCATGGTCCCGAAGGCGAACCTCGACCTCGTGGGCCTGCGGCCGCTCTGCCACACCCGCGACGTCCGGGCGCTTTTCGACATCCTCGAGGACGGCAACATCGACACCTACAAGGATTGGAAGGGGCGCTACAAGCAGAACCTGGACAAGATGAAGACCGGCCGCCTGACGGAGGTCGCGGAGGTGCTGAAGAACCTTCGCCTGGTGAGCCAGCGCAAGAGCCTGTCGTTCCGCGAGAAGAAGATGTACGAGCGCGCCAAGTACTTCATCGTCAGCGAAGTGGCGCACGTCAAGGGCATCTCGGAGCGGGAGGCGGAAGACCTCGTCGAGCTGGCCCTCACGTCCAGCCTCGAGAAGCGGCAGCGGACCTCCAAGGCAGCGAGCTAGTGGCCCGAGAGCGGGACACCAGCATCACGCTCGCATCACGCTCGCGCGCCGGCGCCTCGTGAACAAGGACAACGCGATCTCCGTCGTCATGGGCCTGCTGGTCGGGTTCATCGTCGGCTACGTGCTGCACGACGTCATGGTGGCGCACCAGCCGCTGCGCCGCCTGCCCGGCGAGGGAGCGGTGGTGACCTCCGCGGCCGCTCCGGACGCCGAGAACGGTGGCGCCGGCGCCCCTGCGGACGATGCCGCCACGGCCGCATCGGCCGGCGGCAGCTCTCCGGCCGGCACGGAGGGTGGCGCGACCGGCGGCGGCGCGGCCGGCGGCGGGGGCGGCGCCGCGGCCGGGGGCTCACCCCCGCCGGCGATGGCCGCCGTGCAGCAGCTGCGCGACTACGTGGCGACCCATCCCAAGGATGCCGACGCGGTCCTGAAGCTCGCCAACCTCAACTTCGACATCAACAACTTCGCCCGCGCCAAGGATCTCTACACCCAGTACATCGGGCTGCGCGGCCCGAACCCGGACGTGCTGACCGATCTCGGGACCTGCTACCGGCAGCTGCACCAGTTCGACACCGCGCTGGCGCAGTTCCGCCACGCCGAGGGGCTGGCGCCGGGGCACTGGAAGTCGCGTTTCGCCGAGGTGGTGGTGCTGGCGTTCGACCTCAATCAGACCGCCGCGGCGGATCAGGCGTTCGGCCGCTTGCAGGCGCTGGCGCCGGGTCAGCCCGAGGTGGTGCAGCTGGGAGCCGCGTTGCAGCGCCGGCGTGCCGCGGGGACCGCGGGCGCCGGCGGCGGCGCGAGCGGCACTGGCGGCGGCCGATGACCGCGGCCGCCCACGAGGAAGGAAGGCCGGCCGCTTGGCGCTCATCCGGCTGCTCGACTTCGCTCTCCTGACCTTCCTCGTCTGGCTGGTGTGGAGCCAGCTGATCCGCGGCTGGCGATCGGCGGGCACGCCGCCGGCCAATGCTGCCGATGCTGCCGACCCTCGCCGCCAGCCGTCCCGCCCGCCGGCCGCGAGTGCCGCCGGCACGGCGCCGGAGCCGCCGTTGCTGACCCTGGTGCGATGCAACGCCTGTGGGGTGCACGTCCCGAGCGCGCGCATCCTGACCGGAGCCGCCGGCGAGATCTTCTGCTCCGACGCCTGCCGCGCCCGCGGCGCCGCCAGCCCGCCCGTCTGAAGGTGAAGATCCTGCCCGCCGCCAGCCCGACAGCGCGGCAGGGCACAGAGAATCCGTCATGATGCATGAGGGCAGGACCACGTGAGCGCACGCAACGGCCAGCAACCGGAGGACCCTTCGCCGGCCGCGCCGCCGGGCGAAGCGGCCGAGGGACAGGAACGGCAGGGGCGACAGGAGCGGCAGGAGCCGGCGGGTTTCGCGCCGGCGGGAACGGCAGCCTGCTATGCCGAGGTTGCGCTGCCGGTGCCGCTGCCGGAGCCCTTGATCTACGCCGTGCCGCCGGGCTGGCAGGGCATCGCCGTGCCGGGCGTGCGCACCCGCGTGCGCATCGGCAACCGGCGCCTGATCGGCATCGTCGTCGGCAGGCGGGAGGAGCCGCCGCCAGGCGTCGCCGTGCGCTGGCTCGACGGCGTGCTCGACCGCGAGCCGGTGCTGGGAGCCGACCTGCTGGCGCTGGCGCGTTTCACCGCCGACTACTACCTGGCGCCGCTCGGCGAGGTGCTGCGCTCGATGCTGCCGGCCAATCTCGAGCCCTGGGGCGACCGGCGCGTCTGGCTGACCGACGGCGGCGCGCTGGCGCCACCGCGGGGCGAGCTCGAGTCCCTGGTGATCGAGGCGCTGCGCGAGGGTGGCAGGCTCACCGTCTCCGACCTGCAGGCGCGCCTCGGCCTGCCCGATCTCGATCCGGTGCTCGCGGAGCTCGAGGCGGCGGGCCGCGTCGCCGGCGAAGACACGCGCGCCTCCCAGGGCCGGTCGCCGCGCTACGTGCAAGCGGTCGAGCTGGCGCCGGCGCTCGCGGCCACGGCCGGCGACGGCGCCGCCCGGCTCGCCGCGGCCGGCCGTTCGCCCCAGGGGCTGGCGGTGGTCGAGTACCTGGCCGCGGTGGGGCGGCCGGCGACCACCGCCGAGGTGATGGTGGCGGCCGCGTGCGGCGCCGGCGTCGTCGCGCGGCTGGTCTCCCGCGGCGTGCTGCGCCGGTTCACCCAGGTGGAGCGCCTCTCGCTCGACCGCCATCGCCTGTCGCCGCGTATCGCCATCGCCCCCGGCCCGGCGGCGGCGGGCGCAGCGGCGGCGGCGATCGCAGTGGCCGCAGTGATCTCCGAAGGCGCTCCCGGAGAGGGACCCGGCGCGGCCGGCGAGCCGCCGTTCCGCCTGCGCCCGGACCAGGAGAGCGCCGTCGCCGCGGTGGTGGATGCGATCGCGAGCCGCCGCTTCACGCCGATCCTGCTGCGCGGCATGACCGGCTCGGGGAAGACCGAGGTCTACCTGCGGGCCGCCGCCGCGGCCCTGGCCCAGGGGCGCTCCGCCATCCTGCTGGTGCCCGAGATCGCCCTGGTGCCCGCCCTGGCGCGCGCGGTGCTCGAACGCTTCGGCGAGCGCCTGGCCATCCTGCACTCGGGCCTCGGCATGGGCGAGCGCAACCAGGAGTGGGAGCGGGTGCGCCGCGGCGAGGCGATGGTCGTGCTGGGGCCGCGCTCGGCGCTCTTCGCGCCGGTCGCCGACCTCGGCCTGCTGGTGGTGGACGAAGAGCAGGACCCGGCCTACAAGCAGGAGATCACGCCGCGCTACCACGCCCGCGACCTCGCCCTGGTGCGGGGACGCAGTGCCGGCGCCGCGACGCTCCTGGTGTCGGCGACGCCCAGCCTCGAGAGCCGCTACAACGTCGAGCGCGGCAAGCTTCGCGCTCTCGAGCTGACGGCGCGGGTGGGGCAGGGCGCACTGCCGGAAGGGATCCTGGTCGACCTGCGCCAGGAGGAAGGGGTCCGGCGGCGCCCCGGCGACGTGTGCTTCTCGGCGCGCCTGCGCCGCGAGATCGAGGTGTCGCTGGCGGCGGGCGAACAGGTCATCCTGCTGCGCAACCGCCGCGGCTACGCGCCGATGCTGCTCTGCCGCGCCTGCGGCGAAGCGATGCGCTGCCCCGACTGCGGCCTGCCCCGCACTTATCACCGCCGCGCCCGGCGCCTGCTCTGCCACTACTGCGGCCTGGCGATCAACGCACCCGAGGCCTGCCCGGTCTGCTCGGAGGCGGCGCTCGAGCCGATCGGGGCCGGCACCGAGCGGGTGGAGGAGGACTTCCGCGAGATCTTCCCCGGCGCCGCCGTGGACGTCCTGGACCGCGACGCGACGCGGCGCCCCGGTGGCCTGGCGGCGGTGCTGGAGCGCTTCGAGCGCGGCGACACGCGCGTGCTGATCGGCACCCAGATGGTGTCGAAGGGGCATCACTTCCCACGGGTCTCGCTCACCGCGGTGCTCACCGCCGACACCTACCTGAGCTTCCCGGACTTCCGCGCCGTCGAGCGCACCTACAACCTGCTGACCCAGGTGGCGGGGCGCGCCGGGCGCGGCGACCGGCCCGGCCGGGTGGTCATCCAGACCTTCCATCCCGATCATTACGCCATCCAGGCCGCCCTGACCGGCGACGACGCAGGCTTCCAGGCGGAAGAGATGCGGTTCCGCCGCGTCTTCCATTACCCGCCCTACACCCGCATGGTCCAGCTCCTGGTGCGCGACCGCAAGCGCGAGCGCGCCCAGGCAGGCATCCAGGAGCTGGCGGACGCCCTCGTCGCGCATCCCCTGGGCCGCGGCGTCCGCCTGACCGGCCCCGCTCCCGCCCCCTTCGAGCGCCTGCGGGGCGAGTGGCGCTTCCAGCTCCTGGCGCGCGCCGCGTCGATCCGCGACCTGCGCCGGCTGCTGGCCGAGGCGCTGCCGAAGAACCCTCCCTACGACCTCACCGTCGACGTCGACCCGCAACAGCTGATGTGAGGTTTATTTGTGCTAGCGTGCCTGCCTGCTTATGCAGACCTCTGAAT
>DATDGZ010000114.1:0-8491 GCA_036521795.1 Thermoanaerobaculia bacterium | reverse complement strand
TCTACATAGGCATCTCCCCATCGGCCCCGCCATCCAACGGTAAGCTCCCAAGCCGGCAGTCGCTGAATCACCGGATCCGCTACCACATGCGGGGCAATGCCGAAGGTTCCACGCTCAGGCTTTCCCTGGGATGCGTCCTGGAGGAGCAACTGGGCATCCAGTTACGCCGGGTGGGGAGCGGAAAGCGGCTGACCTTTGCATCTGGTGAAGAGCGGCTCTCGGAGTGGTTGGAGGAGAACGCCAGGGTGGCGTGGTTGGGCGGCTGGTCGGCCGCCGGCCTCGCCGAGAGCGGCGGCGAGCTGGTGCGCTTCGCCGTGCTCTGGGCGCTCGCGTTCCTGCTGGTGGGGGTCAACGAGGAGGTTCTCTTTCGTGGCTACACGCTGCTCACCCTCGCCCGCGGCATCGGATTCTGGCCAGCGGCGCTGGCGCTCTCGACGCTCTTCGGCATGCTGCACTACTTCACCAAGCCGATGGAGACCTGGGCGGACGGGCTCTCGACCGGCCTGCTAGGCCTCTTCCTCTGCTACACGGTGCGCTTGACCGGCGACATCTGGCTGGCGGCCGGCTTCCACTTCGGCTGGAACTTCCTCGCCATGGCGGTCTTCGGCGGCCCCAACACCGGCAACGACGGCAAGCCCCTCACCGGCCACCTGCTGGCCTCCTCCTTCCACGGCCCGCCATGGCTCACCGGCGGCCCGATGGGGCCGGAGGCGAGCCTGCTCGTCTTTCCGCTGATCGCGGCGCTGTTCGCGGCCTGCGCGTGGCGCTTCCGCGGGGGGCTGGCTACGGCAGCGGCCGCTCGGCGAGGAGCTTGCGGCCGTTGAGGGGCTGGAGGGGGCGGGCGTTGTCGGCGAAAAGGGCGGCGAAGCGGGCCAGCTGGTCGCTGGAGATGGGGATGGGTTGGTCGAGCACCCACCAGCGGACGCCTTCGGTGCAGGGGGGCGTGGTGAGCGAGCCGATGTAACGGATGCCGTGGCGGTCGGGCGGCAGGAGGGATGCGGCGTCGAAAGGCACCGGTGGGTAGGTGCGAACGCCCTTGGTGGTGGGCAGGTTCTGCCAGAGCACCTCGAGAAGGGGGTTGTCGGGCCTCCGGCGCTCCTCGAGGAAGACGCCGACGACGCCGATCAGGCCGGCGGCGGTGCGGTGCACCAGGTGGAGCTCCATGGCGTAGCGCTTGCCGCGCCAGGCGTGCTCGCTGGGGTGGTGGAAGTGGAGCTCGACCAGGTCGAAGCGGGCGCCGTCGACGAGGTAGCCGGCGGGCGGCGGATAGTCCGCCTTGATGGTGTGGCCGTCGTTGAGCAGCACGATCGCCGTCGGCCCGTAGTGGAAGAAGCCCGTGCGCAGCCGACTCGGCTCGAGCGCGCCGAGGTCGACCGGTGACTGCGAGAGGCCGGCCGAGCAGGCGGCATAGCACGGGCTCAGGTCGCCCCAGTGCTGCGGTCCGGTCGGGCCTTCGTAGCTCCACGGGGCGTCGCAGCCGGTGGGCTCGCCGGAGCTCGCGGCGGCAGCGCCGGAGACGCCGCTGGCGGCGCTGGCCTCGTGGCGCGACGCCGCGGGCGCGGCTTGCGCCGCGGGCGGCGTGCGCAACACCGCGAGCAGCGCGGCGCCGGCCAGGACGGCCAGGACCCGCAGCGCAGCCGGCACTCGCCACCGCAGGAGAGGCTTGCCTTGCATGAGCATCGCGTCGTTCGTCGCTCGATCCGATCCGCTCGCAAGGCCGCGGGCGACCGGATCGAGTATACGCGGAATCGAGTGCGGGACGCAGCCAGTGCCCGGTGCTCGCGACGAGGTAGCCTCAGCCGAGACCCGCATCGGCCGTCGACCTGGCGGGGAGCTCGGCGCGCCAGCGGCCTTCGGCGACCCAGGTGATGGCTTCCTCGGCGGCGGCGCCGGCGCGGTCCTCGGAGAAGGCGGCGGCGGCCGCGAGGCCGGCGCGGCGGGCGCGGCGCCAGGATTCGGGGTCGGCGAGGAGGGCGCGAGCGGCATGGGCGAAGGCGGCCGGGTCGTCGTGGGGGACCAGGGTGGCGGCACCCGCCGCATAGCCGCGGTAGCAGGCGACGTCGGAGGCGACCACCGGCACGCCGCAGGCCATGGCCTCGAGCACCGGCAGGCCGAACCCTTCCTGCTCCCAGGAGGGGGCGAGGAGAAGGTCGCAGCCGGCGACGAGAGGCGCCACCTCGGACGGCGGCAGGTGATGGTGGAACTCGTCCGGCTCCAGCAGCTGGCGCTCGGCGTCGCCGAGCGGCCATTGCGAGAGGCGCACCAGCCGGCAGTCGCAGCCGGCGTCGCGCAGCAGGCGCACGGCCGCGAGCGCTGTCGCCACTCCCTTCCAGTCGATCTCGAAGGGCGAGGCGACGAGCACGCGCGGCGGACGGCCGGGCACTTGCCGCTCGGCGCCGCGGGCGTCGCCGGCGGCTGGCGACCAGTACGGTTCGAGGGGCTGCGGCACGACCCGCGCCGGGCGGCCGAAGCGATGGCGCAGCAGGTGGGCGAGGTGCGGGGAGACCGCCAGGGCGGGGAGCGGCAGCGCATAGGCGGCGAGGATCGCCGGGTGGTCGGCCTGGTTGTGGGTGTAGGTGGCCTCGAAGCCCTGGCAGTAATGCACCGCCTCGCCGCGGCCGGCGGCGGCGACGGCGGCGGCGACCGGCGCCAGGGTGGTCCAGAAGGTGGCGACGGTGACGTCGGCCGGCGGCAGGGCGGCGGGCGACTCGACGAGGCGCGGCAGCTCGAGCTCGACGAAGCGGGCCTCGAGCGGGTACCAATCGGCCGGCGGCCCGCCGCTGATCACGGTCACGTCGTGGCCGCGGCGGACCAGCAGGTTGGCCTGGTGGAGCGGCACCTTGTTGCCGCCGAAGAGCGCGATCGTCTCGAAGACGTAGGTGATGCGCAGCGCGGACGTCACGGGTTGCTCAGGTGCGCGAGGCAGGCTCGCCGCCCCTTGAATGCGCACCGCTGTGCGCAGGGCTCGAGGTCCGGGCACAGGCAGGCTGGCAGTGGATCTCGACTCGACGCCAGCCGCAGGGCACGGAAGGCTCCGGGAAAAAAAGCATCACTGACGCCGCATGGCAAAGCGTCATCAATCCGACTCGTGGGTCTTCTTGAAGATCGTGTCATGCGGCGCGGAGCGCTCGTCGTCCGGCCTGCCGTTCGAGTAGTAGTAGAAGGAGACGGACTTGCGGGTCATGGTCTCGGGACAGGCGAGCGGCGACGGGTGGCCGTGATAGGAGGTGTCGGTGGTGTTGAAGACGACGGTGCGGTTGAAGAGCGGCAGCACGCGCTGCTCGCAGCGGCTGGTGTCGCGGTTCCAGAGCTCGAGGTGGCCGCCGTAGTCGGGTTGCCAGTCCTGGTTGAGGTAGACGATCAGGTTGAGGCGGCGGTCGAGCTTCAGCAGCGGATGCCAGTTGAAGTCGGCGTGGATCTTGAGGAAGCCGCCGCGCGCGACCTGGTGCGGCCCGGCGCCGCCGAAGTAGGGGTCGGGGATCAAGCCCTCGATGCCCGTCAGCTGCTGCAGGAACTCGAGGACCGGCGCGGAGCTCATCTCGAACAGGAAGCTGCGCAGGGTCTCGCCGAGCGGTTGCCTGTAGCTGTAGCCGAGCTTCTTCTCGGTCGGGTTGTCGAAACGCACCCAGTCGATCGCCTGGGGGCGCGGGAACTCGGCGAGCACCGCGTCGAGGACCTCGTCGGCGAACAGGCCGTCGAGGACGGCGTGCGGGAAGGGCGAAGCCGCGACGTAGGCGTCATGGAAGCGGGCGGGGTCGAGGCGGAGCTCGAGCGGGGGCATGGATGCTGGCCGGAGGGCTACTCGGTCAGCGCGAACTTGCAATTATGACAGATGAAGTTGTCGGGCGCCGGCTCGAGGCCGTACACCATGCGGCGCAGGTGCGCCATCTCCGGCCCGGTGAGCACCTCGCGGACGCTGTTGGCGTTGAGGTCGCCGACGACCACCGACTCGCTGTAGTCCTGGCAGCAGAGGATGCAGAGGCCGCGCGGGTTGATGTGCAGGTGCTGCAGCGGCCGCGAGCCGACGTGATCGCAGCCGCGCAGCTTGCGGTCGCGGTGCTTGGTGGCGAGGCCGATGTCGAGGTAGCCGGCGCGGTCGTTGACGACGAAATACTTGACGTTGAAGCGGCTGCCGGCGAAGCGCTGCTCGATCTCGGCGAAGTCGGAGCGATGGCGCTCGTCGCCGGTGCCCAGCACCACCATGTCCATCTGCTCGGCGACCGGCTTGTCCTTGGCGTAGTCGAGGTTCTTCAGCACCAGCCGCAGGTGGTCGCCGCCGCGGTCCTCGCGGTACTTCTCGGCGTCGAGGGTCGATAAATTGATCGATAGGAAGCGCAGGCCGCCCATCTCGACCAGCGCGTCGATGCGGCTGGGGGAAAGGCCGGTGCCGTTGGTGAGGGCGGCCGGCGGCAGGCCGGCGGCGCGGATGGCGCGCACCTGCTCGACGAAGCGCTTGTCGAGGGTCGGCTCGTTGTAGCTGATCATGAACACGGCTTCGATGGTGTCGCGGAAGGCCGCGAGCTCGCCGACGATGCGCTCGTAGAGCTCGGTCGGCATGAAGTAGTCCTCGCGCGGCGCCACCGACACCGGGCAGAAGTAGCACGACTGGTTGCAGACGGTGTGCGCTTCGAGCGAGACGTACTTGAGCAGGAACCGTTGCGACAGGTCGGCGCCCGCCGGGATCACCCAGCTGCGCTCGCGCAGCTCGCGCAGCAGCTCCGGCGGCGCGTCGAGCCCCGCGATGACCCGGCAGAGCGCCTCGAAGGCGGGCTGGCCGAGCTCGAGCATCTGGTCGGCGAGCGGGTTGTAGGCGCGGTCGGGGCCGTAGTGGAGGAAGGGGCTGACCACGAGCGGCAGGGGCTCTGCGCCGGGGCGGGCGGTGGACGGCGGCACCTCGCCTTGGCGGAGGTTCGCCGCGCCAACGGTGCCTGCGATGCCCGCCGTGTCTGCAGTGGCTTCAGCCGGGGGTGCTTCCAGCTTCATTCAGATCTCCGTTCGCCGGCCGCCGGGAGGAGTCCCGCCGGCCGCCCCCTCCCCCCGGGGTATGCGCCTCGATACGCCGCGGTCCGCCGGGGGGGGTGGCCGCGTTGAATTGTACCGCGGAGAGCCCCCCAGCGGGGCCAGCGGGGCCAGCGGGGGGCATGCGGCGGCCTCCGGTCGCTCGCCAGGTACCTCGCCAGGTAGCCAGGTAGCAGGTATACGGATCTCCCGGCGGCCGGCGTCGCCGGCGCTCGCGCTCAGGTACGCGGGCGCGAGCCCTGTTGTAAGGTATGGCGACCATGACGGGAGGCGGCTCATCGCGGCTGGCGGCCGCGGCGCGCGGCGGGAGGGCGGCTTGGCGGCGTTGATCCGGCGGGCGGCGCAGGGGCTGCGGCGGGTACCGGGGTTCACCGCCCTGTGCGTGCTGACGTTGGCGGTGGCGATCGGCGCCGACACGGCGGTGTTCAGCATCGTCGACGCCGTGCTGCTGCGGCCGCTGCCGTACCCGCGCGCCGAGCGGCTGGTCGGCCTCTGGCAGACGCTGCCGGGGCTCGGGCTCAAGGAGGTGGTCCTCTCGGACGCCACCTACCTGCTCTACCGCGGCCACCGGCGCGCGCTGGCCGAGATGGCGATCTACCGGCGGGGACTGGTCAACCTGACCGGCGGCGACGTGCCGGAGCGGGTGCCGTCGGTCCGGACGACCGGCACGCTGTTCGCGGTGCTGGGCGTAGCGCCGGCCCTGGGCCGCGCTTTCGAGCCGGCGGAGGAGCGGCCGGGTGGAGCGCCGGTGGCGGTGCTGAGCGACGCGCTGTGGCGCCGCAAGCTCGGCGGCGACCCGCGGGTGCTGGGCCGGACGGTGCGCATCGACGGCGTGAGCACGCAGGTGATCGGCGTGATGCCCGCCGGCTTCGCGTTCCCGCGTCCCGATACGGCGCTCTGGCTGCCGCTGGTCATCGATCCGGCCAGCCTCTCCACCGGGGCGCTGAACTATGACGGCGTCGGCCGCCTGGCGCCCGGCGCCACGCCGCGGACGGCGACGGTCGAGCTGAACGGCTTCGCGCGGCGGCTCGATCGCTGGCTTCCCGGCGAGGCCTCGAAGATCATGGTCGCGTCCGGCTTCGCCGCGCTGGCGCGGCCGCTGCGCGACGACCTGGTGGGAGAGGTCGGCAAGGCGCTGTGGGTGCTGCTCGGGGCGGTGGGCTGCGTCCTGGTGATCGCCTGCGCCAACGTCGCCAACCTGCTGATCGTGCGCGGCGACGGGCGCCGGAAGGAGATGGCGATCTACACCGCCCTGGGCGCACCGCGCGGCCGGCTGATCGGCGCGGTGCTGACCGAGAGTCTGCTGATCGGCTGCGGCGCCGGCGTCGCGGGCATGCTCCTCGCCTGGGGCGGGCTGCGGCTGCTCGCGGCCTTGCGGCCCGCCGCCCTGGCGCTCCTGCCGGCGCCGGCGATCGATCCGCGGGCGATGGGCTTCGGCGTGGCGCTGGCGCTCTTGACCAGCGTGCTCTTCGGCCTGCTGCCGGCCTGGCGCGCCAGCCGCAGCGAGGGGCTGGCCGCGGCGCTCAAGGGCGAGGGCCGCGCGATGACCGCGGGACGGGGGCGCCAGCGCGTGCGGCAGGTGCTGGTGGCGCTGCAGCTGGCGATGGCGCTGGTGCTGCTCACCGGCTCGGGCCTGATGCTGCGGAGCTTCCGCCGCCTGACGGCGGTCGATCCGGGCTTCGACCCGGCGGCGGCGCTGACGCTGGACCTGGCGCTGCCGGCGGCGTCGTATCCCGACGACGTCGCGGTGGCGCACTTCTTCGACCAGGCGCTGGCGCGGATCGCGGCGCTGCCGGGGGTGGTGGCGGCCGGAGCCACGACGACGCTGCCGCTGCAGGGCGCCCAGGCCAACGACTATCTCCTCGCGGACTTCCCGCGGCCGGAGAGCGCGCCGCCGCCGGTCTTCCAGTTCCAGTACGTCACGCCAGGCTACTTCCGCAGCATGGGCATCCCGGTGGTGGCCGGGCGCGGCCTCGAGCCCGGGGACGCCGAGCGGCGCGACGGCGCGGTGGTGGTGAGCGCCACCCTGGCGCGGCATTGGTGGCCGCATGGGAGCGCCGTGGGCAGGCGCCTGCGCCCCGGCCAGGACAGCAAGGGCAAGCTCGCCGATCCCTGGTACACCATCGTCGGCGTGGCCGGGGACGTTCGCCAGGGGGGTCCGGCCGAGAAAGTGCCCGAGATCGTCTATTACCCGCTGCTCGGCAAGGCGCGCGGCGACTGGGTGGCGCGCCAGATGACGGTGGTGGTGCGCGTTGCCTCCCGGCAAGTGGCGCCAGAATCGCTCGCCCCCGCCATCCGCGGCGAGCTGGCGCGGATGTCCGCCGACCTGCCGGTGGCGAACGTGCGGACCCTCGAAGAGGTCGTGCACCGGGGGCGCTCGCGCTACGAGCTCTCGGCGTTCATGGTGCTCCTGGCGACGGCGATCGCGGTGGTGCTGGGCGCGGTCGGGCTGTACGGCTTCGTCTCCTACCTGGTGGGGCAGCGCAGTGCCGAGATCGGCATCCGCATGGCGCTCGGCGCCACCGAGGGCGGAATCCGCTGGTTGGTGGTGCGGGAGGCGCTGGCGACCGCCGCCGCGGGGCTGGCCGTCGGCCTGGCGGCGGCGGCGGCGCTGGCCGGCTGGACGGTCAGCCTGCTGTTCGAGGTCAGCCCGCTCGACCCGGTCTCTTTCGCGATCGCGCCGCTGCTGCTGATCACCGTGACCTTGGTCGCGAGCTACCTGCCTGCCGACCGCGCCGCGCGGGTGGAGCCGCGGACGGCGCTGCACCGGCTGGAATAGAGCGGGCGGCGGGCGCGGCCGGGTCGGGGCCCGGGGCGCCCGAGCCCGGGTCGGGGGCGGCAGCGGCAGCGGTGGCAGCGGCGGCGGCGGCACCGGCAGCCCGGAGCTGGTCGCGCAGGCCGCGCTGATCGCGCTGGCGCTCCTCGAGCTGGACGAGGGTGCGCGGCCAGTCGGCCTTGAGGAGGCGCGAGAGGGCGCGGTCGGCGAGCAGGCGGCCGCCGGTCTGGCAGGCGGCGCAGTAGTTGGCCTGGTTCTCCGCGTAGACGATGCGCTGCACCGGGGCGCCGCAGCGCGGGCAAGGAAGGCCGAAGCGGCCGTGGACGGCCATCTCGGGGCGGAAGGCGGTCACCTTCTCGGGGAAGGCCGGGGTGTCGCGGCGCAGGCGCTGCAGCCATTCGACGAGCGTGTCGCGGGTGGCGGCGTACAGGCGCCCGGTTTCCTCGTCGTCGAGGTCGGTCGAGCGCTTGAACGGCGAGAGGCGGGCGCGGTGCAGGATCTCGTCGGAGTAGGCGTTGCCGATGCCGGAGAAGATCGCCGGGTCGGTCAGCGTCCGCTTGAGGGTGTGGCTCTCGCGGGCGAGGGCGGCACGGAAGCTCGGCAGGTCGGCCGCCAGCACCTCCAGGCCGCCGGGATCGAGGGCGGCGAGCGCCGCCTCGCCCTGGACCAGCTGCAGCGACGCCCGCTTCTTGCTGC
>DATDGZ010000113.1:0-18293 GCA_036521795.1 Thermoanaerobaculia bacterium | reverse complement strand
GCGGGTAGCGTAGGCCATAATTGGGCAAGGCGGTTGCCTGAGAGGTCATCGCCGGGCTATAGTAGCCCAAGAGGAGGTCATAATGCCCGAAGAGAATGGCGGCGTGCAGCCCAGTGCAGAACAGCTCCAGGATGTGGCTATTGAAGCTGGACGCGTTTTTACTCCGTCGGCACCCATAGATGAGCGCGCGCTCTTTGCCGGTCGCGATCGGGAGATCCTGTTGATCGTTGACGCTGTCTATCAGAAGGGACGGCACGCAATCCTATTTGGGGAGCGCGGCGTCGGGAAGACCTCCCTGGCAAACGTACTACCGGAGTTCCTGGAGCGTCCCGATTCTCAGCTTCTGGCGCCACGAATAACCTGTGACAGTCAAGACACCTTTGATAGCGTCTGGAGAAAAGTGTTCAATAAGATCGAGCTTCAATACGACATACCGGGAGCCGGGTTTGCCCCATCATCAGAAATGCGTGTGGCGCGCGCAGCCCAACTGCTCCTGCCAGATAACGCGGAGGAGAGGCTTACGACGGATTCGGTTCGCCGTGCGCTGACCATCTTGTCGCAAGACTCTATCGTCATCGTGATCATAGATGAGTTTGATATCCTTGCAGAGCCGACAAAGAAAATACTAGCAGATTCGATCAAGACCCTCTCGGATGATTCAGTGCCAGTCACTATCTTATTGGTTGGAGTTGCAGATGGAGTCGGTGAGCTCATCAAGGAGCATCAATCTGTTCAGCGAGCGATTGAACAAGTAAAGATGCCTCGCATGTCTCGCGCTGAAATCATGGCGATCATTGACCGAGGACTCGATCGCCTTGGGATGACGATCGATGCGGTCGCACGCCAGCGCATCGCCTTGCTCTCGCGAGGACTGCCGCACTACACGCATCTTCTGAGCCTATACGCTGCGCGTCATGCGATTAACAATAACAAATAATTGCACATAACAGACGAAGTCGTAGAAGCCGCCGTCCGCCGGGCGCTAGATGCTACTTTCCAAACGACTCGTGAGGCTTGGCACCTTGCCACCATGAGCCCGAGAAAGGGTAATCTGTTTGCCAAGGTACTATTGTCCTGCGCATTGGCCAAGGCGGATGAACTAGGTTACTTTGCGGCACAGGATGTGAGAGCTGCGCTTAGGGAAATCACTGGAAAACAATACGAGATAGCGAGTTTCTCGCAGCACCTTAGTGAATTTTGCGAAGCGAAGCGCGGCTTCATCCTGCAACGGATCAGCACCAAGAGGAAATATCGGTTCAGGTTCGCCGAACCTTCAATGCAGCCATTTGTTATATTACAAGGACTTAAGGATGGAAACCTGACAAAACAACTCCTTGATCAAATCCAGGAGCTATGGGATTAATCCTTCCGGACCGCCCAGCGAGCCTTGGCCGCCTTACTGGCGCTCAAGGCTCGTTCTTCGGGCGTGAGCTTGGCGGCGCGGGCCTTCCCGCCCTTGACACCTCCGAGCCTGCCTCGTGCGATGGCCGCCGGACTCTTCTCCCGCTCTGGCTCCGCCGGGGGCGCTTCCCCGATGATCTCCAGGTAGGCCTGGTGGGCCGCCTGGACGGGATCGCGGGAGCGGCGCGGGCGCTTCGGCACGCTCATAGCGTACCACCCCGCCGGGCGGCGTCGGCCGCGACCTCTTCCAGCCGCTCCGACGCCTCATCCGCCATCTCCTCAAGCCAGGCCGCGACAGAGCGGCACTTGAGATAGCGGGCGACCCGCGCCCACCGCCGGGCCTGCTCGCGCGAGGCCCGGACGGTGAACGTGGCGACCTTCAGCTGAGGCATCCCCAGGGTCCGAGACGGCTACCGAAGTCTTCGGCCGAGCAGTCGAGCGCCCGGAGGATCTTCACCAAGGTGGGCAGGGTGGGTGCTGGCGGCCGTGCTCGTAGCGGCTGAGCATCGGCCTGCTGATGCCAGCGCGCGAGGCCAGCTGCTTGGCTAACAAGCCGTGCTCAAGCCGCAGGCGCCGGAGAGCGGCGCCGACCTGGCGGGCTACGCGGTCGTCGCTCATCGCTCCCACCGCTTCCGCTCGTCGCGCCAGTGCGCGGCCAGCTCGGCGTCGGTGACCTGCGCCGATCGCCGGAGCGCCTTGATCGCTGGGTGCAAGCTGTCTTCGAGGACGCATTCAATGGTGGCGAGGACGTCCGTCGCCCGGTCGTAGGGAAGGCGGTCCTCCTGACGGTCCTCGAGGTCCGGCGGCTCGGGCAGGCCCTCGTAGACCCGTTCGAGCAGCTTCACGGCAGAGACGATGCTGCGCGCGGCGATGCGGAGGGCGATCTGCGCGAACTCGACGGACCATGGCGGGGACGGGGGGATGGGCGGAGTAGACTCCGGACAGCTCGGCATGGGGCAGTCTCCCGTGTCGGGTCAGGTCCGGCGGGGTGTCGTAAGCACCTCGCCGGGCCTCTTGGCTGTAGGCGGGAGAGGGCGTCCCCTCCCTTCAGGAGGAGACGGTAGCGCAGGTCAAGGCCGGCGGGAACGGGGCGGGAGCCCGAAATTCAAACTAGGACAGTACCGCGGCGTGCTCCGCATTCCAGGCCGGCGGATTTTATGCCATGCTTTGCGCCGCCTTTTCTGCTGGGCGCGAGGTGCATCATGATTCCTTATCGCTTGCTCGCCATGTCGTCGACGCTCCTGTTCGCCGCGGCGCTTGCCGGTCCTGCCGCCGTTGCCGCCGGCACGGCCGGCCCCGCCGTTCCCGCCGACTTCTCCGGACCGACCCACCGCGTGCAGCTCCCGAGCCCCGACGGCAAGTCCTTCCCGTACACCATCGCGATCCCCGCCGGCTGGCAGGTGCTGTTCTCGGGGAACGTGGAGGGTGTATTCGTGGGGCCGGCCAGTGCCCTCGAGCCGGAGAAGGACGTGCGCATGATCTACGTGCGCGTCAGCCCGGCCTTGCTGCTCGATCCTGACGCGGTGGTGGCCAACATCAAGCAGAGCGCCGCCGCCAGCTCCTCCTGGTCGGCGCCGCTGGTCGAGGTGCGCGAGGTCGGCGGTGTGCGCGGAGTGCTGGTGCGGAAGGACAGCGGCAGCGGCGCCGAGGCACGCAGCACGCTGGTGCTCAAGATGCCCCTGGGCCAGACCAGCGTCGACTTCATGGCGGGGGCTCCGCGCGCCGAGTTCGAGCACCTGCTCCCCGGCTACCAGCGCGTCATCCTCTCGGTGCTGCCGGTACGGTAGCGGTCCGATGCCCGTGCACGCTTACGAAGGGCGGTGGCCTGCCCTGGGGCCGCGCGTCTTCCTGGCTCCCGATGCGCAGCTGGTGGGGGACGTCGAGGTCGGCGAGGACGCCTCGTTCTGGTTCCACACCGCGGCGCGCGGCGACGTCAACTGGATTCGCGTCGGGCCGCGCACCAACGTGCAGGACGGCGCGGTGCTGCACGTCGCCCACCGCACCCACCCGCTGGTCGTCGGCGCCGGCGTGGTGATCGGCCACCAGGCGGTGCTGCACGGCTGCACCGTCGAGGACGGCGCCCTGATCGGCATCGGCGCGCGGGTGCTCGACGGCGCGGTGGTGGAGGCGGGGGCGCAGGTGGGCGCGGGAGCGGTGGTGACTCCCGGGCACCGAGTGACCGCCGGGCACCTGGCGCTGGGCATCCCGGCGCGGGTGGTGCGCCCGCTCACCGCCGAGGAGTCGCGGCGCATCGTCGAGACCAGCGCGCGCTACGTGGCGCTCAAGGAGCAGTACCGGCGCACCCTGGCACAGGCCAACGAGGTCAACGAGGCCGACGAGGTCAACGAGGCCAACGAGGCCAACGAGGCCGGGGAGCCGGAGCGGCGATGACGGCGATGAAGCGGCGCGGCGCGGGCACCCTCGGCACGGGCGACCTCGGCCAGCGGGTGCTGCTCCAGGCCTGGGTGCAGCGCCGGCGCGACCATGGCGGCCTGGTGTTCTTCGATCTCCGCGACCGCAGCGGCGTGGTGCAGGCGGTGGTGCGCCCCGAGTCGCGGCCGGAGGTGGCAGCGGCGCTCGCCGCGGTGCGCGCGGAATGGGTGGTCGAGGTGGTGGGCGAGGTCGTGGAACGGGCGCCCGAGAACGTCAATCCGGACCTTCCGACCGGCACCGTCGAAGTGATCGCCGAGCGGGCCGCCGTGCTGGCGCGCTCGGAGCCGCTGCCGTTCGCGCTCGACGGCAAGATCGAGACCTCCGAGGAGAACCGGTTGCGGTACCGCTACCTCGACCTGCGGCGCCCTGAGCTGCTGGCCAACCTGCAGCTCCGTGACCGGGTGACCCTGGCGGTGCGCAACTACTTCCACCAGCACGGCTTCGTCGACGTCGAGACGCCGATCCTGACCCGTTCGACGCCGGAGGGGGCGCGCGACTACCTGGTGCCGTCGCGCGTCCACCACGGGAGCTTCTTCGCCCTGCCGCAGTCGCCGCAGCTGTTCAAGCAGCTGTTGATGGTCGGCGGCATCGAGCGCTACGTGCAGATCGCCCGCTGCTTCCGCGACGAGGACCTGCGCGCCGACCGCCAGCCGGAGTTCACCCAGGTCGACGTCGAGATGTCGTTCCCGGCCGAGGACGACGTGATCGCGCTGATCGAAGGGCTGTTCGGGCGCATCTTCCCGCTCGGCGGCATCGAGCCGCCGGCCTCGTTCCCGCGCCTGACCTGGGCCGAGGCGATGGCGCGCTACGGCAGCGACCAACCTGACCTGCGCTACGGCCTCGAGATCCTCGACCTCTCGGGCCTGCTCGGCGACAGCGGCTTCCGCGGCTTCCGCGAGGCGGTGGCGGCCGGCGGGGTGGTGCGCGGCTTCGCCGTGCCGGGCAGTGCCGGCGCCGCGGAGGCGAGCCGCCGGGAGGTCGAGGGCTGGGCGGAGACCGCCCGCCGCCGTGGCGCCGCCGGCGTGCTGACCCTGCGGCGCAAGGGCGGCGAGACGACCTTCCAGGTCAAGAGCGCGCTGTCGCCCGGCGAGACGGCGGCGCTGGCCGAGGCGCTCGGGCTCGAGGAGGGCGGGCTGGCGCTGCTCGCCGCCGGCCCCCAGGCGACGACAGCGGCGGCGCTCGGGGCGCTGCGCCAGGAGGTGGCGCGCCACTACGGCCTGATCCCGGCCGGCGCGCATGCCTTCCTCTGGGTCACCGAGTTCCCGCTCGTCGAGTGGAACCCCGAGACGGGGCGGTGGAACGCCATGCACCATCCGTTCACCAGCCCCGATCCGCGCGACCTCGACCGCCTGGACGCCGAGCCCGGGTCGGTGCGCGCCCGCGCCTACGACGTGGTGCACAACGGTATGGAGCTCGGCGGCGGCTCGATCCGCGTACACGACCGCGAGCTGCAGTCCCGGCTGTTCCAGCTGCTCGGCATCGGCCCGGCCGAGGCCGAGGCGAGGTTCGGCTTCTTCCTCGAGGCGCTGCGCTACGGCGCGCCGCCGCACGGCGGCATCGCGCTCGGCCTCGACCGCATCGTGATGGTGCTGGCGGGCGCGCCGTCGATCCGCGAGGTGATCGCCTTTCCGAAGACCGCCTCGGCCACCGACCTGATGACCAGCGCGCCGTCGCCGGTCGACGAGCGGCAGCTGCGCGAGCTGGGGATCGCCATCGCGCCCGGAGACACTGGTTCCAACTCCGGTGACTGAGCCGGTCGACGTCGCACGGCTGCGCCTGCGCCACCCCGGCGGCGAGACGGCGGTCTGGGTGGGGACCGGGGCGCTCGCCGCGGCGCGCCCCGAGCTGGCGCGCTGGGTCGCCGGCCGGACGCTCTTCGTGATCACCACGCCGCAGGTGCTGGCGCTGCACGGCGAGCGGCTGGCGCCGCTGCGCGACGCGGCGGCGCACCTGCACCTGCTGCCGGCTCCCGAAGGCGAGGCGGCCAAGTCGCTGGCCGTCGCCGAACGGCTGTGGAACGAGATGCTGCTCGCCGGCGGCAAGCGCGACAGCCGGCTGGTGGCCTTCGGCGGCGGCAGCGTCGGCGATCTCGGCGGCTTCGCCGCCGGCTGCTTCCTGCGCGGCATCGGCTTCGCGCAGCTGCCGACCACGCTGCTGGCGCAGGTCGACGCGGCGATCGGCGGCAAGACCGCGGTCGATCTGCCCGGCGGCAAGAACACGGTCGGGCTGTTCCTGCACCCGGAATGGGTGGTCGGCGAGACGGCGCTGCTGGCCACGCTGCCGCGCGCCGAGCTGCGCTCGGGCCTGGTCGAGGTGATCAAGATGGCGGCGCTGCTCGACCCGCCGCTGCTCGAGACGGTCGAGGCCGGTCTCGAGCCGCTGCTGGCCGGCGACGCCGCCGTCCTGGGGCCGGTGGTGGCCGCCGCAGCCGCGGCCAAGATCGCCGTCGTCGAGCGCGATCCCGACGAGCGCGGCGACCGGCGGCTGCTGAACTTCGGCCACACCCTGGCCCATGCGATCGAATCCGCCTGCGGCTACGAGGGGCTGCGCCACGGCGAGGCGGTGGCCTACGGCATGCTGTTCGCACTGCGCCTGGCCCGCCGGCGCGGCCTGGCCGCCGCGCCGGCCAGGCGGCTGGCGGCGCTGCTCGGCCGGCTCGAGCTGCCGCCCCTGCCGGACCTCGCGCCGCAGGACCTGGCAGCCCGCATGGCGCGCGACAAGAAGGCCCGCGAGCGCGGCCTGGTCTGGGTGCTGCCGGCGGCGCTCGGGGAGGGGAGGATGGTCGAAGGGATCGGCTGGGAAGAGGTCGTCGGCGAGCTGCGCGCCTTCCTGCGCCACCCGTTCGCGGTGCGCTGAGCGGCGCCGTCGGCCGTGGGTCCGTCTCCCTCCGCCTACCGCCGCCCCGGCGGCCGCCGGCCTGGCGCTCTGGCGCTGCTATACTCGCTGTTCTTCTGATCTATGCCAGCGATGACGACCCGCCGTAAGCTCCTGCGCCGCATCAAGCTGCGCCACGTCTTGCTGATCCTGGTGCTGCTGTCGAGCGTCGTGCCGCTGGTGATCAGCAGCGCCCTGCTGATCCCGAAGGCCAAGGAGGTGCTTCAGGACGCCGAGCGCGACTACCTGACGCGGCGGGCGCTGGCGCTGTCGCGCGAGATCGACACCTACCTGGCCACGGTGCGGCGCCAGCTCACCCAGCTCGGCACCGGCCTGCTGCTGGCGCCCGGGGCGCCGGACATCTCGGCCCGCCTGCACGAGCCCTGGGTCGCCGGTTACCTGCAGAGCTTCGCGGCCGGCAGCCCCGACCTGCGGGCGCTGTACGTGCTCGACCTGCAGGGGGAGGGGCCGCGGCGCGGTCCGGGCCAGCTTCCCGCCGAGGCCGAGGCCGCCATGAACGCGGTGTTCGAGCAGGCCCGCGCGGCGCGCGCCCCCGCCTACCGCCTGATCAACATGGGGCCGCGCGAGGCGCCGGACCTGGCGCTGGCGGTGCCGGTCTCGGCGGCCGGTTCGGCGGCGGTACCCGGCGGCAGCAGCCCGCCGCAGCTGGTGGTCGAGGCGCTGCTCGAGTTCAAGCCGCTGCAGTCGGTGTTCTCGGGCGAGGCGCGCAAGGAGGTCGGTGTCTTCCTGCTCGACCGCCACGGCCAGATCCTCTGGTCGGACTCCGATCCCGGCATGGCGCGGGCGCTGGTGCGCTCGGAGCTGGTGAAGCTGTTCGTCAAGCGGCCGATGAGCCTCACCCGCGAATACGAGTTCTCGTCGCCGCGCGGCCGCCAGGAAGTGCTGGCGCAGGTCAGCGCCATCGAGGAGACCAGCTGGGGGGTGGTGGTGCAGAAGCCGCTGTCGGCGGCCTACGCGGTGATCGACCAGATGGTCCTGCGCACGGTGCTGGCGACGCTCCCGCTGATGGCGCTGTCGGTGTGCTTCGCCTTCCTGGCGGCGCGCTGGGTCGGCCGGCCCATCCAGCGCCTGACCGCCACCACCCACGAGATCGCCGCCGGCAGCTTCGGCGGGCGGGTGGAGATGAAGGGGCTCTCCTTCGAGCTCGCCGACCTCGCCGAGGACTTCAACCGCATGAGCGGCCACGTCGAGAGCTACGTGCAGCAGCTGCGCGAGGCGGCGCAGGCCAACCGCGACCTGTTCATCGGCTCGCTGCGCGCCTTCGCGGCGGCGATCGACGCCAAGGACCCCTACACCCGCGGCCATTCCGAGCGGGTGGCGGCGGTCAGCCGCGTGATCGCGCGCCACCTGTTGCTCTCCGAGGAGATGCAGCACAAGGTGTGGATCGGAGCGCTGCTGCACGACGTCGGCAAGCTCGGGGTCGAGGACACCATCCTGCGCAAGGAGACCGAGCTGACCGCCGAGGAGTACCGGCAGATGAAGATGCACACGGTCGTCGGCGCCGAGATCATGCAGCCCATCGAGCAGCTCCGCGAGATGATCCCGGCCATCCGCTGGCACCACGAGGCCTGGAACGGCCGCGGCTACCCCGACGCGCTGCGCGGCGAGCAGATCCCGCTGTTCGCGCGCATCGTCGCGGTCGCCGACACCTTCGACGCGATCACGACCAACCGGCCGTATCAACAGGCCGGCAACATCCAGTACGCCGTCGACACCATCACCAAGCTGACCGGCAGCCGCTTCGACGCCAAGGTGGTGACCGCCTTCCTGCGCGCCGTGCAGGCGGGCGAGGTGCGGCCGATGGTGCCGCGCGAGGGACGGGTCACCTTGCCCGAGATCGAGGCGCGCGTCGCCGGGCGGCGGTGAGATCAGGCCGGGCCGCCAACCTCTCCTGAAAAGGGGCGAGCATGTTCCAGTACGTCCTCGCGAACCTGCTGGCCAACAACGAGCATTGTCTCGGGGTGCTGTTCCTGGACGGCACCGGCGAGACCGTGGAGATGGCGTGCGCCGGTCTCAGCCCCTTCGAGATGCGGGTGGCCGGCGCCTACCTGGGCATCTACCTGCGACAGCTGCGCAAGACGCTCGCCGGCAATCATCTCGGCCGGCCCCTGCTGGTGCACATCGAGAAGAGCGGCACGCACGTCTACGCCGTGCCGCTGCCCGACGGCTACTACCTGGCCATGGTGCAGCGGCAGCCGGCGCTGGTGGCGCGCTCCCGCGCCACCCTGGAGGAAGCGGTGCGGCAGCTCGAGCGCGAGGTCTTCGCCAACGGCTATCATGGCAGCCAATGAGCCCTGATTCCCTCGGCGAGACCGGCGAGCACGAGCGCGACGTCTTGGAGCTGGCGCCGGAAGCTCGGCTGCCCGAGGAGGCGGAGCCGGGCGGCTTCTGGAAGAAGCTGCAGCGCGGGCTCACCATGACCCACACCGAGCTCATCGAGAAGATGAGCGCCGCCTTCCACGGCCAGGCGACCCTCGACGACGCCACGCTCGAGTACCTCGAGGAGATCCTGATCGCCGCCGACCTCGGGGTCGAGACCGCGCTCGAGCTGGTCGCGAGGGTGAAGAAGAACGCCACCCGCGACCAGGTCTCCAGCCCGGCGCGGCTGCGCAAGCTGCTCGCCGACGAGATGGCGGGACTGCTCGAGGAGCTGCCCAGGACGCCCCTGCTCCAGCCGTCCCAGGGCTCCCGGGCGTCCCGGACGCCGCCCTCGCTGCCGGCAGCGCCCGCGCCGCCGGCGGCGCGCGCGGCGGCCGCGGGAAGGACGGTGCCGCAGCTCACCCTGGTCGTGGGTGTGAACGGCGTGGGCAAGACGACCTCGATCGCCAAGCTTGCCCGCTTGGCCCAGCGCCAGGGCCAGCGGGTGATGCTGGCGGCCGGCGACACCTTCCGCGCCGCCGCCATCGAGCAGCTCGCGCTCTGGGGCGAGAGGCTCGGCGTCGACGTCATCCGCCAGCCCTTCGGCGCGGACCCGGCGGCGGTGGCGTTCGACGCCATCCAGGCGGGGCGGGCGCGCGGCATCGACCAGCTGTTCGTCGACACCGCCGGCCGCCTGCACACCAAGGAGCAGCTGATGGCGGAGCTCGGCAAGGTGCGCCGGGTGATCGACCGCGAGGCCGCCGACTGGCGGCGGCGGACGCTGCTGGTGCTCGACGCCACCACCGGCCAGAACGCGCTGGCGCAGGCGCGGACCTTCAGCCAGGTGGTGCCGGTCGACGGCGTGCTGCTGGCCAAGCTCGACGGCACCGCCAAAGGCGGCATGGCGGTGGCGGTGTCCCGCGAGCTGGGGCTGCCGGTCCTCTACCTGGGCGTCGGCGAATCGGCCGACGACCTGGTGGAGTTCCGGCCTCGGGAGTTCGCCGCTGCCCTCCTCGGCTGAGGCCGGCTGGCTGCGCCAGGCGCTGCGCCTGGCCGCCCGCGGCCGCTACCGCGCCGCCCCGAACCCGATGGTGGGGGCGGTGGTGGTGGCGGCGGGGGAGGTGGTCGGGAGCGGCTGGCACCGCCAGGTGGGCGGGCCCCACGCCGAGGTCGAGGCACTGGCCGCCGCCGGCGAGCGGGCGCGCGGCGCGACGCTCTACGTCACGCTCGAGCCCTGCGCCCATCACGGCCGCACGCCGCCCTGTGCCGACGCGGTGGTGGCGGCGGGGATCGCGCGCGTGGTGGCCTGCCACGGCGATCCCGATCCGCGGGTCGCCGGCCGCGGCTTCGCACGGCTGCGCGCGGCCGGCATCGAGGTCGAGGTGGGTCTGCTCGCCGCGGCAGCGGTGCGGCTCAACCTCCGCTACCTGGTCGCGGCCACCGAGCGGCGCCCGCAGGTGACCCTGAAGTGGGCGATGAGCCTCGACGGCCGCATCGCCACGGCCGGAGGCGAGAGTCAGTGGATCTCCTCGCCGCCCGCCCGGCGCTGGGCCCTGGCGCTGCGCGAGGAGCACGACGCGATCCTGGTCGGCAGCGGCACCGTGCTCGCGGACGACCCGCGCCTCGACCGCCGCCTGGGCCTGGCCGGGAAGCCCGGGCTGCGAGCAGTCCTCGATCGGAGGCTGCGGCTCGCCGCCTGGGCGGCCGCCGCCCCGCCGGGAGCGCCGCGGCGGCTGTTCACGGTGGCCGATCCGCTGCTGATCTACACCTCGGCAGTCACCATCGCCGCGGCAGGCGTCGCCGGCCAACTCCCGGATCTCCCTGGGAAGGTCGAGGTCGTCGCCCTCCCGGTGGTCGAGCCCGCCGCCGTGCTGGCCGACCTCCACGCGCGAGGGGTGCACAGCGTCCTGGTCGAGGGAGGAGCCGAAGTCCTGGCCAGCTTCGCCGCGAGCGGCCTCTGCGATCGCGTGGCAGCGGTCTGCGCCCCGCTCCTCATCGGCGGCCGCGATGCCCCCGGGCCCCTCGGCGGCGCCGGCGCGGCCTCCCTCGCCGAGGCCGAGCGCCTCGATCACCTGCAGGTGCAGCAGCGTGGCGGCGACCTCATCGTCGAGGCCGTCCGCAAGGGCCTCCTCGAGCAGCTCCTCGCACGCCTCCGCGGCGACCACCCGGCCACGACGAGCAAGACTCGGAGCTCTTGAGGCGTCCGCGCGGCCGTCGAAGCTCTCAGGAATCGGAAGAGGGCATCGCTCGCCGCCGCAGCTCAGCGATCTCCGCCAGAACTAGGACGAGGGTGGCAGAAGGAAGCGGCCAGCCGCGCCAGCCATTCGAGCGCCTAGCGCCTTCTTGACACCACTAGCCTGATGCGTGATGCTTGATGACATGAGAACCACGCTCACCCTTGACGACGACGTGTTGGCCTCAGCCCGCGCTTTGGCCGCCCAGCGAGGCGTGCCCATTGGCACTATCGTCTCTGATCTCGCCCGCCGCGGCCTCGCCCCTGCCCAGCCCGCCGCTACCCGCAATGGCATCCGTCTCTTTCCCGTGCGACCCGACGCCGGCCCGGTTACCCCCGAGTTGGTCAAGGCCCTGGCGGAGGAGGTGGATTGAGCCGCCACCTCCTCGACCTCAACACGCTGCTCGCCTTGCTCGATCCGCTGCATGTGTTTCATGAGGCGGCGCACCGCTGGGTCGAGGCCACGCCGGGCCTGCGCTTTCTCACCTGCCCGCTGGTGCAGAACGGCGTCATCCGGATCGCCAGCCAGAGCACCTACCCCAATGCGCTCGGCACTGCCGCCGAGGTGTGTGAGGTGGTGGCGGCGTTTTGCGCCGACCCGCGCCACGAGTTTTGCCCCGACGACATTTCCCTGCTCGATCCTGCCCATCTGACCCGCCCCTCTCTCCTCACGCCCTCGCGAGTGACCGACCTCTACCTCCTCGCCCTGGCCCGCCGCCATGGAGCCAGCCTTGCCACCTTCGACCGCCGCATCCCCGCCGAGGCCGTGCCCGACGGGCCTAGCCACCTCACCGTAGTTGCTGCATGAGCCTACAAGGTGCCAGGCACACGCGTGAGGGTTGAAGGTTTCCCGCCCACCCCCACCCACTCGCGGACCTTTCCGCAAGCGAACGTCTGGCACGACACGGCCCTTCTCCCAATTGAGGAGGGAGCCGGGGTCGCAGCTGATCGGGCGGCGTCCTTCTGGCGGATGGCGCGGTCGAGGCGGGCTTTCTTGAGGTGCTCGCCCACCGTCCGGGAGTTCTCGGGGTAAGTTAGGGCGGAAAACCCGGCCGTGAAGGGTCAGTGAGAAAACATGCACGCATCCCCAGGGGTTCGTTGCCCTTTTGCAGTCTCATTCTGAGGACGCCCTTCCCCTGTCGGGCTATCCCGTAGTACCTCGGACCCCCTTTGGGCGAGCACTTCCCAAAAACTGCACCTGCGGGCGGGGTGTCAGCACTCTATCGACGCGCCCAACGCCAGTTGCCGAGGGCAGGGGTTGCCGGCCAATCAGCGCTGGTAGGATGTCTAGGAGCTGCCGACGGCTCGGGACCACAAACTCCCGGAGGAACCCAGGCCATGAGACGGGATGAGGTGCTCAGCTTTCTCTCCTTCCACCGACAGGAGCTGATGGAGCGATTCGGCGTCTGCTCGCTCGCATTATTTGGCTCTGTGGCGCGAGACGAAGCGGGGCCGGACAGCGACGTGGACATCCTGGTTGAGTTCCGTGAGACTCCGGGATTGTCAGAGTACATGAGTCTTAAGTTCTGGATCGAAGATCGGCTGGGGCGCCGCGTAGATCTCGTCATGAAGAAAGCGCTGAAGTCCTGGGCGCGGCCGTGGGTTGAGGCTGAGGCGATTCGTGTCGCGTAGCTGGGAGCTCTTCTTGCACGATATGCTGGAGGCAGCCCGGAAGATCATCCGCTATACCGGCAGCCGAAAGGTCGAGGACACTCTCGACAACGCCACGCTCTGGAAGATCGTGCGCACCGACGTCGTTCAGGTGCTGGGCCTGCTGGAGCGAATCGAAAAGGAGCTGTCATGATCGCGAGGAGAACCTCCGCAAGCACGCGATCGATGTCGTTGGTGTCGAGACGCTGTTCGAGGGATTGATCTCGGAGTGATTGGCAGCGGGTCGATCGAATTAGGAATGGAGAGATCGACCTCTCCGAGGTTCCCGAGATTCCTCCGGAGAAATTCGCAAAGGCCCTTATTCGCAAGGGGTTGCAGCCCGTGGTGCGCAAGGCTCAGATTACACTGCGCATCGACGAGGATGTCTTGGAATGGTTTCGCGAGCGGGGAGCAGGATACCAGAGCCGCATCAATGCTGTGCTGCGGGCGTACAAGCAGGCTCACGAGCGGTAAGCAAGACGATGCGCTTCGCGGCCCGGCCGGATTGACCACGTCCCTACGCCCGCCGCGCCGGCCGCGCGTCGAGCAGCAGCTGAACAACCTGGGCGACAAGGTTATACTTCGGGTATGAAAACGGCGATCTCAATCCCCGAGGAAGTCTTCCGGAACGCCGAGGCGCTGGCCCGGCACCTGGGCGTCAGCCGCAGCCAACTCTACTATCGCGCGATCAGCGAATACGTCTCGCGTCATGCTCCGGACCGGGTGACGGAGGCCCTGGATCGCGTCTGCGGCGAGATCGACGAAAAGGCCGACCGCTTCGTGGCCGAAGCCTCGCGCCGCATCCTCGAGCAGACAGAATGGTAGTGGCCCAGGGCGAGGTCTGGTGGGCCGAGCTCGAGGAGCCCGCGGGCTCGGGACCGGGCTTCCGGAGGCCCGTCCTGGTAGTCCAGGGAGATCCGTTCAACCGCAGCCGCATCGCCACCGTGGTCTGTGTGCCTCTGACCTCGAATCCGCGGTGGGCCGAGGCGCCCGGGAACACCCTCCTGGAGCCGAGGGAAACCGGGCTGCCGAAGCTGTCGGTCGCCAACGCCTCACAGTAGGGCGAGTCGCTATACTGCCGCGCCGGAGAGCCATGGATTCCGCCCTGCTTGGATCTGCTTGCGGAGCGTTGCTGAGGAACAAGCTGCGCAGCTCGCTCACGGTGCTCGGGATCACGATCGGCATCGCGGCGGTGATCTGCGTCGTGGCGATCGGCAAGGCGGGCCAGGCGCGCGTCGAGCAGCAGCTGAACAACCTGGGCGACAACTTCGTGTGGATCGAGGAGGGCGGCCGCGCGGTCAACGGCGTGCGCACCGGCACGCATGGCACGCGCACCCTCGTCCTGGCCGACGCCGTCGCGATCAAGAACCAGATCCCGCTGATCAAGAGCGTCTCGCCGAACGTCGACGCCTCGACCCAGATCATCTACGGCAACCAGAACTGGTTCACCAGCTACCGCGGCGTCTCGCCCGAATACTTCGACATCAAGCGCTGGGCGGTCGACCAGGGCGCGGTCTTCGGGCAGGACGACGTCGACCGGGCCGCCGACGTGTGCGTCATCGGCCGCACGGTGCGCGACCAGCTCTTCGGCGTCGAGGACCCGATCGGCAAGGTGGTCCGCATGGGCAGCCTGCCCTGCCGGGTGGTGGCGACGCTGAAGCCGAAGGGGCTGTCGATCTCCGGCCAGGACCAGGACGACACCATCATCCTTCCGTACACCACCGCCCAGAAGAAGATCAAGGGCATCGCCTGGCTGGACGACATCCTCTGCTCGGCCGTCTCGCAGGACGCCGTGAAGCCCGCCGGGCAGCAGGCGGCGGCGCTGCTGCGCGACCGCCATCACCTGCGCCCGGAGGAAGAAGACGACTTCAACATCCGCAACCCGGAGGACGTCATCCAGGCGCAGCTCGAGGCCAGCCGCACCCTCACCCTGCTGCTGGTCGCGATCGCCTCGATCTCGCTGGTGGTCGGCGGCATCGGCATCATGAACGTGATGCTGGTCTCGGTGACCGAGCGCACGCGCGAGATCGGCGTGCGCGTGGCGGTGGGCGCGACGGAGGGGGCGATCCAGATCCAGTTCCTCGGCGAGTCGGTGATGCTCAGCCTGGTGGGCGGCGCCGCGGGCGTGCTGCTGGGGATCGGGGGATCGTTCTTCATCGGCCGCGCGCTCAGCTGGCCGATGGTGATGTCGGCCCAGGCGGTGCTGCTCGCGGCCGTCGTCTCGATCGCGGTCGGAGTGTTCTTCGGCTACTACCCGGCGCGCAAGGCCTCGCTCCTCGATCCGATCGACGCCCTGCGCTATGAGTGAGGCTGCCGCGGCGCCGGATCCGGCTCCCCGGCCCGCGGCTCTCCGGCCGCGCCGCAAGCTCTGGCTGCCGGCGGCCGGGGCCGCCGCGCTGGCCGCGGTCGCCGCGGCGGGCCTCCGGCTTCTCCACGGCGGCCCGCCGCTCGCCCATCTCACCGCGAAGGTGCAGCGCGGCGAGATCCGCGACGTCGTCGACGCGACCGGCACGGTCAATGCCGTGATCACGGTCCAGGTCGGGTCCCAGGTCTCCGGCACCATCGCCAGGCTCAACGCCGACTTCAACTCGCGCGTGCAGCGCGGCGACGTGATCGCGCTGATCGATCCGAAGCTGTTCGACGGAGCGCTGCAACAGGCGGATGCCGACCTGCAGAACGCCAGGGCCAACGTCACCGCCGCCGAGGCCAACCTCGCCAAGGCCGACGCGACGCAGGTGCAGACGAAGGCCGACTACGACCGCGCGGCCGCGCTGGTGGCGGACAAGATCGGGACGCAGCAGGCGCTGGACCTCGCGCAGGCGAACTACCGGTCGGCGCGGGCGTCGGTGGACGCCGCGGCGGCGAGCGTGCTGCAGGCCAAGGCGCAGGTCAGCCAGAAGGCCGCCGCCGTGTCGGTGGCCCGCGCCAACCTCGACTACACGGTGATCCGTTCGCCGATCGACGGGGTGGTCGTGGCGCGCAACGTCGACGTCGGCCAGACCGTCGCCGCCTCGCTGCAGGCGCCGACCATCTTCACGATCGCTCAGGACCTCACCAAGATGCAGGTCTATGCCAAGATCGACGAATCCGACGTCGGCCGCATCCGCGTGCGGCAGCCGGTGACGTTCAAGGTCGACGCCTTCCCGAAGGACCTCTTCCGCGGCTTCGTGAGCCAGGTCCGCATGAATCCGACGACGGTGCAGAACGTCGTGACCTACGACGCGATCGTCGACTTCGCGAATCCGGAGCTGAAGCTCTTCCCCGGCATGACGGCCTACGTCAGCATCCCGGTCGCGACGGCCGAGGACGTGGTCAAGATCCCCAACGCCGCGCTGCGCTACAAGCCGCCGCTGGACGTCGAGGCCGTGCGGGCGCTCTACGTGAAGTACGGCCTCGCCGAGGCGGCGCAGGCCGCCGATCCGGCAGGCTCCGGCGGCGGCAGCCGTGAGATGGCGCCGGGCGGCCCGGGCGCCGCGGCGGCGCCCGCGGGCCCCGGCGGGCGGCGTCCGGCGCGCGGCGACAGCGCGGTCGTCTGGAAGCTGCGCGCCGACGGCACCCTCGAGCCGGTCAAGGTCGGGCTCGGCATCACCGACCACACCTACACCGAGGTGACCAGGCTGATCGCCGGCGCCGTCAAGCCGGGCGACGAACTGGTCACCAGCTCCGTCTCGTCGAAGACCCTGCCCCCGGGCGCGCCGGGAATCCGGCGGTGACGCCGGCGACGTCACCGATGTCGCCGATGTCGCCCATGTCCCCGGTGCCGCCGGTGCCGCCCGTGCCGCCCGTGCCGCCGATGTCGCCGCCATGGCCGGCAGGCGACGCGATCCTCCGCGCCGAGGAGGTCCACAAGTATTACGAGCTCGGCGAGACGCGAGTACACGCGCTGCGCGGCGTCAGCGTCGCGGTCGAGAGCGGCGGCTTCGTCGCCATCATGGGGGCGAGCGGCAGCGGCAAGTCGACCTTCATGAACATCCTGGGCTGCCTCGACCGGCCGAGCTCCGGGAGGTACCTGCTGGCGGGCACCGACGTGACGAGCTACGACAAGCGGCAGCTGGCGGCGATCCGCAACCGCCAGCTCGGCTTCGTCTTCCAGGGCTTCAACCTGCTGCCGCGCACGCCGGCCATCGAGAATGTCCAATTGCCCACGCTCTACTCGCCTATCGACAAGCTGGAACGCGCGCGGCGGGCCCGCGAGGCGCTCGAGCTGGTGGGGCTCGCCGACCGCGCCGCCCACTTCCCCTCGCAGCTGTCCGGCGGCCAGCAGCAGCGCGTCGCCATCGCCCGCGCCCTGGTGAACCGCCCCGGGATCCTGCTGGCGGACGAGCCGACCGGGAACCTCGACAGCCGCACCGCGGTCGAGATCATGGAGGTCTTCCAGGACCTGAACGACCGCGGCTTGACCATCGTGCTCGTCACCCACGAGCTCGACATCGCCCAGTTCGCGAAGCGGGTGATCGTCTTCCGGGACGGCAGGATCCGCAAGGACGATCCCGTGCCCGATCCTCCCCGGGCACGCGAAGTCCTGAAGACCCTGCCGACGCTCGAGGATTGAGCGGCCCGAGCCCGCGGCCACCCTGGCCGAGCCTCGGCAGGCATGGACCCCCACGCCGGGAGCCTCCCAGATCGCGCTTGCCTCTCTCTGGGCGAGGGGGTTCGATTGATGCATTGACATTCTATGCGTGAGAGGGATAGCATGCAGAGACAATCTAGGCTTGTGGCGATCCGCCCGGGCCGCAACCGAGGAGGTCTTGGCATGCGAGTCTTCATCGCGAGTAAGGCAACACGCTGTCGCTGGTTCCCGTTGGCCCCCGCACTGGTCCTGGCCGTGGGCGCTCTGGGGCTGATGCTCCTCCTGCTCCTGCCGCCGGCGGCAGCGGCGGCCTCCCTGCTGCCGCCCGGCCCCGTGCTGACGCCGGTGCAGGCGGCGTCTCCGTTCGGGACGGTCCTGGCGATCTCCGGCGACACCGCGGCGGTGACCGGGTTCTTGGGCGACCGGGCCGTCGTCTTCATCTTCGTCCGCTCTGCCGGGGCCTGGTCTCAGCAAGCCAGGATCGCGGATCCGGCGCTGTCGGATCCGTCGAGCGCCTTCGGCAGCGCGCTGGCGCTCTCGGGGGACACCCTGGCGATCGGCGCCGGCGCCGAGGCGTCGCCGTCGAGCTCGGTGTACCTCTATGTGCGCGCCGCCGGAGCCTGGTCGCTGCAGGCCCACCTGCAACCGGCTCGCGCCGCCGGCCTCGGCTTCGGCACGGCGCTGGCGCTGGCCGGCGACGCCCTGGCGGTCGGGGCCCCCGGATCGATCGCCGGCACCGCCGCCGGCGCGGTC
>DATDGZ010000112.1:0-3572 GCA_036521795.1 Thermoanaerobaculia bacterium | reverse complement strand
GCTCCCGAGGCGCCGCCGCCGGCCGCCGCCGGCCGCCTCGCCTTCCACCTGCCCGCCGCCCTCCTCGAGCGCGCCCAGAATGCCGTCTACCACACGCCGGGCCTCACGCTTGCGGCCCTCGCGCTGGCGGCGCTCACCCGCGAGCTCGACCGCCTGGAAGAGCAGCGCGGCCATCCCTTCCCGGCGCGCCACGGACCGCTACGCACCGGCCGGCCGATTCGCTGAGAATCGAACGTGCGTCGACCGGAGCCCTGCCGGCGACCGCGCCGCGCGCCGCCTCCCCTCGAAGACCCGAGACACGCTAGACTCCTCGACCATCGCCGCACCATGCACCCGCCCTCTTCCCCTGCTCCGGCCGCCGGCGCCGGCTTCGACGACGTCCTGGAAGCCGCGCGCCCGAAGCTCCATTCCATGCTGGCGTCCTACAAGGTGCCGCCCGAGGATGCCGACGACCTGCTCCATGACGCCATCCTGACGCTGCTCGAGCAGGGCACGGACGGCGTCGAGAACCCGGAGGCCTGGCTGCTCGGCATCCTGCGCTTCAAGATCCTCGACTACCGGCGCTGGCGGGCCCGGCAGCGCCACTTGCTGCAGCTCCTCTCCCGCGCCGTCGCCGCCAGCGAGCCGCCGCCCCAGCTGCATCAGGATGCGGTCCATGACCTCCTCGCGCTCACCGCGCACCTCCCGCCGCGCGTCGTCACGATTCTCTGGCTGCGCTTCGGCCTCGGGCGCAAGCCGCGCGAGGTCGCCCGGATCCTTCGCTGCCGACCCGACTCGGTGCGCAAGCTGACGCGCCGCGCTCTCGAGCTCGCCCAGCGGAACCTCGCCGCTGCTCCCCGCCTGCAGTCCCTCGGACGGGTGGCCTCTGCCGTCGTCTCGCGACGCCGGGCCGCCGCCCCGCCCCGTCCCGCCGCCGAGGGCACGGCAGCGGGCTCGCGGGCAGTCCAGCCCATCGCTCTCGCAGCCACCGTCCTGCGGCCGGGAGATCCACGCGGCGACCTCCGCCGTGGCTCCACCGCTCGCCCCTTTGGAGAGTCTCGCTCGCCCGAAGCCACCACGTCCCCGCCCGCAAGGAGGCGCAGGCCATGACCAGCCGCCGCCGTTCCAACCGGCTCATCATCACCGTTCCGCCGGACGTGATCGATCGCCTCGAGACTCGCGGCGCGCGCGCCGACAGGACCCACGGTCCCTACAACTACACGCGGCAGCTCACCCGCACCCTCGAGCTCTACGAGTCCGTGGTCGTCAGGAGCGATCCTCGCGAGACCCGCGCGCTGCCGGAGGAGCACTACGACCTGGTCCTCGATCTCCTCCACGACCCGCAGCGGCTCGAGTCGTTCCACATCCACCGCCTCGGCGACTACCTCTCCGAGGTCCCGCACTACGCGGAGCGCGCGCGGACCATCGGCCTCGATCCCGACCAGTTCGCCCAGGCCATCAACACCTACACCTTCGCCGAGAAGCTCCACCTCGTGGACGCGGCCCAGGTCCGCAACGCGCCGCCACCTCCGAGGCCCGGCGCCAGATAGGCTCGTCCGTCGCCGCCTCGAGCTGCGGTTCGTCGACCGGCACCGCAGCTGCCGCCAGCGCCAGCCTTCTTGGCGACTCGACGCGGCAATCCCTTCCCGACCCGCCGCGGACCGATTCGCACCGGCTGCCCCGTCCGCTGAGGACCGCCTCCGGATGACCAAGACGTTGCCGTCGGCCCGGCCGCAGGCACGGCCCGCCCCTCGCCGGCTCCCAAGTGCCCAGGCCCTCGGCTAGGGTCGCCGCGGCATCGCGCTTGCCAGAGCTCATCGCGAGCTCTCCCATCGTCGTCCGCCGCGGCAGAGCTCGCCGCGGCCAGGCCCGCCGCGGCCGCACCCCTGACCGCCCCGTGGCCAGCACCGCTCCGTCACCCACAGCGAGGCACCGGCCATGACCAACCGCCGCCGTTCCGACCGACTGATCGTCACCCTGCCGCCGGACATCCTCGACCGCCTCAGGGTCCGCGGCGCGCACCCCGACCGGACCCATGGTCCCTACAACTACACGACGCAGCTCACCCGCACCCTCGGGCTCCACGAGTCCCTCCTCGTCAGGAGCGACCCGCGCGAGACCCAGGAAATGCCCGGTGACTACCTCCTCGAGCTCCCCGACTGCGCACGCCGGGCGCGTGCTCTCGGCCTCGAACCCGCGGACTTCGCCCGCGCCGTCAACGCCCTCACCTTCGCCGAGAAGCTCCACCTCGTCGACAGCGCCCAGATCCGCCACGCCTCGCTCGCACGGAGATCCCGCGGCGATTAGCTTCCTTGCTCGGCGGCAGCGCCTTGGCGCATGGATGGGCGCCGCGCCATTGCGCCGGAGGGTTGCCGGCGGCGGGATCGGGGAAGGTGCGGTGCCGGCGGGGCCTGGCCCTGCTGCATGAGCGGCCAAGCCATGCGCCGGCGGGTGACAAGGAAGGCGCGGCAGATACGGCGAGGCGGGCCGCCTGGCTTCAGCTTGGGGATCGCCTTGCCGGCGATCGTCGAGGTCATGCGGCCGCGCAGACCGCCCAGATGGCTCCTTGCGGCGAGGCGACTTGGCGCCTGCTGCGACCGGCCGCGGTCGGCTCGCTATTGAGCCCGATCAGCGCCTCGTTGAATTCACCGCGGTGTCGATGTGCTGCCATCGCCGCCGCTGTGCTCCATCACCGTTCCTTGATGCGCACGTAGAATCCTTCAATGGATCCGTCGTGACCGATCGTCCATTGTACTTCCACGGCCCGCGCCGTGCGGCTGAACTTCGTTAGGCGTGTGTATACTTGCTGGTCACCGATCGTCTGGACGCGCTCTGAAAGCACGCTGTTCTCAGTGCCGTCCGCCGACATAACCCCGTGACGGAAGGCAAGCAGGCCGGAAGCCCCGCCGACGGCTTTGCGCATTGACGGCGAGCACTGCTCCGAAATCTTGTCGAGCCCGATGCCTCCGGCGTAGAACCAGGCAGTATAGCGCCGTCCGGCCTCCTTGGTGATTCTCGTCTCGCTCTCCAGGTACTCCTGCGCTTCTTTGGAAAATTTGTTGTTGGGATCGATTGCAAGGAGTTTCTGGAGGTCGGCCTTGGCCTCTGGAACCAGGCCTTTGTTGAGGTAGGCTCTGGCACGGTAGTAGTACGCCTGCGCAAGGTTGGGGCTCTCGGACACCACGCGACCGAACAGCTTTAGGGCTTCGCTGGTGTTCTCTTCGTTGTAGTACTTGATTCCAATATTGAGCAGTATGTCTGGGTCGACCTTCGCGCCCGGCGGGAGGCGCGCCATGAAGGTCTCCGCGTCAGCCTCACGTCCGGAAATGACCAGCAGACTGACGATGAGCTGCAACGATTCGACATCGTCACCCTTGATGGCAAGCCCTTCCTTGAGTGCGGCTAATGCCTGGTCGGTCTTGTGTGCCTTCTCCTCCTTAGTCTTTGTCTGCGTCGACTCGCGGTAGTAGGCTCCAGCTATAGCGCGCATTACTGCGACCTGGTTGACTGGCTCAAGCAGAGGGAGGGCCTCTTGGTACTTCCTTCTTGCTTCAGCGTAATTCCCCTGCTGCAAGGCGGCATTGCCGTCATTG
>DATDGZ010000111.1:0-12851 GCA_036521795.1 Thermoanaerobaculia bacterium | reverse complement strand
TGCGCCAACGTCGCCAACCTGCTGCTGGCGCGCGCCGGCCGCCGGCAGAGGGAGATGGCCGTGCGGCTGGGCATCGGCGCGGGGCGCGGCCGCCTGCTGCGCCAACTGCTCACCGAGAGCCTGCTACTGGCCGGCCTGGGCGGGGCTCTCGGGCTGCTCTTCGCGTACTGGGGGAGCCGCTTCCTGCTCGGCCTGCTGGCGAGCGGCGCGACCGACAACCAGGATCTCGTGCTGGACGTGGCGATCGACGGCCGCAAGCTTGCCTTCGCCGCCGCGGTCACGCTGCTGACGGTCGTGATCTTCGGTCTGGCGCCGGCCCTGCAGTCGACGCGGCTGGATCTCGCGGCAAGCCTCAAGGAGGGCGGCAGTGCGCTGGGCAGCGGCGAGCGGGGCCGCCGCGGCGGTGCGGGTCTTCGCCAGCCGCCTCTCGGCAGGCTGCTGGTGGCGGCGCAGATCGGCCTGTCGCTGGTGCTGTTGATCGGCGCCGGACTGTTCGTGCGCAGCTTGCGCAACCTGATGGACGTCGACGCCGGCATCGAGCGCGATCGGTTGCTGCTGGTGTCGATCAGCCCGCACCTGCTCGGGTACGACAAGACGCACCTGGGAGATCTCTATCGCCGGCTCGTCGAGCGGCTGGAGGCCGTCCCCGCCGTGCGCTCCGCCAGCCTCTCGGCGTTCAGCCTGCTCGGCGACTCGGCCGCCCGGGGCTCGATCTCGCTGCCGGGCCACACCCCGCGCCCCGGCGAGGAGCTGTGGACCTACGAGAGCATGGTGACGCCCAGTTACTTCCAGACCGTCGGAATGTCGATGCTGGCCGGCCGCGGCTTGAGCGTGCGCGACCGGCAGGGGGCGCCCAGCGTGGTGGTGGTCAACGAGACGTTCGTCCGCCGGTACCTGCGGCATCTGGCCGCCGGAGGCCCGGGCGGCGCCGATCGCACCGAGGGAGCTCCGCGCGGGCCGGTTCCCGCCGGCACGCCGGCTCCCAGAGGCGCCCTGGTTCCCGGCGGCGCGGCGGCCGTGGCGGACGCGGTTGGCCGGCGCTTCGGGTTCACGAACCCGACCCAGAGCCACGATCTCGAGATCGTGGGTGTGGTCAGGGACGCCAAGTACTTTCGGCTGGGATTGGGAGGGCAGCCGATGGTCTATCTGCCGGTCGACCAGCAGACCGGCGAGCTTCACGACGTCGAGGTGCGAGTCGCGGCGGGTGCTACGCCGGCGGTCGGTGGCGCCCTGCGGCGGGTCATCGCCGAGGTCGCCCCCGACCTGCCGGTGCTGCGCGTCACCACCATGAGCGAGCAGATCGACCAGTCGCTGGCGCCGCAGCGGGCGCTGGCCCGGCTGGCCGGCTTCTTCGGGCTGCTGGCGCTGCTGCTGGCGGCGGTCGGTCTCTACGGAGTGATGTCCTACAGCGTGGCCCGGCGCACCAACGAGGTCGGTCTGCGCATGGCGCTGGGAGCGCCGCGCGCCGAGGTGATCGGGCTGGTGATGCGCGACACCGCGCGGCTGGTCGCCGCCGGCGTCGCAGCAGGCCTGGTCGCCGCCGTGGCCACCACCCGCCTGGCAGCGAGCCAGCTGTTCGGGTTGAGCGCTTTCGACCCGTCGACGGTGACGGCGGCGACGCTGGCGATGGTGGCGGTGGCGCTGGCCGCGGGCTTCCTGCCGGCGCGCCGGGCCGCCGACACCGACCCGATGGTGGCGCTGCGTCATGAGTGAGCTGCAGGTCACCAGGAAGCGAGGAGCGCTCGATGCGGACTCTGCGTAGCTGGGCCGTCCGGTTGCTGAGCCTGTTCCGCAGGCGACAGCTCGAGGAGCGGCTGGAGGAGGAGCTGGGATTTCATCTCGAGATGCAGGCGCGCGAGCACGAGGCGCGCGGGATGGGCGCGGCGGCGGCGCGGCGGGCGGCGCGGGCGGCGCTGGCGCCGGACGGGCCCGGCTGGTCGGTCGAGTCGCTCAAGGAGGAGATGCGGGCGCGGCGCGGCGTGCCGGCGCTCGAGACGCTGGGGCAGGACCTGCGGTACGCGCTGCGCATGATGCGCAAGAGCCCCGGCTTCACGGTCGTGGCGCTGCTCTCGATGGCCTTCGGCGTCGGCACCAATTGCGCGATCTTCAGTGTCGTCGACGCCCTGCTGCTCAAGCCGCTGCCGGTCGCGGGCACCGAGCGCCTGGTGGTGCTCCAGAAGAGCCGGCACGGCGACCCGCTGCTGCTGTTCTCCTACTCGGCCTGGCGGCTGCTGCAGCAAGCGCCGCAGTACGCCGCCGTGATGGCGATGACCGTCGACTTCCCCGCCGTGGTGCGGCCGCTGGCGCCGCAGGCGACGCCCGGGGCGACGGTCCTCGCGTCGCGCGCCGGCGAGACCCTCGAGACCGCCACCGCCCAGCTGGTCTCGGGCAACTTCTTCGCCGCGCTCGGCGCCGGCATGGCGATGGGACGCTCGTTCACCCCCGAGGAGGACGCGGTGCCCGGCGGGCATCCGCTGGCGGTCATCAGCTACGGCTACTGGCAGCGCCGCTTCGGGCGCGATCCGAACGTGGTGGGGCGGGCGCTGCTGGTCAACGGCGTGCCCGTGACCGTGATCGGCGTCGTGCGGCGCGGCTTTCACAGCGCGATCGCCGACGTCGCCCCGGACCTCTTCCTGCCGGTCACCCTGCGCGACCTGGTCAAGTACGACGGCAACAGCGAGAGCGACGGCCCCGATCTGCCCGGCCTGTCGATCTTCGAGCAGGTCAACGACCACTGGCTCTTGCTGCTGGCGCGCCGGCCGCCGGGAGTGAGCGTCGAGCGGGCGAGCGCGGCGCTGAACGTCCTGTTCCAGCGCGACAAGGCGGCTCGAGTGGTGACCTACACGAAGGACGCGGAACTGGGCCGCCGTCAGCTGATGGACGAGCGGGTGCTGCTCGCGCCGGCCGCGCGCGGGCTCTCTCACCTGCGGGGGTCGTTGACCCAGCCGCTGCTCATCCTGATGGCGGTCTCCGCCCTGGTCCTGGTGATCGCCTGCGCCAACCTCGCCAACCTGCTGCTGGCACGCGCCGACCGGCGCCGGAAGGAGATGGCGTTGCGGCTGGGGATCGGCGCCGGCCGTGGCCGGCTGCTCCGCCAGCTGCTGACCGAGAGCCTGCTGCTGGCCGGCCTGGGCGGTGCGCTGGGGATCGCCGGCGCCGGTTGGGGCAGCCGGCTGCTGCTCGGGATGGCCTCGCGCAGCGCCAGGCCGATCCCGCTCGACGTCGGCCTCGACTGGCGGCTGCTCGTCTTCGCGCTGGGCGTGGCGTTCGCCACCGGCATCGGCTTCGGCCTGGCGCCGGCGCTGCAGGCGACGCGGGTCGACCTGGCCGCGAACCTGAAGGAAGGCGCCGGTGCCATGGGAGGCAGGACGGCGGCCGGTGGGGGCGGCGCCGCCGGCGCCGGCGGCGGGCTCGGGAGGATCTTGGTGGCGGCCCAGATCGGGCTGTCGCTGGTGCTGCTGATCGGTGCCGGCCTGTTGGTGCGGAGCCTGCGGAACCTGATGGAGGTCGATCCCGGAGTGGCGCGCGCCAGCCTGGTGCTGGTGGCGATCGACCCGCACCTGCTCGGCTACGACGCCAATCGCCTGCCCGCCCTCTTCCCGCGCCTCGTCGAGCGGCTCGAAGCGGTTCCGGGGGTGCGCTCGGCCAGCCTCTCCAACTTCCGCCTGCTCGGCGGCGGCAGCTGGGACGAGAACGTCGCCCTGCCTGGCTACACGCCGCGTCCGGACGAAGACACGGACGTGCAGCTGCGGGTGGTGACGCCGCGCTACTTCGAGACGGTGGGCCTGCCCCTGCTCGCGGGGCGCGCGTTCGGGCCGGCCGACCGCCAGGGAGCGCCGAAAGTGGCGATCGTCGACGAGGCGATGGGGCGCCGCTTCTGGCCGCGTGGCGTGACGATGGGGTCGGATGCGGCCGCGGCGGCGCGCGCGGCGGCAGCGACGACAGCTTCGACAGCGGCGACGGCGACGGCGGCGGGTGGGGCGGCAGCGTGGGATCCGGCGAGCGTCCTGGGCCAGCGATTCGGCTTCGGACCGCCGGGCAACAGCCGCGATTTCGAGATCGTCGGGGTGGCCCGCAACGTCCGATCCATCAACCTCGGCGACGCGCCGCCGCCGACCGCCTACCTGCCGGTGGCGCAGCGTCCCGGGGCGGTGATGCGCGACCTCGAGGTGCGGCTCGCCGGCGGCCCGGAGGGTCCGCTGCAGGCAGGCGTGATCGCGGCGCTGCGGCGAGCGATCGCCGAGGTGGAGCCGAGCCTGCCGGTCTTCAGCGTCGTCACCATGGGCGAGCAGATCGAGGGGTCGCTGGCGCGCGAGCGGGCGGTGGCCCGCCTGACCGGCTTCTTCGGAGCGCTGGCGCTGCTGCTGGCGGCGATCGGTCTCTATGGCGTGATGTCCTACAGCGTCGCGCGGCGCACCAACGAGATCGGCCTGCGGATGGCGCTGGGAGCGCCGCGCCCCCACGTCCTCGGCCTGGTGATGCGCGACACCGCGCGGCTGGTCGCCGCCGGCGTGGCGGCAGGCCTGGTCGCCGCGGTGGCCGCCACCCGCCTGGCGGCAAGCCAGCTCTTCGGGCTGGGGGCCTTCGACCCGCCGACGGTCGCGACCGCGACGCTGGCGCTGGTGGCGGTGGCGCTGCTCGCGGGTTTCCTGCCCGCGCGCCGCGCCGCCGCCACCGATCCGATGGTGGCGCTGCGCCATGAGTAGGCAGCGAGGAGTGATCGATGCGGACCTTGCGTAGCTGGGTCGTCCGGTTGCTGAGCTTGTGCCGCAGGCGGCAGCTCGAGGAGCGGCTGGAGGAGGAACTGGGATTCCATCTCGAGATGGAGGCGCGCGCGCACGAGGCGCGCGGGATGAGCGCGGCGGCGGCGCGGCGGGCGGCGCGGGCGGCGCTGGCGCCGTCAGGGCCCGGCTGGTCGGTCGAGTCGCTCAAGGAGGAGATGCGGGCGCGGCGCGGCGTGCCGGCGCTCGAGACGCTGGGGCAGGACCTGCGCTACGCGCTGCGGATGATGCGCAAGAGCCCCGGCTTCACGGCCGTGGCGCTGCTCTCCCTGGCCTTCGGCATCGGCACCAACACCGCCATCTTCAGCGTCGTCGACGCCTTGCTGCTGGCGCCGCTGCCGGTGCCGCGGGCCGACCAGCTGATGGTGCTGCAACGCCACGAGTACGGGGAGGACAGCTCGTACTTCTCGTACTCCGCGTACCGCCAGCTCGCGGACTCGGCGGCGGTGTGCACCGGCGTGGCGGCGGTGACCTACGACTTCAGGGGGGTGGTGCGGCCGCGGCGCCTGCAGCGGGCGCCGGCCGCGGACAGCGGCGGAGCAGGCGCCGGCGCGCTGGAGACCGCCTCCACCGAGCTGGTCTCGGGCAATCTCTTCTCGGTGCTGGGAGTCGGCGCGGCGGCGGGGCGGACCTTCACCGCCGCCGAGGACGACGTGCCCGGGGCACATCCCGTGGCGGTGCTCGGCTACGGCTACTGGCAACGGCGCTTCGGCCGCGATCCCGGCGTGGTCGGCCAGGCGCTCGAGATCAACGGCGCGCTGGTCACCGTCGTCGGCGTGGCGCCGCGCGGCTTCAACGGTGCTTTCGTCGACGGCGCGACGGACGTCTACCTGCCGATCACCATGCGGGATCGGGTCAGGTACCACTCCAACCAGTCTTCGGACGGAGAGGTCGACCCGGCGCAGCCGGTCTGGAACCAGGTCAACGTCTGCTGGCTGCGCCTGCTCGGACGGCGCCGGCCGGAGGTGAGCATCCAGCAGGCGAACGCCCGGCTGGGAGTGATCTTCGAGCGCACCAAGCAGGCGCAGCTGGCGACCCATCCGGACCCCGAGACGGCGCGGATCGTGGCGGCGCAGACGCTGAAGGTATCGCCGGGTGCGAGGGGGATGGCGAACTGGCGCCAGGAGCTGACCCGGCCGCTGCTGATGCTCGGCGGCGCTGCCGGCCTGGTGCTGCTGATCGCCTGCGCCAACGTCGCGAACCTGTTGCTGGCGCGCGCCGACGGCCGGCGGAGGGAGATGGCGGTGCGACTCGGGATCGGCGCCGGCCAGCGCCGCCTGGTGCGCCAGCTGCTGACCGAGAGCCTGCTGCTGGCCGGGATGGGCGGCGCGCTCGGCGTGCTGTTCGGCGCCTGGGGGAGCCGCCTGCTGCTCACCCTGGTCTCCTCGGAAGGCGTCCCCTTGCACCTCGACGTGGCGCTCGATCCGCGGAAGCTGGCCTTCGCCGTGGCGGTCGCCGTGGCGACGGGGGTCGGTTTCGGCCTGGCGCCGGCGCTGCGGGCGACGCGGATCGATCTCGCCGCGGCCCTCAGGGAGGGTGCCCGGGCGGCTCTGGGCGGCGGCCCCGCGCCGGGATGGTGGGCTCGCGGGGAGCGGTCGGCGGCGGGAGCTGCCGGCGGGCACGGCGGGCACGGCGGGCACGGCCGCGGGGCCGGCGGCGGCTGGCGGGGCCGCCGGCTGCCGCTCGGCCGCGCGCTGGTCGCGGCGCAGATCGCGCTGTCGCTGCTGCTGCTGATCGGCGCCGGGCTGTTCGTGCGCAGCCTGCAGAACCTGGTGCGGCTCGATCCCGGCTTCGACCGCGACCGGCTGGTGCTGGCGGAGGTCAATCCCCGGCTGCTCGGCTACGACGACGCGCGGCTGGTGGCCGCCTACGACCGCCTGGTCGAGCGCCTGGAGGCCATTCCCGGGGTGCGGTCGGCCAGCCTGTCGCAGTTCCGGTTGCTGACGGGGTCGAGGTCGGTCGCTGACATCTACCTGCCCCGCACGGTACCGTCTCCGGGGCATGCGCTGAGCACGCAGCTCACCGTCGTGACGCCGCACTACTTCGCGACCGCCGGGATGCCGCTCCTGCGCGGCCGCGGGTTCGAGCCGCGCGACCGCCTGGGAGCTCCCAAGGTGGTGATCGCCAACCAGGCCCTGGTGCGCAAGTTCTTCCCGGACCGCTCGGGCATCGGCGAGCATCTCGGCTCCGAGGTCGCCAAGGCCAGCGAGTACGAGATCGTCGGCGTGGTCAGGGACGCCAGGTACAACGAGCTCGCCGAGAAGACGCCGCCGATGCTCTATCTGCCCGTGGCGCAGAACCCGGAGAGCCTGCGTGACGTCGAGCTGCGCGTGGCCTCCACGGCGGCAGCAGCAGCGGTGACGGGCGGCCTGCGCCACGCCGTCGCCGAGGCGGAGCCGAACCTGCCGGTGCTGGGCACCCTCACCATGAGCGAGCAGCTCGACCGCTCGCTGGCGCGCGAGCGCACCATCGCCCGGCTGACCGGGTTCTTCGGCGCGCTGGCGCTGCTGCTCGCGGCGATCGGCCTCTACGGCGTCATGTCCTACGGCGTCGCCCGCCGCACCGGCGAGATCGGCCTGCGCATGGCCCTCGGAGCGGCGCGCGGACGGGTGCTGGCGCTGGTGCTCGGCGACACCCTGCGCCTGATCGCGATCGGCGTCGCGACCGGCCTCGCGGCGGCCCTCGCCACCACCAGGCTGGCGGCCAGCCAGATCTACGGCCTGACCGCCTTCGACCCGCCAACGGTCGCCCTCGCGACCCTGGTGCTGGTCGCCGTCGCCCTGATCGCCGGCTTCCTCCCCGCCCGCCGCGCCGCCGACACCTCGCCGATGGCGGCGCTGCGGTACGAGTAGGCCGGGGCTTCTCAGGCCGCCCACCCATATCTTTCAGCCGCTCGCGATCGAGGTCCTTGGTCCTGGAGCCCTCGAACTTCGCCGCCAGGGCACGGAAATCGACGCGGGAAAGGTCGATGGCGACGGAGACCTCCCGGATCTCGCTGCCCGCGATCGAGCGGTCGACCCGGCCCTTGAAACTCTGGATATTGAGGCTCGTTGGAGTCGCCCATCATCACCAGAAGCCGTCCGTCCAGGCCCCTCTTGACAGGCCTTTTCGGACCCTTGCGGGAGATTTCTCAAGTCCGCGCCTGGAGGGCATCGGTTGGCCTGCAGAAGGGGCGTGCGGGTCCGTTCTGGCGGCGTGCCTCCCGGTGCCGTTCGATGACCGCCGATCGGCCTTGCTGCGGTCGCCAATGAGCTGAAGAATCATGGGGTTAGAATGGTTCGGACATGCGAGAGGGAGAGTCAGATGACCATTGAGGAACCGGTGCACGAGGCAGGTCACGATCTGGCGGTGAAGGGTGGAGGCGCGGAGCTCGAGGAGCTCGGCGAGCGCATCGCGGAGCTGGCGGCACAGATCTCGGCAGCCACTTACGAGCTGCTGGCCATGCTGCGCGACTTCGACGAGCGCGGCGGCTGGAGCGGAGGGTTCCACTCTTGCGCGCACTGGCTGACCTGGCGCGTGGGGCTCGACCCTGGTGCGGCGCGCGAGAAGGTGCGTGTGGCGCGGGCGCTGGGCGCGTTGCCGCTGCTCTCCTCGGCCATGCGCCGTGGCGAGATCTCTTACTCGAAGGTCCGCGCTCTCACGCGCATCGCCACGCCGGCCAACGAGCATGACCTACTGATCTTCGGGCGTGCGGGAACGGCAGCGCACGTCGAGAGGCTGGTGCGCGGTATGCGTCCCGTCGACCGCATCGCGGCGGGTCGTAGCGAGAAGCGCCTCCACGCCGCGCGGTACCTGCGCGCCTACACCGACGAGGACGGCATGGTGGTGGTGAGGGCACGCCTCGCGCCGGAGGCCGGCGCGGCTTTGCTGCGCGCTTTGGACGCTGGCGTCGAGGCGCTCTACGGGCCACGCCGCACTCAGCCGGACGGCGCCGCAACGGAGGCGGCAGCGGCGACCGAGGACGCATCCATGGAGCAACGCCGCGCCGATGCCCTGGGCTTGGTGGCGGAGAGCGCTCTCGCCTCGGGCCTCGATCCCGGCAGCCGTGGCGACCGTTACCAGGTGGTGGTGCACGTCGACGCCGAGGTGCTGGTGGCCGGCGGCGAGGGCGGTTCGTCCTGGCTCGCGGACGGCACCCACGTTTCCGCTGAAACGTCCCGCCGGCTGGCCTGCGACTCGGCACGGGTCATGATGTGGCACGCGCCAGATGGCACCGTGCTCGACGTCGGGCGCCGCACCCGCGCCATCTCGCCCGGCCCGCGCCGTGCCCTCGAGCATCGCGACGGCGGCTGCCGCTTCCCGGGCTGCGGCAGGAGGTTGTGTGACGCTCACCACGTCGAGCGCTGGGCCGATCTAGGCGTCACCAGTCTCGCCAACACGCTGCTGCTCTGCCGCCGCCACCATCGCGCGGTGCACGAGGAGGGATTCTCGGTGGAGCTGGCGCCCGATGGCGAGGCGCGCTTCTCTCGACCCGACGGCCGGCCGCTCCCGCAGGCACCGGCGCTGCCGGTGTTGGCACGAGAGCCCGTCTCGGCCTTGGTCGCGCACCTCGCGAGCCACGGGGTGGATGTGGATGCCGGAGCGCCGCTGCCCGACTGGTGGGGTGGGTCGGTCGACTATGGCTGGGAGATCGATTGGCTGCGGTGGCGCGACCAGCGGGACCCGGACTCCGCCGCGGGGTGACGGACCGGAGGCGGCTTGAGCGAGAACCTCGGCGTATCGGCTGGCTCCGGCATCGACTTGCTGGCTGCGTGCGAGGCCGGGGCGAGGGTCACTACCAGCGGGCTGCTCTTGCGGCTCAGCCTTCCACCCACCGGCGTCGAGGCGGAATGGTCTCGCACCGGCTGTGCTGGCGCGCATCGAGGGGGTGCCTGGCTCGACCCGGGCCGCCGCTACCGCTATCTCCTTTGGCGCGCTTGGGCGGATGCCGGCCGCTTCGTTCTCTTCATCCTGCTCAACCCTTCGACCGCGGACCAGGACACGAACGATCCGACCGTCGAGCGCTGCCAGCGGCGCGCGCGAGCGCTGGGCTTCGACGGGCTGCTGATCGCCAATCTCTTCGCGCTCCGGAGCACCCATCCGGGCATGCTGCGCGAGGCCCCTTCCCCGGTTGGACCGCAGAACGATGTGGCGCTCTCGCTGGCGCAGCGGCTCGCCGAGCAGACGATCTGTGGGTGGGGCGCGCACGGTTGTTGCCGCGACCGGGGCCGAACGCTGCGCGAGTGGCTGAAGCGGCCGCTCTACCACCTCGGCCTGACCAGGGGCGGCCAGCCGCGGCATCCGCTCTACCTGCCTTACTCGGTCCAGCCGCGAGTCTGGATGGAAGCTGCCGATGATCAGGCCGTGGCGCGGCGGGGCTCGGCGGGCTGGACGTCGTCGAGCTCGACGGCGACGAGCTTCGAGACTCCCTTCTCTTCCATGGTGACGCCGTAGAGGCAGCCGGCGACCTCCATGGTGAGCTTGTTGTGGGTGATGATGATGAACTGGGTGTCGCCGGCCAGGTCGCGGAGCAGGTCGAGGAAGCGGACGGTGTTGACGTCGTCGAGGGGGGCGTCGACCTCGTCGAGGATGCAGAACGGCGAGGGCTTGGTCTGGAAGAGGGCGAAGAGCAACGCGATGGCGGTGAGGGCCTTCTCGCCGCCGGAGAGCAGCATCAGGTTCTGCAGGCGCTTGCCGGGGGGGCGGGCGACGATCTCGATGCCGCTCTCGAGCACGTCGTCGTCGTCCATCAGCCGCATCTCGGCCTCGCCGCCGCGGAAGAGGCGGGCGAAGACCACGCCGAAGCTCTGGTTGACCAGCTCGAAGGTGGCGCGGAAGCGCTCGCTCGAGGCCTCGTTGATCTCGCGGATGGTGCGCCGCAGGCTGTCGACGGATTGCGCCACGTCGGCGCGCTGGGTGGTCAGGAAGCGCTGGCGCTCCTCCTGCTCGTCGTGCTCCTGGACGGCGAGGACGTTGACCGGTCCCAGGCGCTCGAGGATCGCCTTGCAGCGAGCCAGCTCGGCCTCGAGCCCGGCGAGGTCGTCCATCGCCGGCAGCGCCGGCAGGTCTGCCGGTGCCGGGGGCGCCGGCGTCCCCGGAGTCTCCGCGGCGCCGGCCGGCTCGCCGGGATGGGACGGCAGCTCCTCGCCGAAGTGCTCACGGTAAGTCATGGCGACGTGCTCGGCGTCCTGGCGCAGGCCGGCGCCGGCGATGCGCAGCTCCTCGATCTCGGTGCGCACCTGGTCGCGGCGGGCGCGGTGGCCGGCCAGGCGCTCGTCGAGGTCGCGCACCTCCTGGCGGTGGGCGTCGAGGTCCTCCTGCTCCGAGAGCACCGCATCCTCGGCCGCGTCGCGTTGCTCGAGGGCTTGCTGCAGCTCGGCGTCGGCGCGGGCGAGGGCGGCGCCGAGCTGCTCGCGGCGCGCTCCCAGGCGGTCGGCTTCCTCGCGCCAGGCGGCCACCTGGCGCCTGCCGTTCTCCACCTCGGCGGCGAGGCGCGCCACTTCGCGGTCGTGAGACTCGAGGCGCTCGTCGAGCAGCTCGAGGCGGCTGCGGTGCCCGGCGCTGGCGGTGCGCAGGGCTTCGCGCGCGCCGCGGGCCGACTCCTGCTCCTGGACGGCGCGCCCGAGGCTCTCCTCGATCGCGGCGTGGCGCCGCTCGGCGGCGGCGAGATCCTGCTCCACCTGGGCGCGGCGCTCGGCGACGCGCTCGATCTCGCGCAGGGTCTCGAGCTGCTCGGTGGACAGGGTCTCGCGCTCGGCGTCGAGGCGGCGATGTCGCGCCGCGGCGTCCTCCTCGCGGGCGCGGTTGACGGCGAGCTCCTGGCGCAGCTGCGAGGTCTCGTTCTGCAGCCGGTTGGCGTCACCGGCCAGCGCGGCGCGCTGCGTCACCAGCCGGTCGAGCTCGGCGGCGGCACGGTCGTGCTCGGCCTCGAGCTCGGGGATGGCGCGCTCGAGGGCGGCGAGCTCGCTCTCGCGCTCGAGCACCCCGGGGGTCACGGTTTCGCCCTCGACATGGAAGGTGCCGGCCTGCACCCAGACACCCTCGCGGGAGAGGAAGGCGGCACCGGGGTGGCGGCGAGCCAGGCGCTCGGCATCGGCGGCGGAACGCACCAGGAAAGCGGGCGGCAGCGCGGCGGCGAGAGCGGCCGGCAGGCTGAGGGCTTCGCCCAGCGACAGCAATACCTCCGGATCGGCCGGATCGGCGACCTGCAGGTGGTCGGCCGGGGCGTGGCCCTCCGGCGTGGCACCGTCCAGCGGCTGGCCGGCAGCGGCCTGGCTGCCCGGCGGCTGAGCCTGGGCCGGCAGCCCTTGAGCTCCGGGCGCCCCGGTCTCGAGCAGGATGGCGCGCGAGCGGCCAGCCAGGGCGCGGGCCAGATCCAGGGCGCTGTCACCCGGTGGCAGCAGCACGGCATCGGTCAATCCGCCCAGGTAGACGTCGAGGCTGCGCTCCCAACCCAGGGCGGCGTGCGCCTGCTCGGCGAGGAAGGTGGGGTTGGCGAGGCCGGCATCGGCCAGCGCGGCGAGCAGGACGCCGCGGCGCTCGGCGTGGGCGCGCGCCAGGTCGGCGAGCAGGCGCTGGCGCTGGCGGGCGCCGCTGATGTCGGCTTCCAGGGCGCGCTTGCGGTCGGCGGCCTCGGCCTCGCGCCGCAGGGTGGCTTCGAGGTCGGCGCCGACGCGCTGTTGCTCCTCGACGCGGGCGGCGAGGCTGCCGTCGACCGCGGCGGTGCGCTCGCGCGCGAGCTCCAACGCCTCGGCGGCCTGGCGCAGCTCGTGGGCGCGGCGGGCGAGCTCCTCCTCGAGGTGATGCTGGCGGAAGTTGCCGCGCTCGAGCTCGATCTGCGATTGCTGCAGGTGCTGGCGCAGGCCGGCGACCGCGGCGGCGGCTTGGAGCAGCTCGGCGCGCAGGGCCTCGACCCGGGCGGCTGCCTGCGCGAGGTCGCGCTCGGCGTCGGCGATCCGCCGCTCCTCGGCGTCGACCGCCGCGGCGGCGCGCGTCCGCTCCTCGAGCAGCTCGCCGCGCCGCTCCTCGAGCTGGGCCAGGGAAGCAGCCTGGCCCGCGGTCTCCTGCTCGCGGCGCTCGGCGAGCGCGCGG
>DATDGZ010000110.1:0-3088 GCA_036521795.1 Thermoanaerobaculia bacterium | reverse complement strand
GAGGTAGCCGTGGCGCTGCAACAGGCGCTCGAAGCGCTCGCCCAGGGGAAAGACGCCCAGCGAGTTGCCGCCGTCCAGGAACCTGGCGCGATGGTCCTCGCGGTCGAGGTGGAAGTGCGCCACCTTGATCGGCCGCTCGGCGAGCTGGTAGCGCAGCTCGAAGTCGGTGTCGCCGAGATTGTAGGAATAGTCGAGCGGCGCGAAGCGGTCCAGGAACTCGGGCCGGCCGGTCAGGTCGGTGAGCGCGAACTCGTCCTTGCGATAGCGGCGATGGAGCAGCAGCTCGTGCACCTGCTCGAAGACCTGGCGCGCGGCGCGGGTCAAGAACATCGAGCCGCCCTGGATGAGCAGCCGCTCCCGCGTGCAGTAGAGGCAGGCCGCCAGGTCCTTGCCGGGCACCGGCGACCCGGAGAAGGGCTGCAGCTGGTAGGCGTCGGCATCGTGGTACCAGAGGACCTCGCCGACCTCCAGCCGCTCGAGGGCGTCGAGCAACACCTCGGTCTTGTAGAACGAGGTCATCCGCGCCGTGCGCGGACGCCGGCCCGCCCGCACCTCCGACGCCCTGACGCCGTGGCGGGAGTAGGGGAAGTTCGTGTACAGCAGGAGGTCGCCCGGCCGCCACCCCAGCTCGAGGCTGTTGTCCACCTGCAGATCGAGGTTGCGCCGGATCCTCTCGAGTCCGGAGAGCCCGCGCTCGGTCACGTACAGCGTCAGGTTCTTCATTGGGTACCCCGCGCCAAGCACCAGCCGGCACTAACTTTACGTCAAATCGACCCGTCCGGTTGCAGCCGGCACCGGGTCCCTCTGCAAGCCGCGTCCGGGGCGGCGCGCTCAGTGCGGCTTCTGCAGGAGCAGTGCCCAGGACTCGGACTCAGGATCTGCCGGCGGGCTCCGCGGCCGGGACGGTGCCGGCCGCCGCCGACCACCTGGCGAGATCGTTCAGCACCCGGGTGGCGAGGGCGGTCCAGCCGGTCTGGTGGGAAGCGCCCAGGCCGCGGCCGGTATCGCCGTGGAAGTACTCGTGGAAGAGCACCAGGTCCCGCCAGTGCTCGTCCTCGGCGAAGCGGCGGTCGCCGCCGTGGCACGGCCGCCGTCCCTCCGCGTCGCGCCGGAAGAGCCGCGCCAGGCGCAGCCGCAGCTCCTGCGCCACCTCGTCGAGGTTCTTGAGCTGCCCGGACCCGGTCGGGCACTCCACCCTCAGGGTGTCGCGGTAGAAGTGGTGGTACTTCTCGAGCGATTCGATCAACAGGTAGTTGAGCGGGAACCAGATCGGGCCGCGCCAGTTCGAGTTGCCGCCGAACAGCCCGGTCTGCGACTCGCCGGGCTCATAATCGACGGTGTAGCTCTGGCCCCCGACCGGGAACACGTAGGGCTTGCCGCGATGCACCCGCGACAGCGACCGCACGCCGAAGGGCGACAGGAACTCGTCCTCGTCCAGCACGTAGCGCAGCACCCGCACCAGCCGCTCGCGCGACGGGATGGCGAGCAGGCGCATGGTGTCGTCGGGGTGCTTCGGCGACTCCATGAAGGTGACGTACTGCGCCAGGTCCTGGCGGTTCTCGAGGAACCAGCGCAGGCGCTTGCTGAAGCCCGGCAGCTTGCGGTAGACGGTCTCCGAGAGCGTCGACACCGCGAACAGCGGGATGATGCCGACCGCCGAGCGCACCCGCAGCGGGATGCGCACGCCGCCGACCGTCAGCTGGTCGTAGTAGAAGCCGTCCACCTCGTCCCACAGCCCGGTGCCGCCGAGCGAGTTGATGGCGTCGCAGATGGCGACGAAGTGCTCGAAGAACTTGGATGCCATGTCCTCGTACGCGGGGTCCTTGCGCGCCAGCTCCATGGCGATCGACAGCATCGACGCGCAGGTGAACGCCATCCACGCCGTGCCGTCGGCCTGCTCGAGGTAGCCGCCCGTCGGCAGCGGCTGCGAGCGGTCGAAGACCCCGATGTTGTCGAGCCCCAGGAAGCCGCCGGAGAACAGGTTCTTGCCCTCGTAGTCCTTGCGGTTCACCCACCAGGTGAAGGCGAGCAGCAGCTTGTGGAAGGCGCGCTCGAGGAACAGGCGGTCGCGCTCGCCCTTGGGGGCGGTCATCTTGTAGACCCGCCAGCAGGCCCAGGCGTGGACCGGCGGGTTGACGTCGCCGAAGGCGAACTCGTAGGCCGGCAGCTGGCCGTTGGGGTGCATGTACCACTCGCGCATGAGCAGCAGCAACTGCTCCTTGGCGAAGGCGGGATCGACCTTGGCGAAGCAGACGGTGTGGAACGCCAGGTCCCAGGCCGCGAACCACGGATACTCCCAGGTGTCGGGCATCGACAGCACGTCGTCGGCGTGGAAGTGCGTCCACTGCGCGTTGCGCCCCTGGCCGCGGCTCGCCGGCGGCGGCGGCTGCGCGGGGTCGCCCTCGAGCCAGTCCTTCACCACGTAGCCGTAGTACTGCTTCGACCACAGCAGGCCGGCGACCGCCTGCCGGGCGATCCGCCGGTCGTCCTCGCCCAGCTCCGGCCGCAGGCGCGCCGCATGGAAGGCATCCGCCTCGCGCGCGCGTTCGGCGAAGATGGCCTGGAACGGCTCTCCGAAAGGCTCCGCGATCGGCTCCGCGGCCGAGCTGAGACGCAGGCAGACCGTCGTCTCGCCGCCCGCCGGCACCTCGAGCCGGTAGCACAGCGCCGCCTTCGTCCCCTCCGCCGCCGGGTTGACCGCCTCCATCCGGCCGTGGACGACGGCCTCGTGGAAGGCGTCCTTGACCCAGGGCGATGCGTTCGGGTAGTCGAACAGCCGCGCCGTGTTGGTGTGGTTGTCGGTGAACATCGCCGCGACGGCCGCGCCCGACCCTGCAGACGCCGCCGACGCCCGCAACACGAAGCGTCCCAGGGTCGAGTGGTCGGCGACCAGCGTCGGGACACCGGCAGCCGGCCGGCCCGGCGGCCCGGCCTCTCCGCCCCCGGCTCCGACCGCTCCGGCCGCTCCGACCGCTCCGGCCGCCTCGCCCGCGCCATCTCCCTCCCTCTCCCCCGCGGCGCGCACCGGCTCGGACCAGCCGCGCACGATACGCGGCCGCGGCCAGTACTTCTCGCCCTGGCGGCCCCA
>DATDGZ010000109.1:0-3667 GCA_036521795.1 Thermoanaerobaculia bacterium | reverse complement strand
GGTGCGATGACCTCTTCTTCGACGGCGCCGAGGAGGAGTGTTTCTGCCGCAACGACCCGCATCAGGGCCTCTTCATCCATCCGATGAGCCGCGCGATCGCCGAGCTGCTGCGCTCTTCGGGCGTGGCAGTCCTGCTCTGCGGTATGCGGGCGGAGGCTGTGGTGCTGCCCGAGACGATTCGCCCGCTGCACCTGGCCGACCTCGCGCGCAGCCTGCGGCTTGGCCGCCTCGCCCGCGAGCTCTGGCGATGGCAGCGCGGGACGCACCAGCCGCTGGCGAACCTCCTGCTCGCCTGCGTCGCGGGGCCGCTCTTCAGGCGCCGGCGCTACGACCGGCCGCGGACCGAGGAAGGTCTCGATCCGTGGGTGGACAAGGCCTTCGCCCGCCGCCTGCATCTCGCCGCGAGGGCGGCTCGGAAGACCCTGACGGACAAGCGCTTCCGTGCTGTCGCGCAGCAGCAGCAATACGAGATGCTGCTGCGCACCGAGCAGATGATGCATCGCGGGTTGCTCGAATGGTCGTGCGAGATCCGTCATCCCTTCCTGTATCGGCCGCTCGTCGAGCTGGGCCTGGCGATGCCCTGGGAGCAGATGATCTCCCCGGGACGGGGCAAGCTCCTCCTCCGCCGCGGCCTTGCGGACCAGTTGCCGGAGGCGATCCGGAACCGGCGCGGGGGGGCGGGGCCGGGCGCGGCTATGTACAAGGCGTTCGCCCGGCGCTGGCCGGCGATCGAACCGGTGGTCGCCTCCTCGCTGCTCGTCGAGATGGGCTACGTCGACCGCCAGGAGCTCCACGCCGCCGCCGACATGGTGCGCTTCGGTACCAGCAAGCGATTCGTCAACTTCCTGACCTGCCTCGCCTTCGAGGTGTGGCTGCGGACGGTCACCGGCGAGGGGCAGGCAGCCGCCGCCAGCAGCTCCTTCAGCGCTCGCTCTTGAGGACCGGGGAAGGGTTCATCCAGGCGGCGCGCAACGCCGGGCGCAAGGTCGCCGCCAGCGCCACCAGGGCGAGCAACACCACCACGCCGACGAGGGTCGGCGTATCGGTCGGTTGGACGCCGTAGAGGAGGCCGGCGACGGCGCGCCCCGTGGCGAAGACGCCGGCAAGTCCGCCCATCACACCGACCGCGACCAGGGCACCCATCCAGCGCAGCAACAGGCCGGCGATCGCGGCCGGCCGCGCCCCCAGCGCCTGCCTGACGGCGAGCTCGCGCTGGCGCTGGGAGACGGCCAGGGCCGTCACTCCGTAGATGCCGACCGCGGCCAGCAGCAGCGCGACGGCGGCGAGGCTGCCGATCAGGCCCGCGGCAAATCGACGGGGAGCAAGGCCCCGATCCAACGCTGCCTCGAGGGTCTCCCGGCGCGCCACGACCTGCCCGGGACGGACCTGGCTGGCGACCTCCTGCAGGGCTCTCAGGGCGGCGGCGGGAGGGCCCGAGGCCCGGGCGACAATCGTCGCCATCGGGCTCTGGTCTTGAAACAGCGGCAGGATGATCTCCGGCCGGGGCGGCTGGTCGAGCTTGCCGCGCAGGTCGTGGACGACGCCGACGATGCGACGCCAGGGCGCCTCGGGGCCGTCGTGCATGACGCTCTTGAACCGCCGTCCCAAGGCATTGCGGCCGCCCAGGAAGCGCTCGACGAACCTCTCGTTGACCAGGGCGACGAGCGGCGCCTTGGCGTCGTCCGCGGCCCCGAACAGCCTTCCCTCCGCGAGGGGGATGCCGAACGCCTGGAAGTAACCGGGCGAGGCCCACCGCCAGACGGCATTCTGCCCCTCCTCGGCCGCGCCGGCATGTCCCTCCATCGTGAAGCTCATCTCGTACTGCCGGTCTGCGAGCGGTTGGGGGGCGATCTCGCCCACTGCCGCGATCTCGGGCCGCTGGCGCAGGCGCTCCTCGAGCTGCGCCATGAAAGCCGTCACGTCCGTCAGCGCCGGCGGGTGCGCGGGCCACACCGTCAGGCGACCCACCACCATGTTCTGGGTGCGGAAACCGGGGTCCACCTGCGCCAAGGCGGCGAGAGTGCGCAGCAGGAACCCGGCTCCCGCCAGGAGCATGACGCTCGCCGCGATCTGGGCCACGATCAGGACGCTGCGCGAGCGCAGGGTTTGCCGCCCCGCGGTGGCGCCGGCGGCCTCGCGCAGCATGGCGAATGGGCGACGCAAGCCGAAGACGGCCGGCAGCAGGCCGGAGAGCAGACCCGCGGCCAGGGCGAGTACGAACGTGGCCGCGACGACTGCGCCATCCAGGCGGATGACGTCGAGGCGGGGGGTCTCGGGCGGCGCCAGGCCGCGGAGCAGCGCCAGGTAGAGGAAGCCCAGGAGCAGGCCGAGGGCAGCGGCGGCAGCGGCCAGCACCAGGCTTTCGGCGAGCAGCAGGCGGGCGATGCGGCCCGGCCGCGCGCCGAGCGCCAGGCGCATCGCGAGCTCGGAGCGCCGGACCGTGGCGCGCGACAGCGCAAGGTTGCCTACGTTGACGCAGGCGATCAGGAACACCAGCGCGACGGCGCCGAGGAGGAGAAGCAGGGGGTTGCGCGCCGGGGCGGTGACGGCATCGAGGGCGGGCACCAACGTGACGCCGATGTCGTGCATCGACTTGGGGTAGTCCGCAGCCACCGAGACGGCGACGCGCCGCATGTCGGCGGCGGCCGCCGCGGGCGAGATCCCGGGCGCCAGCCGGCCGATGACCCGGGTCGTCGAGTAGGGCCGGTCGTCCTCCACCGGATGGAGCACCCAGGGCCGATAGAGCTCCACGTCGGGCATGAGCGGCGCACGGAAGCCCGGCGGCAAGATCCCCACCACCGTGAGCGGCTTGTAATTGGCGATGATGGTCTTGCCGAGCATCGCGGGGTCGCCCCCGAAGCGGCGCACCCATAGCTCGTGGGAGAGGACGACGACCGCGTTCCTGCCCTCGGTCTCCTCGTCCTGGACGAAGAAGCGGCCGCGGGTCGGCCGCACTCCCAGCACCGAGAAGTACTCGTGCGACACCCAGGCCCCGACGACGCTGTCCGGCGGGTCGATGGTGCTCAGGTCCGTCGCCTGCCGCCAGAAGGCGGCCATCCCGGCGAAGCTGTGATTGCGCGCCCGCCAGTCCGAGAACACCGCGAAGCCGGTGGCGTCCTGGCGCGTGCCGCCGCGCTTCTCCATGTTCTGCCAGACGGTGTACAGGCGCTCGGGCCGCGGGAAGTCGAGCGGGCGGAGGAGCACGCCGTGGACGGCGGAGAAGACTGCGGCATTGAGGCCGATGCCGACCCCCAGCGTCACGACCGCCGCGAGGCTGAACGCCGGGGCCTGGTGCAGGGAACGCAGGGCGTGGCGCAGGTCGGAAGGCATGAAACCACCTCTTCAGGAAGGCGATCGCCGCACCCCGATGCTGCTCGCGGGTGCGATGACGGCGCCATTATAGTCCGCAACATCCACGCTCCTGCGTATTCCTTTCCTTGCTATGCTGTCCGTGCTCCGGCCTTGCCCTCGCGGCGATGCTGGGCACCGCTCGAACCACCAGCCCATGACCGCCCTGCGCCAGCTCGCCACTCTCGGCTCCTCATCCCGATCTAACTGCTCCTTCCCTTGTTCGTCGGCCGGCGGGCCCGCGAAGCCGCGCAAGCGGCCCTGGCGGGTAGCGCCGAGGCCGCCGCGATCCGCCATGAGTCGATCCAGGCGCTCCGAG
>DATDGZ010000108.1:0-4370 GCA_036521795.1 Thermoanaerobaculia bacterium | reverse complement strand
GGCCTTCCTGCGGCCGAGCGCCGGCAGCACGTAGAGCCGAAGCAGGCGCTCGTCGCCCTCGACGCTCGACCGCTTCTTCTTCGGGCCGGCGTGCTCCTCGAGGTAGCGCCGCGCCAGCTCGGTGACGGTCGGGGCGGCGCGCTCCTCGGCGCGCTGCGCCGCCGGGTCCTCGCCGTGCGCGACCCGGCCGAGGATCTTCTTCGCCCGCTCGCGCGCCTGGTCGACGGTGAGCGTGCCGAACTCGCCGAGCGACAGCCGGCGGGTCCGGCGCTCCCGCATCCACTCGACGGCGAACCACCGGCGGCCACTGGCGCGGACGCGGACGACGAAGCCGCGCAGCTCGGTGTCCCACACCTTGACCTCGCCGGCGGCGGGGGTCGGCAGCGAGTCCAGGAGGCGCTTGGTGATCTTGGCTTGCATGGGTCAGGTCGCGTGCTGGGCTGTCGCTGGGCTGTCGCAGAACAGGATTCACAGGGTATCATGGAGTTGGCGAATGTCAATAAGTCCTATAGAATAAGGACTTCAGAGATCATCCAGGACACAAGTAGTGCTTCAACACCAAGACTGAAAATCACGGGGTCACTGGTTCGATTCCGGTCCTGGGCACCACTAACAGCGAGAAAAATCAGCAAGTTACGACGCTAGCAGCTACCCGAGCTGCTAGCATCTTGCTCGCTGAGTCAGTCTGGAACGGAACTCGGGTGCCGGCGAAGACAGGTGTCCCACCCAGTATCTCGGGGTCGCTACGTACAGGACGCGGCGTCACGGCTCTTCTCCCTCGGCAAGAGGGAACGGAATCGCACTCCGGCCGCTGCTACTCCAGCGTCAAACTTCGACGTACTCAGCGTGCGAGCTGGGCTCCGGAACCGGCTCGCCTTCCTCGCGCAACGATTCCAGGTGGAAATCGATGGCTTCGCGGATCAGCTTGAGGACATCCTCTTCGGTCTCGGCGGCGGCCACGCATCCCGGCAGATCGGGCACGTAAGCGCTGTAGTTGTGCGCCGCCTTCTCTACTACTACCGCGTATCGCATTGGGTTCTCCAATCTACTTGAGCCCTGCCTGTTTCAAGATGCTGTTCAGGGTGCCAGGCGCCAAGTCGAGGCTGGGCTTGCCTGCGACCGTTACGGTACCAGCCTTCGTGGTGTGCCGGAAGTGGCGGTGGCTCCCGCGGGTCCGAGCGAGTGTCCAGCCGTCCTTCGCCAACATCGTGAGGACCTCTCCGACCTTCATGGCCCGCGCGGCGTAACCCGCGCCTCGAGGTGTCGACCTTCGGCAGCTTGACCCGCTCGCTTCGACGCAGCGCCGAGGAGGTGGGCACGGGCCACGAAGACGAACGCCGCGGCCTCGGCCGCAGTGGGATCAGCCACGGCCGAGCTCGCGCTCGAGATCTTGGAAGTCCACAGAGAAGGCGTCCACGCCTTTGCGTGCCAGTGCCATCAGGAAATCGGTCCGGTCGAGTCCGCTTCTCCTGCCCTCCAGAGGGCACCCAGAGGGCAGCAAAGGGGAAAAAGCAGCGTGCTTAAGCATATCGAGGAGAATCCAGGAGTACAAGCCTCTCGACAGGGGCATCTCGCTAAATGCCTCTGATATAGTGCTTTAGGTCGTCAGATCGTAGCTGGGAGCACTGAGGCGTTGGAGGCGACGGGCGGATTCGAACCGCCGAATAAGGGTTTTGCAGACCCTCGCCTTACCACTTGGCCACGTCGCCGCGGGGAATGGGAGATCGGTCTTCCTGGTCTCTCTCCCTGGGAAGGCCGCAGGGCGGCCCGGGGGACCGGGTGCCGGGGCGCGCGAGGGGTTCGGCGGACCGGACGGCGGTCGGGGTTCAAAGAGGGGCTTTGGAGCGGGAAACGGGACTTGAACCCGCGACCCCAACCTTGGCAAGGTTGTGCTCTACCACTGAGCTATTCCCGCCCACAGGGAGCAAAGGATATGCGCGGGTCCGGGGGCTGTCAAGACGCGTAACCCGGCATGGGGACGGCGCTACGGGGCGCCGCGCGGGCCTCAGGGGGTGTACGGGAAGGCATCCCGCACCAGGGTGTAACGCCACGCGGTGCCGGTCCAGTCGAGGCCCAGGACGTCGAAGCGGCAGGGGGTGAGGTGGAGGCCGCGGATGGCCAGGTGGAGGGCGGCGGCGCGGGAGAGGCGGCGGCGTTTGGCCGGGCCGACGGCGGCGATGGCGGGACCGAAGGTGGCGGTGGTGCGGGCCTTGACCTCGACGAAGCAGAGGACGCCGCTGCTGTCGCGGGCGACGAGGTCGATCTCGCCGGCGTGGTTGACGACGTTGCGCTCGAGGATCTCGTAACCCTGGCCGGCCAGCCAGGTCGCGGCTGACTGCTCGGCAGCCCGGCCGCGGGCGTGGGTGCTGGTGCGGGGTCCCTTCCCGGCGGCGCTCATGGGTTCATCGCGGCGGGGCGGCTCGGAGGCTCGGGGGCTCGCAGGCACGCGGTGCACCTGCGCTGGCCGGCCACCGCCCCCCTAGCGCCGCTTCCAGCGGGCTCCCTGCGGGGTGTCTTCGACGACAATGCCGCGGGCGGCGAGCTCGGCGCGCAGGCGGTCGGCGGCGGCGAAGTCGCGGCGCCGGCGGGCGTCTTCCCGCTCCCCGACCAGGCGCTCGATCTCGGCGCCGTCGTCCGCCGCGCCGCCGGTCTTAGGGATCGGGGCGACAGCAGCTGTCGCAGCTGTCGCCGCCAGGGTCGGAGTCGAGGCAATGGCCGTGGGCCAGGCGGCGGCATCGAGGACGCCGAGGACCTGGTCGGCCTCGGCCAGGGCGGCGTCGATGGCGGCCTTGTCGCCGGCCACCAGGCGCTCGCCCTCGATCGCGACGTTGACCGCCTTGACGAAAGCGAAGAGCGCCGCCAGCGCCGCCGAGACGTTCAGGTCGTCCGCCAGGCCGGCGGTGAAGTCGCGGCGCAGCGCCGCGATGGCGGCCGCGGCCGGCGGCGGCGACGGATCGGCCAGCGCCGGCAGCTCGGCGCGCTCGACCGCGTGGCGCAGCCGGAAGCGCATCTCGTCGATGCGCCGCAGCGCGCCGGCCGCCCCCTCCAGCGCCGCGAAGGTGAAGTTCAGCTTCTGCCGGTAGTGGACCGACAGGAAGAGGTAGCGCAGGGCGCGCGCCGACGCGCCGCGCGCCTCAAGGTCTTTCCAGGTGTACTGATTGCCGAGCGACTTCGACATCTTCTGGCCGTCCACGAGGAGGTGCTCGGAGTGCAGCCAGGTACGGACGAAAGGCTTGCCGGTCGCCGACTCGCTCTGGGCGATCTCGTTCTCGTGGTGCGGGAAGATGAGGTCCACGCCGCCGCTATGGAGGTCGAAGGTCTCGCCGAGGTACTTCATGCTCATCGCCGAGCACTCGATGTGCCAGCCGGGCCGCCCGGGACCCCATGGCGAGTCCCACGCCGGCTCTCCCGGCTTCGCGGCCTTCCACAGCACGAAGTCGCGCACGTCCTCCTTGCCGTACTCGTCGCTCGCGACCCGCTCGCCGCGTTGGGCCTGCTCGAGGTCGAAGCCCGACAGGCGGCCGTAACCGGGGTCGCGGGCGATGCTGAAGAAGACCGAGCCCTCGCTCTCGTAGGCGACGCCGGCGGCGACCAGGCGCCCGACCAGGTCGAGGATCTCGCCGATGTGCTCGGTCGCCCGGGGGTAGCGCTCCACCCGCTCGAGATGCAGGCTGTCGACGTCCGCCAGGAAGGAGCGGATGAACGGCGCGGTGTAGTCGCCCAGGGACAGGCCGGCGGCGCGCGCCCCGTGGATGGTCTTGTCGTCCACGTCGGTGATGTTCATGACCTGGGTCACCGCGTAGCCGAGGTACCGCAGCGACCGCCGTAGCAGGTCCTGGAAGAGGAAGGTTCGCAGGTTGCCGATGTGGACGTCGTTGTAGACCGTCGGCCCGCAGCCGTAGATCCGCACCTGGCCCGGAACCAGCGGCCGGAAGGGAGCGAGCTGCCGCCCGAGGGTGTTGAACAGGACGAGCTCGGTCATGATCGTCCGACGGAAAAATCCCGAGCCTACCGCCGGGCCCCCGGAAGCAGGGTCACCTGCACCGAGCCCCCCGCCCAGGTGACGCCGGAGATGACGTTGCCCTGGCTGTCGGTGGCCACGTTGTTCGAGAAGGCCAGGTTGCCGCTGCCGGTGGCGGCGGCGGTGAGCTGCAGGGTCATCAGCGTACCGGAGGCGGCAGTTCCCGACACCGGTCCCAGGCGGGTGAGCCCGACCACCAGGTTGCCCGGCGGCGAGTCGGCGATCTGGAAAGCCGTCGGCACGGTGCCGCCGGCGTTGAGGACGCTGCCCTCGGTGGCGCCGGTGAAGCGCAGCGCCGCCACCGGATAGGAGAGATGGAAGGCGAGGCCGTAGAGATCCTGAACGCCGG
>DATDGZ010000107.1:0-1997 GCA_036521795.1 Thermoanaerobaculia bacterium | reverse complement strand
ACGCAGGTCAAGATCTCGGGTCACCGGGTGGAGCTGGGCGAGATCGAGTCGGCGCTCGAGCGCCACCCGCGGGTGCGGTCGGCGGTGGCGGCGGCGGTGGGCCCGCGTCGCGGGCCGCGGCGGCTGGTGGCCTACGTGGTGCCGCGACGGCAACGGCGCCGCGAGTCCCTGGCGGTGGCGCCCGCCTCCTTGCTGGACCCGGACGACAAGGTGGCTCAGCTCGACTGGAAGCTCGCCGAGCGCGGGATCCGGCACGACCTCGCCGCCGGCGGCGAGATCCGCCTCGAGGAGCCGGCGCTCGACGAGGCGCTGGCGCGCTCCTACGATCGGCGGCGCAGCGTCCGCAGCTTCCTGCCGCGAGCCGTCTCCTTCGCGAGCTTCAGCCGGCTGCTCGCCGCCCTGCGCCAGGTCAAGCTCGAAGACTTCCCGCTGCCCAAGTACCGCTTTCCCTCGGCCGGTCACCTCTACCCGGTCCAGACCTACGTCTGGACGCACGGGCATGGCATCGAGGGCGTCGCCGCGGGAGCCTACTACTACCATCCCAGGGAGCATCGCCTGGTGCCCTTGAGCGGGGGGGTCGAGCTCCCCCGCGAGATCTTCGCCGGCGACAACCGGCCGGTCTTCGACCTCGCCGCCTTCACCCTCTTCCTGGTCGCCGAGCTGCGCGCCAGCTCGCCGCTCTACCCGGAGCTCGCCCGCGACTTCGCCCTGCTCGAAGCCGGCTACATGAGCCAACTGCTGATGGCGACCGCGGCCGAGGAGGAGATCGGTCTCTGTCCGATCGGCGACCTGAGCTTTGCGCCGCTACGCGCGCACCTCCTCCTCGACGACAGCCAGGTCCTGCTCCACAGCCACCTCGGCGGGCACGCCGAGGCCCGTCCCGACCGCCCGCGCATCGCGCTGCCCGCCGCCTTGCCCGAGCTCGCCGCCGCCAGGCCCGCGGCGCCGGTCGTCTCGACGGCGCTCGAGGACCAGGCCCTGGTCGAGGAGCTGCAGAGCTTCGCCCGCTCCGTGCTGCCGTCGCCCCTGATCCCGGCTTCCTGGGTGGTGCTCGAAGACCTGCCGCTCAGCGCCACCGGCAAGGTGGATCGGCGCGCCCTGCCGGCGCCCGAGCCTGCCGCGGGCGCCGCGGCGGGCCACCAGGAACCGCGCGATGCCACCGAGCGGCTCATCGCCGAGCTCTGGCGCGAGCTGCTGCGGGTGCCGCACCTCGGCATCCACGACAACTTCTTCGAGGTGGGCGGCGACTCGGTGCTCGCCGTCCGCTTCATCGCCCGCGCGGCACAATCCGGCCTCGTGGTCAGCAGCCGCCAGCTGTTCGAGTTCCAGACCGTGGCCGGGCTCGGCGCCGCCGTCGCCGCCGCGCGCGCCGAGCCCTTGCCGCAGCAGCAACCGGCGGCGGCGCCGGCCGCCGCGGTGCTCAACGACGAAGAGATCGACCGCTTGATGGCGGAGCTCAGGGAGGTCGGCGAAGCCGATGTCGAGCCGGGTGCCACGGCCAACTAACTTCGAGGACGCGTACCCCCTGTCGCCGCTGCAACAGGGGCTGCTGTTCCATGCCCTGTACGCTCCGGACGAAGGGGTCTACATCGATCAGCTCAGCTACCTCGTGGACGCCCCGGCGGGCTTCGACGCCGAGCCGCTGCGCCGTGCCTTTGCCGAGGTCGTCGCCCGCCACGGCGCGCTGCGCACGGCCTTCAGCTGGCAGCGGCGCGATGCGCCGCTGCAGGTGGTGCTGCGCACCGTCAAGCTGCCCTTCGCGGAGCACGACTGGCGGAGACTCGACCCGGCGGCGGCGCAGGAGCGCCTGGCGCGGCTGCTGGCCGAGGACCGGCGGCGCGGCTTCGACCTGGCGGCAGCGCCGCTGGCCCGGATCAACGTCTGCCGGCTCTCCGAGCGCAGCTTCCAGCTGATCCTGACCTACCACCACGTCGTCCTGGACGGCTGGTCGGTGCTCCTTATCCAGGAGGAGCTGTTCGCCCGCATCGCGGCGGCGG
>DATDGZ010000106.1:0-1839 GCA_036521795.1 Thermoanaerobaculia bacterium | reverse complement strand
GTGTGGCAGCGCTCGTGGCTGCAGGGCGAGGTGCTGGCGGCGGAGATGGCCTATTGGCGCGGTGTGCTCCAGACTGGCGCTGCGGTCCTCGAGCTGCCGGCAGACCGGCCGCGGCCGCCGGTGCCGAGCCATCGCGGCGCGACGCGGCTGCTCGTGCTCGGGCCAGCGTTGACCGCCGCGCTGCGGGAGCTCGCCCGCTCGTCGGGGGCGACGCTGTTCATGACGCTGCTCGCCGCGTACGCGGCGGTGCTCGCGCGGCTCAGCGGCCAGCCGCGGGTCCAGGTGGGCTCGCCGGTCGCCAACCGCACCCGGGAGCAGCTCGAGGGGCTGATCGGATTCTTCGTCAACACCCTGGTCTATGCGGTCGACCTTGGCGCCGGCGGCGGCTTCGCCGCGCTGCTCGGAACGGTCCGCGACGTGGCGCTGGGGGCCTACGAGCACCAGGAGGTGCCGTTCGAGAAGCTCGTCGAGGAGCTGGCGGTGGAGCGCAGCCTCGATCACACGCCGCTGTTCCAGGCGATGCTGGTGCTGCAGAACGTGCCGGTCCCGCCGTCGGGCGAGCGGGCGGCCGGCTCCCGCGAGAGTCAGCTTGCGCGTCAGGACAGTGTCTCCCTGGGAGACGCCGCCGCGGCCGGCGGTTCGGCGGCCACCGAGCGCGGCGGCCTGCGCCTGCGCTGGTCCGCGATCGCAACGGGCACCGCCAAGTTCGACCTGATGCTGACCTTCGCGGAGTCGCCGTCCGGCCTCGCGGCCGAGTGCGAGTATGCGACCGACCTCTTCGACGGCGCGACGGTCGAGCGTCTGCTGGGCCATTTCAAGCGCTGGCTCGAGGCGGCCGCCCGCTCGCCCCAGACCCCGGTCGCTGAGTTGCCGCTGGTGAGCGCGGCGGAACGCCACCAGCTGATCGTCGACGGCACCGGCAGGGGCGAGCGCCATGAGCTCACCGCCTCGCTGCCCCGGTGCTTCGAGGACCAGGTCCGGCGCAGCCCGTCGGCGGTAGCGGTGGTGATGCCGGCAACCGACGCGGCTGCGGGCGAGACCGTGACCTACGGCGACCTCGATCACCGAGCCAACCTGCTGGCGCGCCAGCTGCTCGCTCGCGGCCTGCGGCCGGGAGCGCCGGTCGCGCTGTGCGTCGAGCGCAGCGTCGGCCTGGTGGTCGCGGTGCTCGCGATCCTCAAGGCTGGCGGCGCGTACGTGCCGATCGAGCCGGCGCAGCCGCTCGCCCGCCGGCGGTTCGTGCTGGCAGACACCGGCGCGGCGGTGGCGGTGGCGCAGGCCGCGGCCTGGCAACCGGTGCCGGGCTGGGAGGGCGAGGTGGTGGCGGTGAGCGAGGCGGGGGAGGTCATGGCGGCCGATGCCGCCGGGGCGCCGCCACCGGCCTCCTCCGCAGCCACCGCGCCACGGCCGTACCCGGCGATGCCGAGCACGATACCGGTGGCCGCGCCGGCCTACGTTATCTACACCTCCGGCTCGACCGGACAGCCGAAAGGCGTGGTGGTCACGCATGCCAACGTGCTGCGGCTGCTGCGCTCGTCCGAGGAGCGGTTCGGCTTCGGCGCCGGCGACGTCTGGACGCTGTTCCACTCCTACGCCTTCGATGTCTCGGTGTGGGAGCTCTGGGGGGCGCTGCTCTACGGCGGCCGGCTGGTGGTGGTGCCCCGCGAGCTCACCCGCTCGCCGGCGGCGTTCCACGCTCTCCTCGAGCGCGAGCGGGTGACCGTGCTCTCCCAGACACCCTCCGCCTTCCGCCAGCTGCTGTCCGTGTCGGCGCCGGCCAAGGGCGCTGAAGGTCCCGCCGCGCCGTATCGCCCACTGCCCGCCTTGCGCTGGGTCCTC
>DATDGZ010000105.1:0-6846 GCA_036521795.1 Thermoanaerobaculia bacterium | reverse complement strand
GCAGCGACAGCCAGCCGATCACCAGGACCTATCGCATCGCCGTGGACGGGACCGTCGCCGCGGCCCTCGCCGGCCTCCGGACCGGCAAGCGCCTGCGGGTCCGCGCCGCCTGCCGGCAGGTCTTCTCCTCCGACGCGGCGGGAGTGCTCCGGCAGCTGCGCCCGGCGACCTACGAGGCGCAGAGCATCAAGCGCCTCCCCGGCAAGGGCCGCGCCGCGTAGCGCGAGCGGCCCGCCGCCGCGACGGGCGCGGTCACCGCGCCGCAAGGCTCCCGAGCTCTCGCTGAGAAACCCTCGGCCTGCGGAGCCCTGAGCCACCCCGCCCGAGGCCAGGACCTCTGCACGACGGCAGGGCCGGCACCGACCAGGTCCATCGCAGCGGCGACGCCGAGCCTATCCATCGGGCCGGTGCCCTCCCGGCCTTGCCGTGAGAGGAGACAAGTTCCTGGGTCGAGAGGCCCTGTCGGGCCTCTCACTCTCCATCCGCCGCACCACCAAGAGACGTCGATCACTGAGCAGACCCACCAGGCGCGGCCAGCGCGACCGAGGGCAGCGTCGAGCAGGCGGGCGGCCACGACCCGGGTATGGAAGCCGGGCGTGGAAACGGGCAGCGAGGTCGAACTGGGGTGCGCGGGCGGCCTTCACCAAGAACATAGGCGCGGCTGGTGCTCGACGCCCAGACAGCCGAGCCACGTAGCATAGGATAGGGTTGCAGGGGCGTGGCAGGCGAACAACGCCCGGTCGCCACATCGGGACGCCCGGCAGTAACAACATGAGCTCATCTACGATGGCAGCTCACCGATCACGCTTGAGTCTTCCGCTCTCGCGCAGGAGATGACGATGGGCAAGGTCGTCCTTGAAGTACCGCCGGAGATCGTCGCTGCGATGAAGCTCCCTCCCGCCGAGGTGAAGGCCGAGCTTCTGAAGGAGCTCGCGCTCGGTCTCTACCGCCGGGGAGCTCTGCCTCTGGGCAAGGCCCGTGCGCTCGCGCAGCTGGACCGCGCGCAGTTCGAGCAGCTCCTCGGAGAGCGTCGCATTGCCCGCCATTACACGGATGCGGACCTCGAGGACGATCTCCGGTATGCGCGTGGTCATCGTTGACTCGTCGACGCTGATCCATCTCTTCGCCATCGGACGCCTGCCCCTGCTCACCGAGATCTTCGGCCGCTGGACCGTTCCACCCGCCGTCTGGCGCGAGGTGGTCGAACAGGGGAAGGACCGCGCTCGCATCGCCGCGCTCGAGGCCCTGCGTGACGAGGACCGGCTCGAGCTGCGCGAGCCCACGAACCTCCCGCTGGTTCGCGCGCTCCAGGCTGACCTCGACGAAGGGGAAGCCGAGGTGATCGCGCTGGCGACGGAGACATCGGGGAGCCTGGCAGTCCTCGATGAGGCCGAGGCGCGGCGGATCGCCACGACCTTCGGCATCGAGAAGACCGGTGCGATCGGCATCCTCCTCAGAGCAAAGCTCGAGGGCAGGATCGAGGCACTGCGCCCAGACCTGGACAGGTTGCGCACCGAGGCCGGCTTCTGGATCGCTGATCCGCTCTATCGAACCATTCTCGCGGCCGCCGGCGAGTGAGCAGGCGGCCTGGTCGGCGCCCGCGTCGCCGCCCAGGCCAAGACGCCGCTCCTCGGCCATGGCTGGCGCCGGCGCCGCCTGCGCCGGCGGTCGGCGCCGCGCCGGCGCGGCCGCGGCCAGCCTCCGCTCGAGAGCCTCCCTCTCCCCACCTCCCGCGGCCTCCCGCCCCGCGGGCGAGAAGGCAGGAATCGCCAGCTGCCGGCGCTGCTTGCACCACCGCAACCTCGTGTTGGCTGGCGCTGGTCAGCGCGAGGTCCAGGGCGAGCGGGGTTTCTCCCCCGCTGCCGCGGCCACCGGCGCCAGCCAGAGGTGATGCTTCGCCGTCCAGACCGCGAAGCGGCCGTCGGGCGAGACCTGGATGTCCTCGCAGCCTTCCTCGGCGCACCCCATGTCGCCCAGCAGGCGGCTCAGAACCATGGCACTTTCTCCCTCATAGCGGCAACGCGCAGCACGAGGGGCGCGGGGTTGGACGACAGCGCGCTCCAGGAGGCGGCGACGATCACCCATCCGGCCGGCGCCGGGGAGGGCGCCGCGGCGTCGAAGACGGCCCCCTCCGCCGGCCGCAGCAGCATCTGGCCGGCAAGGTCGTCGGCCGCCGGCGGCGGCACATTGGTCACCGCGGCGGCAGGCCACGGCGGCATCTCGGCGTCCGCCGCGCGCGTGCCGTCGGCGAGCTCGTACGAGCGGCCGCCGGGCAGCAGCGGCCGCACCCGGATGCGCGCCGCCGGCGCCGACAGCGCCGGCAGCGGCACCGCGAGCGGGCCGGGGCGGTGGCATCGTGACGAACGGCGGTACGTCCTGCAACACCTCCCCTTGCAACACGCTGTGAGCCATTAGGTCGCCGGCAGCAGGTCCCAGACTTCCGACGCCGGCGGCGCGCGCCCGTGCCGCCAGCCCGCGGCGCTGGCTCGCGGCGGCCGCCATGGGCTGGTGACCGACCATGGTCTTCTCGGCGTCCTCGAAAGCATCGGCGATGGCTTGACCTATGACGGCCTGGCCGGCGAGACCTCCCGTCGGTGGAGATTGTGGTGACGGCCGATCACACGCCGGAGATCAACATCGTGCGGGGGCCCACCAGTAGGCTGCGGCCGCGATGAGGCGGCGCGCGGCGTCCGAGTGCTCGCTCAGGCACCGCGCGCCGCCCTCACCGCCTCAGTCGCGGCGGCTCGGGTCGAGACCGGCAAGCTCACGCCCGGCATCGAGAGGCCGGCGACGCGCCCCCGCGGGCCGTCTCACGCCGGCGCGTCACTGGATGAATTGCGCACAGAGGCCGTTGCAGGTGTATAGCCAGAGGGTGCCGCAGCCGCCGCTCTGGTCACAGTTGGCGCCCCAGCAGCTGTAGGCGCCCGAGCACCAGTCCGAATCGGTGCTGCAGGAGCACTGGATCCCGTCCGGGACGATGGGCACCCCCTTGTGGACGAGGACGGAGCCGCCGAGGCCGGAGTCCGACTTGCCGAGGACGGCGAAGATCCCGGCAGCCTGGGCCGGCTCGAAGGCGGCGCGGATCTCCCGCTCGAGGGCAGCGAGATCGGCCTCGTGGGCTCGTGGCGAGTTGGAACCGCTGCCGCTCGCGGCGAAGAGCTCGGGCGTCATGAGCACCAGGGCGCGCTGGATGACGTCGACCTGCGCGGGAGTGAGATTGCTGCGCTCGGCGAGGATGCGCTGCAGCTGGGTCGTCCAGAGCTCGGCTCTGGCCTGCGGCGTCGCAGTCCGGAAGATGGCGCGTCGCAGGTCGACTGGATAGGTGGAGATGGCGTCGTAGGTCTTGGGCAGGTCCGCGAGGCGGCTTGCGAGCGCCGCCTGCCGCTCCTGGCAGGAGGGGTCGGCCGCGAAGGCCGGAGCGGCGAGGCCGAGCAGACAGAGGGCGAGCGCGAGCCCGCCGAGTACACGCGATGATGGACGGCTCGATGGGTACATAGTCCTGTTCCTCCGAAGAGTGAGTTCGCTGGTTACCGCTCGTGGTACAAGGCCCGCGGGGGCGCAGTGTGCTGATTGTAGCCAATATAAAAAAATAGTCAAGTGGGAATTTGCGTGTGGTCAACCAGACCGATCCCGCCGACAGCACGGCGAAACCGGCGTAGACACACGCGCAGAGGCGACCTCGCCGCAGGTGAACTGGCAACCCGCGAGGGTCAGGCCGGGCCGTCTGGGTTGGCGGAGAGGCTCCCGCGGGACCCAAGGCCCTCACATCGCCGTACTACTCTTATGACATAGCGCTGCCGAGAGCGGCGCCGCGGGCCAGGAGAAGCCGAGCCAGGCGGCAAGCTCTTCGTGTGCGAGCCCGAGCCAGGACCAGCGGCCAGGACAGCGGGCCGAACCCGTCGAGGGTCCGCAGCCGCACTAGCGCATCGCATCCATCCGCACCCGCCGGACCGCACCCGCCCAGAGCAAGAGAGAACAGGAACTCGGTCGCATCCGCACCGCAGTGGTACCGGCCGGCACCGTCGTCGCGGTCGTGGGCTCGCGGGACTTCGCCGACCTGGGCCGCGTCCGCCGGTTCATCGCGACGCTCCCCGCCGGCGTCGTCGTCCTCTCCGGCGGCGCCCGGGGAGTCGACCGCTGTGCCATCGACGCCGCCCGGGCCCGTCGTCTGCGCTGTCGCGAGTACTTCGCGAACTGGGACCGGGACGGCCTCCAGCTGGCGGGCCGCATCCGGAACCAGCGGGTCGCCGAGCGCTGCGATCGCATGGTGGCCTTCTGGGACGGCCGGTCCAGCGGCACCCAGGATGCCTTCACCCGCGCCCTCGAGCTCGGCAAGCCCGTGGTCCTCTACCGCCTGCGGTCCATCGCCCTGGTGGGAGCCCTCGCCGCCGCGCCCACCGCCGAGCCCCGCACCGCCCGCACCGTCCTGACCCTCGACGTGCACTCGACCCGCAGCGACAATGAGCCGATCACCACGACCTATCGCATCGCGGTGGACGGAACCGTCGCCGCAGCCGTCGCCGGCGTCCGGACCGGCAAGCGCCTACGGGTCCGCGCCGCCTGCCGGCAGGTCTTCTCCTCCGACGAGACCGGAGTGCTCCGGCAGCTGCGCCCCGCGACCTACGAGGCATGCGGCATCAAGCGCCTCCCTGGGAAGGGCCGCGCCGCGTAGCGCGGCTGCTTCGCTTCCTCCGTGAGCTCGGCGACCGCTCGGCCAACCAGTTGCTCCTCTCGGGTCCGCCGGCCGGCCAGATACCGTCTGGTCCTCGATCTGGAGGTTCTCATCTGTCACTCGAAGAGGCGGCCCCCGAGCGCCGACAGGGTCTTCACCTCCGCCCCAGCCTCACTCACCTGGTCGTCGGCCCCCCCGCAACAACGCCGCCAGCTGCACCAGGAGCTTCCCATCGCGTGGGCCGCCCTCGCCAAAGGTCTCCGGCGGGCCACAGCTCACGCGAGCGCGCCAACGCCTCTTCGGCCTCAGCAAGGTTCCCTGCCAGCCGCCGCGCCTCGCCGACGAAGGCCCAGGCATAGCCCAGGAGCCAATCACGCCAGCGCTCCGCGTCCGGCGACCATTTCCCCAGCGGCCCTGTCGCCTGCGCCGCCGGCACTGCCCGCGCCCCGGGCTCCCCCGTCCCTGCGAGCTGCATCGCGGGCACCGCCGACTCGCCACCCACCGGCACCGCCGCCACCATCGCCACCTCCAACGCCAGCTCGGCCAGCTCGACCGCCGCCGCCGGGCTCTCCGTGCCAACCCGTGCGCTCTCCTCGCACAGCCGCTCGCAGAGCGCCCAGTTCTGGAACTCCGACGCCTCGCGCACCAGCGCCCGCCGCTCCTCCGGCCCATGGCGCCGCAGCCTGTCCCAGAGCTCCACCACCCGGCGACGTTCCGCCTCCGGGTCGCCGTCCCTCCTCTTCCCGGCCCCTGTCCCCGCACCGTCCACCCCTCCGGCGCCCTCGCCGCCCCCACCACCATCCCCGTGAGCGCCCCGGCCCGCGCGCAGGCGCACCCCAACCAGCTCGAAGAGCACCCCCGAGAGCCCGCTACCGTCCCACGCCAGACCCGCACCCGCGTCCGCTGGACCATCCGGATCCCCGCCACGCCGGACCTTCCTTCCACTGCTCCCACCGCTCCCACCGCTCCTGCCATCCACGCCACCCCCCGTGCCCTCCGCCGCCACGCCCCGCACGCTCCGCACCAGCCCGAGCGCCTCCTCGACCGCCGACATCGGCAGGCCCAGCGCGCCGGTGATTCGCTGCACAGTCCTGGTCGAAGGCTCCCTCTGTCCGGTCTCGATCATCGAGATCCAGCTCCGGCTCGCCCCGAGCGCCCGCACCAGGTCGGCGCGCTCCCAGCCGCGCAGCATGCGCAGCATCGCCAGCGCCAGCCCGACCTCGCCGCGGCCTTCTCGCATACTCATCGCGCCTCCCGGTGTCGTAGAGTCACAGAACCGTCTCGCTGGCAAGGCCGAGGCGCATTTGACGGAACCATTGATATCCCAGGTTCTCGATCGGTGGTCATTTCGCGCCTCGCGCCCGACAAATCGAGCGTCTTGGCGTCTTGGGGAGGCGTCCCAGCGGCCGCAACGGCCGTCCGGCGGCCTTCCTTGGAGAGGAGCTCACCATGCCTCAGCGTCCCATCCATTCCGCCCTCGTTGCGCTGCTGCTCGGCGCCACCCTGCTGCTCCCCTGGCTCGCCGGTTCCGCCGCCGCCGCCGCGCCGCACCGCCCCCCCGCGGCTGCCAGCACACCTGCCGGGCCTTTCGAACGACTCTGGCAGAGCCTCGTCGACCTGATCCACGGTGGGCTCCTCGGCGGCAGGCAGGTCGCTCCCGGTCGCCCCTTGCTGCCCGACGCCGGCTGCTCGCTGAACCCTGACGGTCTTTGCACGACCAACTCACCGCGAGACAGCGGCTGCTCGGCCAACCCTGACGGCCACTGCAGCTTCTAGCGCCGTCCGGCGGGCGCCCTTGCAACGCCACCGGCTCCGTGGCCGCGATCCCACGGTGCGCGCCAGCGGGCTCGCCACGCTCAGGCCGGCCTCTCGAAACGCAGCCTGGGATCGTGCCGCGCCCGAACGAAATAGGCGACCAGCCGGCGCGCCAGCTCGGCGCTCAGCCGCTCGCTCTCGGCCGCCTCGCGGAACACCTGCAGCGCCCGCTGCGCCTCGGCGTGGATGCCCAGAGCGCGGAACATCGGCACCGTCTGCCGGGAGAGCGCCTTCACCTCCGCTGTCTGCCCGGCCGCAGCGAGGAGCTCCGCGAGCTCGAGCGTCACCAGCGCCGCGTCGTAACCAATCCCCTGCTCGATGAAGCGGGCCCGCACCTCCTGGAACGCCGCCGCCGCCTC
>DATDGZ010000104.1:0-4739 GCA_036521795.1 Thermoanaerobaculia bacterium | reverse complement strand
GGTCATCGGCCCGGGCGCGCACGGGCGGCTGCGCGAGTTCTGGGTCCTGGCGGTGGCGCTCGCCGCCGGCCTGGCGGTCGAACGGGTGGCGGGCGCGCGGTTGCCGCGCGCCGTGGCCGCGGCGCTGATCCTGGCCGCCGGGGCCGGCCTGGCGCTGGCGCCGCCGCCGGCGGGAGGAGCGGGTGCGGCTGGCGCTGCCTCCTCCTGGCCGCGGGCCTGGTGGATCGTGACCCTCGCCGGCGCGGCGCTGGCCCTCGCCGCGCTGCTCGTGCCGCGGCTGCGGCCGAGCTTCCCGGTGCTGGCGGTCGGGGCGGTGACCGTCGACCTCTTTCTGCTCGGCGTCCGCTACCACCCGCCGGTGCCGGCGCGCCTGGACCTCGCGCCGCCGCCCACCGTCGCCTGGCTGATGGAGCGCCAGGCGGCAGCCCGCGAGCCCTACCGGGTGTCGTTCGAGGATTTCGACCTGCCGCCGAACCTCAACGCGCTCTATGGCCTCTGGGACCCGCGCGGCTACGACCCGATGCGCCCCGAGGACGCGGCGCGCATGGTCGGCTGGTGGCTCGGCCACCGCCGCCGCTTCTACCAGAACATCGGCGACTCGCTGCCGGTGCTCGACCAGGCGGCGCACGACTTCCTCGCCGTCCGCTACCTGGAGACCGCCCACGAGCGCGTCCTGCCGCCGCCCTGGCGGCTGGTCTTCGCAGGCAAGGGCGGCAGGGTGTGGGAGAACCCGGCGGCGCTGCCGCTGTTCTTCATGCCGCGCACGATCGAGCGGTTCGCGGACCTGGCCGAGGCGCAGCGCGCCGCGATGCACGACGACGACTTCCTGGAAACGGCGCAGCTGGTCGCGGCCGCCGCGCTAGGCGGCGCGGGGGCCGGGGGAGACAGCGGCGCCGGGGCCGGCGAATCGGCCGCTCGCCCGCAGGACGGCCGGGTGCGCGACATCCGCGTCCGCAGCAACGGCTTCGACCTTGCCGTCGACAGCGCGGCCGGGGGCATCGTCGCCTCCAGCGTCAGCTACGCACCGGAGTGGCGGGCGACGGTCGGCGGCCGTGAGGAGCCTGCCGTCGAGATCGACGGCGGCTTCCTCGGCTTCCGAGTGCCGCCGGGGTCCCACACCGCCCGCGTGCGCTACCGGCCGCACGGCTGGACCGCGGGCCTGGCGCTCTTCGCCGCCGGTTGCGCGCTGTCGCTCGCCGCATGGTGGGGGCGGCGGCGCGGCTGGCGAGTCTTCGCCTGGCTGGAAGCCGACTTTCCCGAATCAGCCTCCGATCCTCTTGCCGCGGCGAGCGCCTGAGCCCCGCGGCGTCCGCAGGCGCAGAGGTCGTCGCAGAACTTCTCCATCCCGACCGCGTATCTCTTCCCAACCACCGAGGAGAGCCATGGACCGCCGCACGTTCCTCAAGGTAGTGGCCCGCACCACCGCGGCGGCTGGGGCCGCCCGCTGGGCGTCTGCGGGCACCGCGGGCACCGATGGCGGCGGCGAGGGCGCCGCGGCCGGACCGCCTGGACCGGCCACACCGGCTGCACCGGCCGGAGCGACTCTCCCGGCGCCGGCCGGCACCCCGCTTGGACCGGAGGCAGCCGGCGGCCGCTTCACGCTCGTCGGGGCCGGCGACTGCATCATCACCCGCCGGGTCAGCGAGCTCACGCATCCCGACTTCCACGCCCTGGTGGAGCTGCTCCGCGGCGCCGACTGCGCATGGGGCAACTGCGAGATCGTCGTCGGCAAGGGCGGCGAGCTCCACCCGGCATGGAAAGACGGCGACCCGCACGTCTGCGGCGACCCCTGGACCGCCGACGAGCTGCGGTGGATGGGCTTCACGCTGATGGGCACCGCCAACAACCACACCGTCGACTACGGCGAGCAGGGCCTGATCTCGACCCTCGAGAACCTGGACCGGGTCGGGATCGCCCATGCCGGCTCGGGGCTCGACCTCGACCAGGCGGCGCGGCCGGGCTACGCCGACTCGGCCGCCGGGCGGGTCGGCCTGGTCAGCTGCGCCTCGACCTTCCCGCCCTACTTCGCCGCCGCGCCCGCCCACCCGTACGTCAAGGGACGGCCCGGCCTCAACCCGCTGAAGGTGAAGGCCACGGTGGTGCTCGACGACGCCACCTTCCAGCGCCTCAAGGCGGCGCGGCAGGTCCTGGCCGAGCTCTGGGCCGAGAACGACAACCAGGGCCTGGGTGGGCCCAGGCCGCCCGCCGACCCCAAGAAGCTCGACCTCTGCGACGAGTTCATCATCCGCGACGGCGACCACGTCGACTACGAGAGCGAGGGTGACGCCGCCGACGTCAAGCGCATCGGCGAGGCGATCGCGGCGGCCCGCGCTGATTCGCGCGTGGTCGTTGCCTCGATCCATGCCCACGAGGCGCGCCGCAAGCACGAGCTGTCGGACCTCTTCATCCAACCGTTCGCCCATGCCTGCATCGACGCCGGCGCCGACGTCTACTTCTCTTCCGGCCCGCACGTGCTGCGGGGCATCGAGCTCTACAAGGGCAAGCCGATCTTCTACTCGCTCGCCAACTTCTTCTTCCAGGTGGAGACCCACCGCTACACGCCGGCCGAGGACTTCACGAGCTGGGGCCTCGACGGACGCACGCTCGATCCGCTGGCTTTCGAGGCCAAGATCGGCTCCGTCAAGCAGCAGCGCTACTGGCGGAGCGTGGCGCCCCGGATCACCTTCGAAGGCGGCAAGGTCACGGCCGTCGAGCTCTTCCCGCTGACCCTGGGCTTCGACGAGCCAGCCGACCGCCGGGGCACCCCGCGCCTGGCGCGCGGCCAAGAGGCGGCGGCGATCCTCGAGCACCTGGCAAGCCTGTCGGCTCCCTACGGCACCGTCATCGAAGTGGACGGCGACGTGGGCCGCCTCCGCCTCGGGTAGTGGGTCCCTTCGCAAGGGTCGCGCGGAAACTGACCCACTACCTCGCCTCGGTTGAACGCCTCCGTCGCGCCCGCTTCAGGTAGACTATCGGCACCGGATCCTGATCGCGCGGCACCGTGCCTCGAGCGAGGTCCGCGGGGCGAGGTCCGCAATCGATGGCCGCGATGGCCTCTCCCGACCTCACCGCCCTGTTACGCGCCGCCCGCGCGGGCGAGCGCGGCGCCGCCGACCAGCTCTTCGCGGCGCTCTACACCGACCTCAAGCGCCTGGCGCACGCGCAGCTCGGCCGCGGGCGCCGCCCGGGCGAGACGCTCGAGACCACCTCGCTGGTCCACGAAGCCTACCTCCGCCTGGTCGCGCCGGCGGGGCTGGCGGCGGAGGACCAGGCCCACTTCTTCAACCTGGCGGCCCGGGTCATGCGCCACGTGGTGATCGACTTCGCCCGCCGGCGCGACTCGGCGAAGCGCGGCGCGGCGCTGCGGGTCTCGTGGCCCGAAGGCTTCGAGCCGGCGGCGCACGACGGGCAGCTCGGTCCCACCGTGCTCGCCCTCGACGCGGCGCTCGACCGTCTCGAGCGCGAGAGCCCGCGTCTCGCCGAGCTGGTGCAGCTGCGGTTCTTCGGCGGCCTGCCGATCTCGGAGATCGCGACACTCCTGGACGTCAGCGATCGCACGCTCAAGCGCGACTGGCGCAAGGCGCGGGCCTTCCTGCTCGCCGAGCTGGGCTGAGGTCAGGTCCGGCGGAGCCGGCACGGCCGCCCCTGGCGAATTCGATCGTGGTCGGCGACCCCTCTTCACGGCAGCCCTCGCGCGTCTCGCGCTGGGAGGACCTCTTCGACGAGCTGGTCGAGCTGCCCGCGCCCGAGCGGGCGCGGCGGCTCGCCGAGCTGCGCGCCGAGAACGGCGAGCTCGCCGAGCGGGTCGAGCGCCTGCTGGCGGCCGACGCCGCGGCCACCGGTTTCCTCGACCGATCGACGCTGGACCTGCTCGGGACCAACCGCGGCGCGGAGGATGCCGATCTCGAGCCGCAGCTCCCCGCGGGCACGACGGTCGGCGCCTGGCGTGTCGTCAGCCTCCTCGGCCGCGGCGGCATGGGCGAGGTCTACCTCGCCGACCGCACCGATCCCGCCTTCGCCCAGCGGGTCGCGCTCAAGGTGATCAAGCGCGGCATGGACTCGCAGGCCATCGTGCGGCGCTTCGTGCGCGAGCGCCAGATCCTCGCCCGCCTCGACCATCCCAACCTGGCTCACCTGCTGGACGGCGGCACCGGACCGGACGGCAGGCCCTACTTCGCCCTGGAATGGGTGGACGGCGAACCGATCACCGCCTGGTGCCGGCGGCGCGATCTCGACCTCGACGGCCGCTTGCGCTTGATGCAGACCGTCTGCCTGGCGGTGGCCAGCGCCCACCACCGCCTGGTGGTCCACCGCGACCTCAAGCCGGCCAACATCCTGGTGACGGAGGACGGCACGCCGAAGCTGCTGGACTTCGGCATCGCCAAGCTGCTCGAGGATGACGAGGCGGCCGGGCTCACCCTGACCCAGCTCGGCGCGCGCCCCCTCACCCCGGCCTACGCCGCGCCGGAGCAGATCCTCGGCGAGCCCGTGTCCACCGCCACCGACGTCTATGCCCTGGGGGTGATGCTCTACGAGCTGATCACCGGCGCCCTGCCGCACCGCCGCGACCAGCGCGCCCTGGAAGCGCTGGCCAGCGCCGTCGAACACGAGACGGTGGAGCGGCCGAGCACCGCGCTGCGGCGTCCGGGCGACCGCGCGCGGCTCGCCCGCCGGGTCGCCGGCGACCTCGACCTGATCGTGATGACCGCGGTGCGCCGCGACCCCGCGCGCCGCTATCC
>DATDGZ010000103.1:0-5673 GCA_036521795.1 Thermoanaerobaculia bacterium | reverse complement strand
CGCTGATCGAGACCTTCAGCATCCAGGTGCTGCCGGCGAGCTACCAGCCGGCGATCGCCTTCTCGCTGCTGGTCGTCGCCCTGGCGGTGCTGCCGGGCGGCATCGCCGGCCTGTGGGCGAGGAGGCGCCGCTGGGCATGACGGCGGCCCCGGCCGACGCCACGGTGGAGGATGGCGGCGGCGGGCCGGGCCGCTCCGCCGGGCCGGCGGCGGCCGCCGTCGCCAGGCTGCGTGTGCTCGCACCCTGGCTTCTCGGAGCGGCGCTGGCGGCGCTGCCGCTCGCCGGGCCCGGACCGAACCTCATCAGGGTGCTCTTCGGCACCCTGGTGTGGGTGACGGCGAGCGTCGCCTGGAACCTCCTGGGGGGCTTCGGCGGCCAGGTCTCCTTCGGCTTCGCCGTCTTCTACGGGCTCGGCGCCTACGCGGCGGCGGTGGCCCTCAACGCGGGGCTCGATCCGTTCTCGTCCTGCCTCCTGGCGGCGGGCGTCGCGACAGTGGCGTCGCTGGCGATCGGCCTGCCGACCTTCCGCCTGAAGGGCCCCTACTTCGCGATCGCCACCATCGGCGTCAGCGAAGCGGTGCGGGTGGTGATGACCAACGTCTCGGCGACCGGCGGCGCCAGCGGCTACCGCGTCATGGAGAGGGGCGCCTTCCACCAGCTGCAGCACTACTACAGCGCCCTCGCGCTGGCCGCCGGCGCCGTGGCGATCTCCGTCCTGGTGCGGCGCTCGCGGCTGGGGCTGGCGCTGGTCGCCATCCGCGAAGACCAGGACGCCGCCGCGGATCTCGGCGTCCACTCCCTGCGCGCCAAGCTGCTCGCGCACGCGATCGCCGCCGCCCTCACCGGCGCCGCGGGCGGGCTGCACGCCCGTTACGCCGCCTACGTGACTCCCCCGGGAGAGTTCGCGTTCGCCATCAGCGTCGCCATCCTGCTGATGCCGGTCATCGGCGGCGTCGGCACGATCTGGGGGCCGGTCATCGGCGCCTGCGTCTACGGGTTGGTGCACGACGAGATCCTCGCCGCCTTCCCGACGCTGCACCTGCTGATCTTCGGCTCGCTGCTGATCGTGATCGTCCTCTTCGAGCCGGCGGGCATCGTCGGGCTGCTCTCACGGCTGGTCCGCGCCGGTGATCGCTGGAGGCACGGGGGTCGCCGGGGGGGCCAGGGAGGTCCGGGCGATCAGGAGCGCCAGGGACAGGCCTGCCACGACGGACGAGGGAGGAGGGCGCATGCCGCCGCCGCTCCTTAGCGTCGAGCGCCTGGCCAAGACCTTCGCCGGGCTCGCGGCGCTGCAGGACGTCAGCTTCGAGCTCGAGCAGGGAGGCATCTACGGCCTGATCGGCCCGAATGGCGCCGGCAAGACCACCCTGCTCGCGGTCCTCGCCGGCGCCCTGCGGTCCACCGCGGGCCGCATCGTCTTCGAGGGGCGCGACCGCACCGGGGCGCCTGCCTTCGCGGCGGTGCGCCACGGCATCGTGCGCACCCACCAGGTGCCGCGCCCCTTCCGCACCCTGACCGTGCTCGACAACGTCGAGGTGGGCCTCCGCTTCGGGCGCGGCAAGGCTGCCGGCGAAGGAGCCGGCCCGGCCCTGCGGATCCTCGAGCGGGTCGGCCTCGCGCCTCACGCCCGGGCGGCGGCAGGCACACTCTCGGTCGGCGACCAGAAGCGCCTCGAGCTCGCGCGCGCCATCGCCGCGCGGCCCAGCCTGCTGCTCTGCGACGAGGTGTGCAGCGGACTGACCTCCGCAGAGACCGAGTCCGTGCTGCGCCTGCTGCGGGAGATCCGCCATGCCGGCACCACCATCCTCTACGTCGAGCACGACCTCAAGGCGATCATGGCCATCTGCGACCGCGTCATCGTCATGGATCACGGCCAGAAGCTCGCCGAGGGCACGCCCGCGGAGGTACAGCGAGACCCCGCCGTCGTCGAGGCCTACATCGGCGGCAAGGTCGGCACGGCAGAGGCGGCGGGCACCGCGGGGGCCACGGGCACCGCGGGCACGGACCTCACCAACACGGAGGACGCGTGACGGCGGCGGGCAACGAACGCGGCAATCGTAACGAGCGCCTGCTCGAGGCGACCGGCCTCCAGGTCGCCTACGGAGCCATCCAGGTGGTCTGGGGCGTCGACCTGGCCGTCGACCGCGGCCAGGTGGTCGCCCTCATCGGCCCGAACGGCGCCGGCAAGACGACCACGCTGCGGGCCCTGGCAGGGCTCCTTCCCGCCCGCCAGGGAACCATCCGCTTCGCGGGCCAGGACGTGACCGCCGAGCCCGCCCACCTGCGCGTGCGCCGCCACCTCTGCCTCGTCCCCGAGGGCCGCCAGCTCTGGCCGCGGATGACCGTCGAGGAGAACCTCCTGATGGGAGCCTTCCCCAGGCCCATGCGGCAAGCGGCAAGGCAGGAGCTCCCCCGCATCTACGACCTCTTCCCGCGCCTCCGCGAGCGCCGCCATCAACCCTGCGGCACCCTCTCCGGCGGCGAGCAGCAGATGTGCGCCATCGGCCGCGGCCTGATGGCCCAGCCCCTTCTCCTCCTCCTCGACGAGCCCTCCCTGGGCCTCGCCCCGATCCTGGTCGACCAGGTCTTCCAATTCATCCGCCGCATCGCCGCCGACGGAGTGACGATCCTCCTCGCTGCCCAGAACGCCAACCAGGCATTGCAGGTATCCCAACAAGCCTACGTCATGGAAGCCGGCCGCATCGCACTGGCCGGCCCCAGCTCCGAGCTGCAAGCCAGCGACCACGTCCGCAGGGCCTATCTCGGGGTGGGCGCCTGATTCTTAATCAGCAGGTCATCGATTCAATCCCGATCGTCGGCTCCAATGTAAATGCCTATAAATGAAGGTGTTGTGGCGAATACATGTGTTTGCGCACGACCCCATGATTCTTGCTGCGTAGCTCTGCGTAAGTTTTCTGACATGACCGGGTTATCGGCAAGTTCGAAGGAGCACGGTAGCGACGGTCGCAGAGACGCGGGCCGAAGTCGAGGCGCGCACCGTCAGCACGTGCGGTCGGTACTCTCCGACGATCCACGATCGCCAAGAGTTCGGCTGCCGTCGGCCTACGTGCTGACGCGGACCGACCGGTGGCCTGGTGATCCCCGCCCAACCCGCCCGCCGCGAGCTGGCGCCGGTCGCGAAGATCGAGGAGCACCGCAGGTAGACCGTACGGAGGTTCGGAGTAGATTACTTTAACTACATCGGTGCACTGCCCGATTGAGGTCGATGGCGCGCACGAATCCCTCGTCGCTGTCGAGGTGAGCGGGTCCACCGTCGGCAACCATGGCAGTAGCGGGCAGATAGTCAGTTGGCCGGCAGGTAAAGACGACGATTTGGAAGCAGCGGGCTTTCTCGACGAGCAAGGCGCGGAACCAGTCCATTCGGTCGGGGTCGCTCTGGACGAGCTGATCGTCGAGGACGATCGTCGTCCGGAGAAACTCTCCCAGGCAAAGCCGATACAAGGTCGACAGTTGTTCGCGCGTGCCGACGGAGATCCGCTTCGGAGGCTGCACCTCCCCGGCGATGACTATGCCGTCGGTTTCCAGTTGCGCGGTGAGCTGGATACTCTGATAGCGCTGCTGGGTCAAGGCCTGGAACCGGTCTGCGATGGCGGGTGCGAGCGCCTGGCCGAGGTTGCTGGCCTGCGCAGCGTCGGCCTCTTTCATCTGCTCCAGGAGGAGTTTCCACGCCTCGTAGTCCGCCTCGGTTTCGATCTCCTGGCGCTCCGCCAGCTCAAAGGCCTCGGTAGCGTCGCGCAGCCGGTCCCGCGCCACCGCGCCGCCTACCTGTTGGAGGGCGCCTTGCGTGATATGGAGCTCACGGTGGATGGTCTCGAGGGCTCGTTTGGCTCCTGCCAACTCGTCTCGCGCCGCGGCGGCCTCTTCGGAGGTGACGGAGCGTTCCGGAACTGGCAGGGCGTCGTGCCGTTCTGCCGCCTCGCGCAACGTGCGTTCGGCGGTGGAGAGATCCTGAGCGGCGCGTAGCTTCCGCCGCTCAGCGAGGCCCCTCTCTTCGGACGCATGGTCGGTGATGGCCTTGGTGTGGGCTCTCCGCGCCGCGTCTACCTCACTACGAGCATTTGCTGCTGCTGCCCTCGCGCGACCGACCGCTTCCTCAAGCTGTTGCCGCCGCGCGTCGATCGTGCTCTGCAAGGACGCGAGCTCGGCCTCGACCTTCTCCTGCTCGGCGATGGATGCCCGCAAGCGCTCCTGAGCAACCGCCGCTCCCGCGGCTAAGCCGGATGGGAGATTCGCGAGAGCGGCATCCCGCGCCGCCACTGCCGCCTTCAGGCTCGCCAGCGAAGTCCGCTCTCGCTCCTCGGCGAGGGTCTGGGCGGTGGATGCCTCCTGGCCGGCTGTCCGCGCCGCATCCGCATCTTGCGCGGCCTGCTGCCGGCGCGTGCGGAGCACCCCTCCCGGGTCCGAACCGAGGGCGTCGAGATCGCCGGCCAGCGTTTCGAGCGTCGCGTCTCCAAGGGCCAGATGGCAGATGGCCGCGTGCGCGGAGGCTTGGCGCAGCGCCTCGGCCGCGCCGGCGAGCGCGGCAAGCTGACGCCGCAAGGACTCCAGGTCGCTGTCGTGCGCTCTGACCCTGGACTCCAGGTCCATGGCATCTGCGGCCTTGCCGTCGAGCGCGTCAAGCTCCGTGACGCCGGCAACCGCGAGATGCGGCCGAACCTCGCGGTCCCAACGTTCCTCCAGCGACCGGACCTTCACCTGCGCCTCGCGCCGCCCGCCTCGTACGAGAACAGTCGCGAGATCAGCGATGCGGACCTCGACCTCGGCGCTGGCTTCAATTTTGATCGGCTGCGCGACGACGCCCCGATCAGCCGCGACGCCGTCCTTGCGGACCTCAATAGCGACTGGCGCGGCCGGCGTCACCGTCATGGTGAGACCCACATCGAGGGCTCCTCGTGCGCTTGCCAATTCGTTCGCGAGCTTCCGCATCGCCGCGAGGCTTACCGGCGGAGGCACGGAGATCGCCGCCCGGCCTTCGGCCGCAGCGGTTCGTTTCTCCGAAGCCTTCGTCCACTCCACCTGGAGAGCCGCTTCCCGCTCTACGTCAGCCCGGGCGCTGGCGGCCTGCCGCTCTGCGAGACGGGCATGCCAGGCACGCTCAAGCAGATCGCAGACGCGAGCCTCGCGCTCCGCCACCTGCTCTGTCTCCGCGGCCTTGGCTCGTTTCTCGCGCGCACGGACAGCCTCCGCCTCTTGCTTGAGATGGTCGGCGGCGGCGCGGATGGCAGCATCGACAAGTCGCTGTGCGACAGCCGCACTATCGATGCCCTGCTGGGCTTGCTGGGCCGCTCGCTCGGCCGCTGCGCTGCGCAGCTGGAGCGATTGGCGGGCCACGAGGTCGGCGGATTCGGAGCCCAATCCAGCCGATCGCGCAGCCAGTTCGGCGGCGTTTAGGTCATCCGCAGCAGCTACCTCGTCACGTTGAGCGTTCTTCAGCGCCAGCTCTGCTTGGTCCTGCGAGCCGGCGAGCTCCGCGACTTTCTTCTCCGCCTCCGCTACCTCCTGGTCCATCCGTTCAATGCGCAGCACCGCATCGCGCGCGTCGCGGACGTGCGCCGCGGCCACGTCGCGCTCCGCGGCCTGCTTGGCAAGCCGATCGACTGTTTCTAGACGCTCTGACGCGGCGACGGCGGCCTCTTCGCGGCGCCACGATTC
>DATDGZ010000102.1:0-3170 GCA_036521795.1 Thermoanaerobaculia bacterium | reverse complement strand
CCAACCGATCTGTCACGAAGGCCGCGACCGCCACTGGCGGGGCAGGCTCGCCACCGCCGTCATCGCCGCCGCCGTCGTGCTGCTGGTGGCCGCCGGCCATGCGGAGGCCCGCCGTCCGGGCGGCGGCCACACCTATTCGGGATCGAGCCATGCCCCCGGTCCTTCCTCGAGCGGCATGCGGCTCGCGTCCAACCGTCCCGGCGGCGGTCATACCTTCTCCGGGAGCCGTCCCGGTGGCGGCCACACCTTCTCGGGCGGCAGCTCCCGCGGCGGCTCCTTCGGCTCGGGCCCGCACATCGGCGGCGCTCCGCTGCTCGGCGCCGGCGGCTGCGGCATCGGCGGCTGCTTCATGCTCCTGGTGCTGATCGTCGTCGTGCTGATCGTCCTCTACATGATCAACAAGAGCCGCGGCGGCGGCGGCGGCCCGCCCGCGCCTCCCGCCGGCCAGGGTCCGCAGGGCCCGCCGCCCTCCCAGGACCTCGACGCGATCCGCGGCCTCGATCCGGAGCTCTCGGTGGTGCTGTTCGAGGACTTCGCGTACGCCCTCTATGCCAAGGCCCACGAGTCGCGCGCCAACCGCCAGGAGCTCGATGCGCTGGCGCCTTACCTGAGCGCCGAGGCGCGCACCGAGCTGGCCAGCCGGCCGCCGGCCGGAGCGCCGGTCTCGGCTGTCGTGATCGGCGCCATGCGCGCCGTCGACCTCCGCCTGCCGAGCGGCAGCGAGCCGCGGCCGCAGGTCGGAGTCGTTCTCGAGTTCGAGTCCAACATGACGGTCGGCGCCGGCACCGGCGATGCCACCCAGTACGTCCGCGAGCGCTGGCACCTGGTGCGCGACGCCGCCGTGCGCAGCCGTCCGCCCGCGGCGGTGCGCAGCTTCCACTGTCCCAACTGCGGCGCGCCGTTCGGGCCCGGCGGCGGCGACCGCTGCGAGTACTGCGGTGAAGTCGTGTCGGGCGGGCGCTTCGACTGGAGCGTGGTCGCGACGGAGCCGCTCGAGATCGAGTCTCGTCCGCCGGCGCTGACCGGCACGGTGGAGGAGGTGGGCAACGACTGGCCGACGATCGTGCACCCCGCGCTGGCCGAGCGCTGGGCGGAGCTGCAGCAGGCCGATCCGGCGAGCGGCGAGCAGCCGCTGGCCGCCCGCCTGCAGCTGATCTATACCGAGCTCAACCCCGCCTGGACCGCTCTCGACCTGCGGCCGGTGCGCGGCTTCGTCTCGGACGGCCTCTTCGACTACCTGCAGTACTGGATCGCCGCCTACCAGCACCAGGGGCTGAGCAACCAGCTGCGCGACATGCGCCTGACACGCCGGCAGCTGGCCAAGGTGGTCCGCGACCGGCACTACGACGCGGTGACCTTCCGCATCTGGGCCAGCGGCCGCGACTTCACCGTGCGCCAGGCGAACGGCGAGGTGGTGGGCGGCAACCCGAACGCGGACCGCGACTACTCCGAATACTGGACGCTGATCCGCGGCGCCGCCGTGCGCGGCGCGCCCCGCGCCGACAAGAACTGTCCGAACTGCGGCGCGCCGCTCGAGGTGAACATGGCCGGGCAGTGTACCCACTGCGACGCCAAGATCACCAGCGGCGAGTTCGACTGGGTGCTGAGCAAGATCGAGCAGGACGAGTCCTACGGCGGCTAGCAGACCGGTGATCTGGGCCAAAGTCATCGACCACGAGCGCTGCATCGGCTGCCACGCCTGCACGACGGCCTGCAAGTCCGAGAACGAGGTCCCCCTCGGCGTCACCCGCACCTACGTCAAGTACGTGGACGTCGGGGTCTTCCCCCAGGCGCGGCGGGCGTTCCAGGTGACGCGCTGCAACCAGTGCGACGACGCCCCCTGCACCGCCGCCTGCCCCACCAGCGCGATGTTCCGGCGGCCCGACGGCATCGTCGACTTCGACAAGTCGATCTGCATCGGCTGCAAGGCCTGCATCGCCGCCTGCCCCTACGACGCCATCTTCATCAATCCCGAGGACCACTCGGCCGAGAAGTGCAACTTCTGCGCGCACCGCCTGGACGTCGGCCTCGAGCCGGCCTGCGTCGTCGTCTGCCCCACCGAGGCCATCCTGGTCGGGGACCTCGACGACCCGGCCTCGCAGGTGGCGCGGATCGTCCATCGCGAGGCGGTCGCGGTGCGCCGCCCGGAGAAGGAGACGCGGCCGAAGCTCTTCTACCGCGGCGCCCACCAGGCGACGCTCGATCCGCTGGCCGCCCGCCGGCCGCCCGGCGGCCTCTTCTCCTGGAGCCAGCAGCGCGGAGGCGGCGAGCACGTCGTCTCGGGCCATCCCTTCCAGGCGGGGCACACGGCCCGCGCGGCGCCAGCGGGTCGACCAGAGGCCGCCGGCGGTGCCGAGCCGGCGCCCCCGGCGGCCCGGCCGCGGGCGGGCAACTCCGCCGCCGCCGCCGTGCTCGCCTACGACGTCTCCCACGGCGTGCCCTGGGACTGGCGCGTGAGCCTCTACACCCTGACCAAGGGGATCGCCGCCGGCGTCTACCTGGTGGCCGTGCTGCTCATGGCGCTGGGCCGGCTGAGCGCGGCGAGCCGGGTCTGGCTCTTCGACGTCCCCATCCTCGCCGGCGCCTTCCTGGCGGTCACCGGCGCTCTCCTCGTCTGGGATCTCGAGCATCCCGCACGCTTCTACCTGATCTTCACCCGGCCCCAGTGGCGCAGCTGGTTGGTGCGGGGCGCGTTCCTGATCGCCGGCTATGCGGCGGTGCTCGCGGTCCATCTCCTGGCCGCCGCCGCCCGCCGGCCGCAGCTGACCCGGGAGCTGATCTGGGTGGGCCTGCCGCTCGCCCTCCTGACCGCCGTCTACACGGCGTTCCTCTTCGCCCAGGCCAAGGCCCGCGATCTCTGGCAGAACCCCCTGCTGCCGCCGCACCTGACGTTGCAGTCCGTGCTCGCGGGCGCCGCGGTCCTGGCGATCGCGGCCCTGTTCGAGCCGTTGCAGCTGGCGCCGCTGCTCGCCATCCTGGCGGCGGCGGGCGTGCTGCACCTCGCCCTCGTGGCCGGCGAGCACACGATGCCGCACGGCACCGCGCACGCGCACCTGGCCGCCCGGGAGATGCTGCGCGGCCGCCTGCGTGGCTGGTTCTGGACGGGGATCGCCCTGGCCGGGGCCGGTACGGCGCTGGCCTGGGCCGCTGCCGCGACCGCCGCCTCCGGC
>DATDGZ010000101.1:0-1596 GCA_036521795.1 Thermoanaerobaculia bacterium | reverse complement strand
GGCGCAGAACGTCCGCAACTCGGCGGTGGCAGGGGGCGCCGCAGCGGCCGCAACCAGGTAGGCGGCGAGCCGCCGATCCCCGGCGCCAGCCTGCCAGACATCGACCACCGCCTGCGCGACCGCCGGATGCGTGGCGAGCGTGCGCTCGATCTCACCCAGCTCGATGCGGTAGCCGCGCACCTTCACCTGGTGGTCGATCCGCCCCAGGTAGTCCAGGCAGCCGTCCGCCCGCAAGCGAGCCAGGTCGCCGGAGCGATAGAGCCGCGAGCCCGGAGCAGGGCTCCAGGGATCGGGGATGAAGCGCGCCGCGGTCAGCTCGGGCCGGCCCAGATAGCCCAGCGCGACGCCGGCGCCGCCGACGCACAGCTCGCCGGGAACGCCGACCGGCACCGGTGCCTGCGACGGATCGAGCAGGTGTGTCCAGAGGTCCGGCAGAGCACGGCCGATGAGGCCGCCGGCGCCCGGGGCGAGGTCGCACCGCGACAGGACCCGGCAGGTCACGTGCACCGTGGTCTCGGTGATGCCGTACATGTTGACCAGGCGCGGCGCGGCGTCGCCGTGCCGGTCGAACCAGGGGCGCACCAACTCGGCTTCCAACGCCTCGCCGCCGAAGATCACCCAACGCAAGGCGAGGGTCGTCCCGGCCGGAGCGGTGAGGTCGGCGGCGGCCAGCTGGCGGAAGCTGGAAGGGGTCTGGTTGAGCACCGTGACGCGCTCGCGGTGCAACAGATCGCGGAACGCCTCCGGCGAGCGGGTGACCCATGGCGGCACGACCACCAGGCGCCCGCCATGCAGCAGGGCGCCCCAGATCTCCCACACCGAGAAATCGAAGGCAAACGAGTGAAAGAGGGTCCACACGTCGTCGCCGCCGAACCGGAACAGCGGCCAGCACTGATCGATCAGCCGGGTGACCTGGCCGTGGGTCACCATCACCCCCTTGGGCTTCCCCGTCGAGCCGGAGGTGTAGATGACGTAGGCGGGCAGGCCCGGCCACGGCTCGCCGGCGAAGCCGCCGCCCGGCGCGCCGTCCATGGCGGCCGCCGGGCCGGCGCCGCCGTCGAGCAGCAGCGCCGCCGGCGCCGGCCCGCCGCCGGCCGCGGCCGGCAGGCGATCGAGCAGCGGCCGCCGCGTGATCAGCAGCGCCACGGCGGCATCGGCGACCATGAAAGCGAGCCGCTCCGCCGGGTAGGACGGATCGAGGGGCAGGTAGGCGCCCCCCGCCTTGAGCACGGCGAGAAGGGCGATCACCTGCTCGGCGGAGCGTTCGAGCAGCAAGCCGACGATGTGCCCCGGGCGCACCCCGCGGCGGCGCAGGCGGCTGGCCAGGCGGTTCGCGCGGGCGTCGAGCTCGGAGTAGGTCAGCCGGAGGTCTTCGGCGTCGAGCGCCGGGGCGCCGGGAGTGAGCGCCGCCGCCCGCTCGAAGCGGCGGTGCAGCAGGTCCGTCGCGCTCGCCGCCGCATCCCGCCACTCCACCAGCAGCTGGTGCCGCTCGGCGGGCGACAGCAGCGGCAGCTCGGAGAGGCGCTGCTCCGGCGCCGCGATGCACCCCGCGAGGAGCTCCAGGTAGTGGCGGCCGCAGCGCGTCATCGTCGCGGC
>DATDGZ010000100.1:0-8568 GCA_036521795.1 Thermoanaerobaculia bacterium | reverse complement strand
GGCGGCGCCGGATGGAGTGGAGATCCAGTACGCGCTGCTGCAGCAGGCCGGCGCGCTCACCGGCGCCGAGGCGGCGGCGGCCGGCGCCGAGGCGATGCAGGCGCTCCTGCGGCTGCGTCCGGAGAACCTGATCGTGCTGCTGCGCGCCGGCGAGAGCGCCATCGCCCGCGGCGACCGGGCGGCGGCGACGGCGGCCTACCTGCGCGTCCGCGAGCTGCTCTGGCAGCCCTCGCCGGGAGTGGCCGCCATGCTCTCCGCGGTGCTCGCGGCGCTCGAGGCGGGAGCTCCGGCGGGCGCCCGCATTCCCGCTCTGCGCCTCGACAACCTGCTCAAGCCGACGCCGCTCTTCCAGCACGGCTGGCGCGCCCTGGCGCCGCTACACCTCGGCGTGCCGGTCGAGCGCTTCGTCCACGAGCCGCCGCGGCGCGACTTCGGCGACCCGGTCCCGGTGCGCTTCAAGGCCACCGCGCTGGCGACCACGCCGACCGTGGGCAGCGCCCTGGCGGTCGGCGACTTCGACGGCGACGGGCGGATGGACATCGCGCGGGTCGCCGCCGGGAACCCCCCACGGCTCGAGGTGCGCATGGCGTCCCGTGGCTGGCAGCCGGGCGGCCGGGGCCTGCCGGCGGCGGGGATCACCGGTCTGCTCGCCGCCGACCTGGACAACGACGGCAAGCTCGACCTGATCGGTTTCGGCGCCGGCCGCGTGGTGTTCTGGCGCGGGCGCGGGGACGGCAGCTTCGAGGATGCCACGGCCGCCTGGGGGCTGGCGGCGGCAGGCGGCGAGAGCGCGGCGGTGGTCGACTACGACCTGGACGGCGATCTCGACCTGGTGCTGGCCGGCGGCAAGGCGGGAGCCGGCGAGCTGCTCCGCAATGCGCTGGTGCCGCCCCTGGCCGCGGTCGGCGGGGACAGCCTGCCGCCGGCGCGCGGCAGCAAGCCGGGCCGCGCCGGCCAGCTGCTCGCCAGCGACCTGGATCGCGACGGCTTTCCCGACCTGCTGGTGGCGCAGGAGTCCGGCCTGCGCCTGCTGTCCAACCTCGGGCAGGGGCGGTTCGGCGACCGCACCGCGGCGGCGGGCCTCGCGGCGGCCGGCCCGGCGGTGGCGGTGGCCAGCGCCGACCTCGACAACGACGGCTTCCCCGACCTGGTCGTCGCCGGCCGGGACGGCCGGCTCGCGGCCTGGCACAATCGCGGCGGACGCTTCGACCCCTGGCCGCTGCCGGGGCTTCCTGCCGGCCGCTTCGAGGCCGTCCTCGCCTTCGATGCCGACAATGACGGGCGCCTCGACCTCGCGGCGGCCGGCGCCGACGGCCTCGTCGTGCTGGGCCAGCGCGGCGAGCCCGGGCATCCGTCCTTCGTGCCGCTGCCGGTCGCGGGAGCGCCGCGCTCGCTGTCGGCCCTCGCCGCCGCCGACCTCGACGGCGACGGCGGCGTCGACCTGGTGGCCGCCGGAGGCTCCGGCCTCTACCGCCTCGACAACGTCGGCGGCAATCGCAACCACTGGCTCGAGGTGGGTCTGCGCGCCCAGGTGCTGGGGAGCTCGAAGAACAACTTCTACGGCTTCGGTTCGACCCTGGAAGTGCGCGCCGGCAGCGCCTACGAGCTCCGCGAGGTCACCGGCCAGGTGACCCATCTCGGCCTCGGCGGGCACCGTGCCGCCGACCTGCTGCGCGTGGTCTGGACCAACGGTGTGCCGCAGGACCGGCTGGCGCTGAGCGGCGATGCGCGGATCGTCGAGGCGCAGGCGCTCAAGGGCAGCTGCCCATTCCTGTACGCCTGGAATGGGCGCGAGGTCGCCTTCGTCACCGATCTGCTGTGGGCTGCGCCCGCCGGCATGCCGGTCGGTCCGGGAGCCTGGGCGAGTGCCGACCCGGAGGAGCTGGTGCGCGTCGACGGCGCGCGGCCGCGCGGTTCGACCTACGAGCTGCGCCTCACCGAGGAGCTGTGGGAGGCGGCTTTCTTCGACGCCGTTCGGTTGTGGGTGGTCGATCATCCGGCCGGCGTCGAGGTGGCGAGCAACCTGCGCGTGCTTGCCGGCCGGCGCCGAGCGCCGCGGGTGCTCGCCAGCCGCGGCTTGCGGCCGGTGGCCGCGGCCTGGGACGGGCAGGGGAGGCTGGTGACCGAGCGCGTGCGCCGGCGCGACGACGTCTATGCCTCGGGCTTCGCGCGCAGCCCCTACCAGGGGGTGGCGGCCGCTCCCTGGAGCTTCACTTTCGATCTCGGGCAGGCCCCCGGGCGGCCGATCCGGCTGCACCTCGACGGCTGGATCTTCCCCGCCGACGCCAGCCTGAACCTGGCGGTGGCGCAGCGCCGCGACCTCCATGCAACGCCTCCCCGGCTGGAGGTCGAGACCGCGGCGGGCTGGCGGACGCTGGTGCCGGAGCTCGGCATGCCGGCCGGCAAGACCAAGACGATGGTGGTCGACACGCCGCCCCTGCCGCCAGGCGCTCGGCGCCTGCGCATCGTCTCCTCGCTCTGGCTGGCCTGGGACCGGATCGCCTGGACGACCACGCCGGCCGACGACGAGGCCATCGTCCGCGCCCGCCTCGCGCCGGTGCGGGCCGAGCTTCACTACCGCGGTTTCTCGGCGCCGCTGCGCCGCGCTCCCAATGCGCCGCACGAATTCGTCTACGGGCGGGTCTCCCTGTCCTCCCCCTGGCTGCCCCTGCCCGGCCACTACACGCGCTACGGCGACGTCCGCGAGCTGCTGCTCGCCGAGGACGACCGCTGCGTGGTCATGGGCGCCGGCGACGAGATCGAGCTGAGCTTCGATGCCGCCGCGCTGCCGCCGCCGCCAGCCGGCTACTTGCGCACGGTCTTCCTCGAGAGCCACGGCTGGGACAAGGACGCGGATCGCAACACCTATGAAGGCCGGCAGGTCGAACCGTTGCCCTTCCGAGCGATGTCGGGGTATCCCTATGCACCCGGGGAGACGTACCCGGACACGCCTGCGTTGCGCGACTATCTGCAGCGCTGGCAGACGCGCCTGGTCAGGCGGTCGCCGGTCTACCCGGAACCGGGGCCCTCTTCCCGCGAGGTCACGATCACCAGGCAGCTGCCGCGCGGGCCCGCGCGGCGGTAGCCCGCGAAGGCGGCGGCGCCGGTCGGGTCGGCGATCCAGCCGCGGCCGGCCAGCTCGCTCCGCGCCGCCGCGATCTCCTCCTCGCTCACCCGGATGACGGTGCCGCCGGTCTCCTCGATGCGGCGCAGCAGGTCGGCGCGCCGCGGCGGCCTGGCGATGGCGATACCCGCGGCGGTCGGGGGGCCGGGACGCGCCGTGCCTGGCCCGCCGGGCGCGAGCGCCGCGTAGCCCTCGAGCTGGACGGCATGGAGCGCCGGCAGGCGACCGATGAGGCCGGCCCGCTGCAGGCACGAGAGGCCCAGCGCGACGCCGAGGAGCAAGGGACCATTGCCGGCCGGCAGCAGCCAGTGCTCGGGCAGCGGCGCGGGGATCTCCCGGGCGAGATCCCAGGCGAGGGTGGCGACGCCGGCCAGGAACGAAGGCTGGAAGAAGGGTGCGGCATAGGGCAGCCGGCCGCGCCAACGCTCGGCGGCGGCGTGGGTGGCATCGCGGTCGCCGGGCACCACCTCGACCTCGCCGCCGGCGGCGCGGATGCGCTCGAGCTTGACCGCGGGCGTCGTCGCCGGCACCAGCACCGTGCAGCGGATGCCGCGCGCATGGGCGGCGCGGGCGACCGCGATCCCGGCATTGCCCGAGGAATCGAGAAACATCTCGGAGACGCCGCGGCGCCGCGCGGCGGCGGCCATGACCTCGGCACCGCGCTCCTTGTACGAGCCGGCGGGGGCCGATCCCTGCTGGCAGATCCACACCGCGCCAGAGCCGCCGGCCGGGGCATGGAGGCGCGGCGCGCTGGCGACGGCGCGCGCCGGCAGCTCCCCGGGATCGAGGCCCAGCGCCTCGGCCCAGCGTCGCAGCCCCGGCGCCGCGGCGTCGGGGGGCCGCCAGGCGAAGCCCTCGTCAAAGCGCCAGCAGCCGCCGCAGACCGGGCATGCCGCGGGCAGGCCGGCAGCGGGGTACGCCTCACCGCAGGCGGCGCAGACGGAGGCGAACAGCGGCGATGACGGCGGGGGCGGCGAGGGTGCCGGATAAGAGGAACCCGACGAGGGCGGCGATGGCGGCGGCACGGGTTCATTGTAGACCCTGCCTCCAGACCCTCCTGCCCTTCGGCAACCTGACTTTGACCGCGATCTCCGAGGGCTGTAAACGGTGCTACTGTGGTCGCGCAGCCGACGGGAGGAAGCCATGAACGACCTCGTCCAACGCCTTACCCATGATCAGCCGGTCGTCGTGAGCCTGCGGCCGGAGCCCACGGTGGAAGCCTTCAAGCAGGCCCTCGATCGGGGCTATGTGCACGTGCTCTTCACCGAGACGCGCGGCGGTACCGAGCTCGGGGTGCGCATCGATCCGGCCTACCTCGAGCTGGCGAGCGCCGACTGGGAGCGCCGCACCGGCACCGCCAGGTTGGCGGGCGAGCTGGTCCTCGACTATGTGCGGGTCCGTTGCCATGCGGCGATCGACCTGGCGACGCTGGCCGGCACGGGCCGGCTCGAGCCCCTGGAAGAGGTCGAGTCGGGCTCCTCGTCAGCAGGCGCTCCGCAGTCATGACCGGCCGAGCTGCTCGGACTTCAGCACGCGGGTCCGGGCAGAGGTGGTCCTCGAAGGCTCGCTGATCAGCGCCGCGCGCACCGCGGCGCATGCGGGCGCATGCGATGGATGAAGACGATCCAAGCTATTGATTCTCTTGGTGGAGGCGGGAGGATTCGAACCTCCGTAGGGCGTTGCCCGGCAGATTTACAGTCTGCTGCCATTGTCCACTCGGCCACACCTCCGATGGGTCTTGCAAAGAGATCGCCTCGAGATCTGGCTGGCTGGGAGCCGTCTTCCCGGGGGCGCACGCGAGTATACGCACAAGCAACCGGCTGCCTCAAGGCTCACGACGCGGGCGACGCGGGCGACGCGGGCGGCCGGTCGGCGGCGATCATGGGGCATCCGGTCGACAGGCCGGCTCAGAGCAGCCCCGGCCTCAGGGGCCGGCTGCGCGGTCGCAGGTTGTCAGTTCAGCAACCTCGCTGCGGTCTGTTCCTGTGTCGATGCTATCCTCGCGGCAGGAGCGGGCTCCCGCGCTTCAGCCGCCGGGTGGCCGGCGGCCCGCGGAGCGCTCGCGTGCGGGCACCCGCTTCGTGGCCTTCGTGGGCGCCCGCCAGCGGCGGAGGGAGCGGAGCGTCGGTCCGCCGGAGGAGGTTGCAGTGACGAAGCCGGTCTTCCTGGTGCTTGCCGTGCTGCTGGCGTGCGGCGGCGCGTCCGGTCTCGGCGCGGACGAGCCGCCGGCGCGGGTGGAGGTGGGCGAGAGCATCGACGTGCGCGTCGTCAACGTCGAGGCGGTGGTGACCGATCGTCGTGGCCACCCGGTGCGCGGCCTCGCGGCGACCGACTTCCAGCTCCTGGTCGACGGCAGGGAGGTGCCGATCGACTACTTCACCGAGATCAGAGACGGCCAGGCGGCGGCTGCTGCCGCGGCGGCGGAGAAGGGCGCGGCGACACCTCCGTCGGCAGGGGCGCCGGACGCCCCGGCGACGGCTCCAACACCGCAGGTCTCGCCGGGTGCGACCGTCGGGCGCAGCTACCTGGTCTTCATCGACGACGGCTTCGCGGTGGCGGCCAGGCGCAACGCGGCCCTGAAGCGTCTGCGGGAGGAGCTGCGGCGGCTGGGCCCCGGAGACCGGATGGCAGTGATCGTCTTCGACGGCGCCAACCTCGAGGTGCTGAGCGGCTGGACCGCCGACCCGGCGGCGTTGTCGGCGGCGCTGGTGCGCGCGGAGGCGAATCGGCCGCGCGGCAATCAGCTGCTGGCCCAGCACCGGTCGATCCAAGCCGACGAGGCCAGTGTGAAGGGCAGTGATCTGGAGCCCGACGTGAAGGAGGCGATCCTCGCGTCGTTGGCGGGACGAGTGAGCCCCGAGGCCGTGACCCAGCTCGACCGCTCGGCGGCGGCAGCCGCGGCGGCGTTGCGCGGCTTCGAGCAGCCGGCAGGACGGCGCATCATGCTGCTGCTGTCGGCTGGCTGGTCGATCCCCGCCGGCCGCAACTTCTACGGTCCGCTGCTCGACGCGGCGAATCAGCTCGGGTACACGCTGTACCCGGTGGACGTGGCGACCGGCGAGCTCGAGGCGGTCCAGCTGTTCGACGGCCTGGTACGGAGCACCGGCGGGCACGCCCTGAACGGTGGGAGCTCTCCGGTGCTGAGCGGCATCGAGGAGGAGACCGGATCCTATTACTGGCTGGGCTTCGCTCCCTCGTGGAGCGCGGACAACCGGCGGCATGCCATCGAGGTGCGGGTGCGGCAGCCGGGGCTCGACGTGCGGTCGCGGCAGTCGTTCTCGGACCTGTCGCGCCACGCGACCCTCGTCATGAAGGCCGAGAGCGTGCTGTTCTTCGGCGGGTCGAGCGTCGGGCCCGGCGCTGGCGAGCCGCGGCTGAGGGTCGAGGCCGGCCAGCCACGGGCCAGTGACCGCGGCGAGGTGGATTTCCCCGTCACGCTGCTCTTGCCGGTGAGCGCCCTCGCCATCACCGCGGAGGGCAGCGGCTTCGTCGCCGAGGTGCCGCTGCTCATCGCCACGCTCGACAAGCAGGGCGGTCGCGCCGAGCTTCCGGGCAGCGTCCTCCATCTCCGCTTCGCGGCGCTGCCCGCTGCGAAGGCCGTGGCGCGATTCCGCACCTCGCTCAAGCTCCGGCGCATCGACCAGCGACTGGTGTTCGCGGTGCCCGACGCGCAGAGCGGCGTCGTCCTCACCACCGACCTCGAGGTCCATCCGCCGTCCTGATCCGGCGGGCAGACGGACGGACGGGCGGCGGCGGGCAGGCCTCCCGGGAGGTCCCCGGTCCCTGCTACTGGAAGTAGCCGTTCACGTCGAGAACGAAGTGGACGGTGCCAGGCGTGCCGGCCAGCACGGCGATGCTGCCGGAGCCCTCGCCGCTCAGCCGCAGGATGGCGTTGTTTGCGATCGTCTGGCCGGCCGCGAAATTGATCATGCTGGTTCCGCCCGCCTGTTGATCGGCCGCCGTGACGGGCAGATAACCCGCGCGCGCCGGTTGGGTCACGGTGACGTTGACCGACAGCGACTTGGCGGTGGCCGGGATGCCGCAGGCGCCGGCCAGCGCGAAGGTGCGGTCCTGTCCAGGCTGCAGGATGGGGCCGCCATTGGGACCGGCCGGCCAGCGTGTATCGACCAGCCGGCAGGGCGGCACCGTGTAGTAGCGCGTATTCTGGGGCAGTCCGATCGAGCAATAGCCGCCGCTGGCGTTGACCCAGTCCTCTTGCAGCAGGAAGTTGCGCGGGCCGAGCTGGACGTTGGCGATGGAGCCGTTGGCGGTGCCGTAGAAGTTGGAGCCGAAGTTGAAACTGCAGAGATCGCCGACCTCGTTGCCGGCGCTGTCGTACCAGGCGTCGCCATTGGGATCGGTGACCGATTCGTCCAGCTCGTGCGTCATGATCGAGGCCATGCCGTCGGCGCCTTCGTTGCCGTTCGGGTCGTTGCCGGGGGAGCCCTCGCAGGCAGACGGGCACGCCAGGGTGTTGCCCACGAAGGCGAACTGGCTGGACACGTTGTTGAACGTCGCCGAGGAGTGCCAGCCGCAATAGACGGTGCAGAAGCCGGTGGTCTCGTCGACGTCGGCCGAGGTGAGGACGAAGTAGACGCCGTTGGCATCGAGCGGCAGGGCGCCGTTGCCGATCGCCGTCGCCACGATGGTGTAGATCGAGGTGTCGTCGAGCGCGGTACCGAGCGAGTAGTTGTCGAATACCGCGCCGCCGAAGGTGACGGAATTGCTGACGAAGCGATTCGAGCCGTCGTAATAGGTGGAGTTGATGCTGAAGTAGGGGCTGCCTCCCAGGCTCTTCGCCCAGTCCGCGAGGATCGTGGTCGCCGAGCTCGAAGCCCAGTTGCCGTACCAGATGAAGTAGACATGGGTGGTGCCGAGCATCACCGCGCCGCCATGGTAGGAGATGCCGTTGCTGGACACGGTCGCACCAGGGACCCGGATCGCCGGCGCGTCCACCCGGTAGACACCGCGGCCCTTGCCGTCAGGAACCCAGGCACCGCCGCCGGCACCGTGGCCGCCAGGAGCCGGCGGCGCGCCCCACGGGGTGGGGTAGCCGGGGGCGGCGGGAATGGCGGGTATGGCGGAAACGGCTGGCGAGGCGGGGGAGGTGGCGGGAGCGGCGGCGGTGGAGGTGGCGGAACCGACGGATCCGGGCACCGACGACGTGTGCGGCAGCGCTGCCGTGCCGGGCGGGGCCGTCGTACCGGATGGACCTGCCGCTCCGGAACCGGCCGCAGTCGCGGACGACCCGGATGCGGTCGTCACGGTGGCCGCACGCGCCGCGGCCGTGGGCGGGAACCCTATGGCAAGGCACCCGATTCCGAGCGCCACGACGACAACCTGCCTGTGCATCGTCAGTCTCCTACGGCAGCGGTCTGCAGCGACCGCGGCCCCTGCACCGTCGCCCGGACGAGCGCGACTCGTTGATCCTCAAACCCATCGAG
>DATDGZ010000099.1:0-3568 GCA_036521795.1 Thermoanaerobaculia bacterium | reverse complement strand
TTCGGGGCGATCTCCGACCAGGGCGTCAACTTCACGCCGCTCGGCGGCAGCCTCATCAACAACTTCCAGGCGATCCCGCGCCTGCCCGACGAACGGCCGCCGGACTCCGGCCAGTTCGGCGTCAAAGTCAAATGGTATCTGCCGAACTTCAGCCAAGGCACCGAGATCGGCTTCTACTTCCTCAACTACACGAGCAAGCTGCCGGTGATCTCCATACAGTCCGGCACGCAGGCAGGCTTCGGCAATGCCTGGGGCGCGGTCAACGCGGTGGGCGCCGCCGCGCAGGGGCTCGCCGCGGGACTGCCGTTCGCGGCTGCAGTTGCGACCGGCGCCGCGGTCGGCCAGCAGGCCGCCGCCGCGCAGGGCGGTAACCTGAGTGCCGCGACCGCTACCGAGTACGCGACCATCGGCGCCAACACACTGCGCGCCGGCGGCAACGTCAACAACCAGGCGAGCAACCTGGCGGCCAACGAGTTCGCCAATACTGAGGGCTACGTCGAGCAGTTTCCGACCGACATCAAGATGCTGGGGCTCTCGTTCAACACCCAGATCCAGTCAACCGGCACGGCCCTGCAGGGCGAGGTCGCCTACCGCCACGACGTGCCGCTGCAGCTCGACCTGCCCGAGCTCATTTATGCCTCGCTCAGCCCCTTCGAGACGGGCATCGCCAAGCTCCTCGGCGAGCCGACCACCGGGCCCGGGCACTGCGTACCGACCTCCGCCACGCCCATCACGGGCTGCAACCAGTTCGGCCTCTACCGGCTCGGGCAGACCGTGCAGGGCTACCAGCTCGAGGACACCTGGCACTTCGACGTCACCGCCACCCAGGTGTGGGCCAACGTGCTGAAGGCTTCCCAGGCAGTGCTGGTCCTCGAGGCGGGGGCCGACTATGCGTCGCTCCCGAACAAGTACAGCGGCGGCCCGGAGGGCTTCGGCCTGCGCTACGGCGGCCCGGGGACGCTGAGCGGCAACCCGAACCTCGGCGGTTACCCGGAGTTCCCGGCGGTGAACGGCCAATGCGTGACAGCCGGCTTCCAGTGCGTCATTCCGGGCTCGGCGTTTGCGAGCGACTTTGCGTGGGGGTACGTGGTCGCCGGGCGTCTGGAGTACGACAACCTGATCGGCGACTGGAACCTGCTGCCGCATGTCACCTGGAGCCAGGACGTGAGCGGCGTGTCGCCCGGTCCCGGCGGCGCGTTTCTCGCCGGCCGCTATGCGAGCACGATCGGAGTGACGGCCAGCACGCGCCAGCGGTGGGAGCTCGACGTCTCGTACACCCACTACGGCGGCGCCGGTCAGTACAACCTGCTGGGCGATCGCGATTTCGTCGCCGGGTCCATCAAATTCTCATTCTAAGCCGCGCAGTCCTGACGGGCATGTGTGAGCGATGGAGGGGGCTGCAATGAAGACGGTGATGCGATTGGGAACGGCGGCGATGCTCGCCGCGCAGCTGGCGTGGGGGGCGGTGAGCCCGCAGGAAGCCGCGCGCCTCGGCGCCGACCTGACGCCGCTCGGCGGCGAGAAGGCGGGCAACACCGACGGCACGATCCCCGCCTGGACGGGCGGCCTCAAGTCGGCGGCGGATGCCGGCTTTCCCAACTACAAGTCCGGTGATCACCATCCCGATCCCTACGCGAGCGACAAGCCGCTGTTCACGATCACGAGCGCCAACCTGAGCCAGTACGCCGGCAAGCTCACGGAGGGGCACAAGGCGCTGTTCAAGACCTACCCCGACTACAAGATGATCGTGTATCCGACGCGCCGCAGCGCAGCCGCCCCGGAGCATGTATACGAGGCCACCAAGCACAATGCCACCTCCGGCAAGCTGGTTCCCGACGGCAACGGCATTACCGGCGCGCTCGGCGGTGTGCCGTTCCCGATTCCGCAGTCGGGCGTCGAGATCTACTGGAACCACGTGACGCGCTGGCGGGGGCTCGCGGCGGCGCTCGAGGTCGGCCAGGCGCCGCTGACGGCGAGCGGCAGCTTCACGCTGGTGAACTTCAAGGAGGAGTTTTACTTCCAGTACTACGAGCCCGGCATGACCGAGGCGAAGATGAACAACATCCTGCTGTTCTTTACGCAGGAGACGACCGCGCCGGCGCGCCTCGCCGGCGAGATCCTGCTGGTGCAGGAGACGCTCGATCAGGCCAAGGAACCCCGCCGCGCCTGGGTCTACAACCCCGGCCAGCGACGGGTACGGCGCGCGCCCAACGTGGCGTTCGACAACCCGGGCACCAACGCCGACAACCTGCGCACCGCCGACCAGTTCGACATGTACAACGGCAGTCCGCAGCGCTACGACTGGACGATCGTCGGCAAGAAGGAGATGTACGTCCCCTACAACGCGTATCGCCTGCAGGATGCGAAGGTCAAGTACAGCGACATGCTGCACAAGAACCACCTGAATCAGGACCTGGCGCGCTACGAGCTGCACCGCGTGTGGGTGGTGGATTCGAAGCTCAAGCCCGGTCAGAGCCATCTCTACAGCCGCCGCACCCTGTATGTGGATGAGGACTCGTGGCAGATCCTCGCGGTCGACTGCTACGATGCCCGCGGGCAGCTCTACCGCGTGCAGGAAGGGCACGCCATGAACTATTACGATCTGCCCTCGCTATGGACGACGCTCGAGCTGGTGATGGATCTCTCGAACGGGCGCTACCTGGCCCTCGGTCTGCAGAACGAGGAGCCGCACTCCTACGACTTCAACGTCAAGCGCTCGCCCGACGATTATCAGCCGAGCATGCTGGAGCGCCGCGGCATCCGGTAAACGCCGTGCCAGGCGCGCCTTGGACCGCGCCGCGGCGCGCATCGCTCCTGGCGCTGGCAGCGGTGCTGGTGGCGGCGGCCGGGGCCGCCGGGGCGCAGGCGCAGCCGGCCTCAGCGCCGCCCGCGCCGGCCGAGCAGGCGCGGCTCGCCGCCCACGCGCTCCTGATCGCCCTCGCCGCTGCGGGTGAGCGCCTGGTGGCGGTCGGCGATCGCGGCGTCATCGTGCTCTCCGACGATCGCGGCGCGAGCTGGACGCAGGCGGCGAGTGTTCCCTCCCAGGCGCTGCTCACCGGTGTGTGCTTCTTCGACCCCCGCCACGGCGTGGCGGTCGGTCACGACGAAGTCATTCTGGCGACCGGCGACGGCGGAGCTCACTGGCGACTCGCTCACTACGCGCCCGAGGCCGAGCGGCCGCTGCTAGATGTATGGTGCGGGGCGGGCGGTACCGCGATTGCGGTCGGCGCCTATAGCACCTACCTCGTGAGCGCCGATGGAGGCGCGAGCTGGAGCGAGCGGCCCTTCGCGCCGGGCCCCGCGCCACGGCCCGCGGGCGCGCCGCACGCCACGGGTGAGTCCTCCGGCATCGAAAAGACCGGCGGCGGCTATCACCTGAATCGCATCGTGGGCGCCGGGGCGCCGCGGCTCTATATCGCGGGCGAGGCCGGACATCTCTACCGCTCGGACGATGCGGGCGCTTCCTGGCAGGAGCTCGCCTCGCCCTATGCCGGATCGTTCTTTGACGTGCTGCCGCTCGGGGGCGATGCGCTGCTCGCAGCCGGGCTGCGCGGCAATCTGTACCGCT
>DATDGZ010000098.1:0-7777 GCA_036521795.1 Thermoanaerobaculia bacterium | reverse complement strand
ATGCCGCTGGGGCCGTAGACCTTGTGCCCGGAGAAGGCGTAGAAGTCGCAGCCGAGCATGGCGACGTCGATCGTCAGGTGGGGCGCCGCCTGGGCGCCGTCCACCACCAGCACCGCCCCGCGCCGATGCACCAGGTCGGCGATCTCGGCGACCGGGTTGATGGTGCCCAGCACGTTGGAGACGTGCGCCACCGCGACGATGCGGGTGCGCGGCGACAGCAGGCGGCGGAGCGCCGCCAGGTCGAGCTCGCCGCGGCGGTCGATGGGCACGACGCGCAAGCTGGCGCCGCGCTCCTCGCACAGGAGCTGCCAGGGCACCAGGTTCGAGTGATGCTCCATGGCGGTCACCAGCACCTCGTCGCCGGCCGCCAGGCCGGTGCGCCGTCCCCGCCCGTAGCTCTGGGCAACGAGGTTGATCGCCTCGGTGGTGCCGCTCACGAAGACGATCTCCTCGGCGCTGGCCGCGCCGACGAAGGCCCGCACCGTCTCACGCGCCCGCTCGCGGGCGGTGGTCGCCAGCTGCGCCAGCCGGTGCACGCCACGGCCGACGTTGGCGTAGTAGTCGCGGTAGCAGCCGCCGATCGCCTCGAGCACGGCGCGCGGCTTCTGGCTCGAGGCGGCGTTGTCGAGATAGATCAGCGGCCGCCCGTGGATCGTCTGGGCGAGCAGCGGAAAGTCAGCCCTCACCCGTTCCAGGTCGTAGCTCGGAGCGGCGGCGCCGGCGCCCGCGGTGCTCGCGGCGGCCGCGCCCCCGGCGGCCGCCGGGCCCGGGGCGGAGGTGGTGGCGGGCTGGGACATTAGACCGCCTGCCTGACCACCTCGCCCTGGGGCAGCCGGGCGAACAGGTACTCTTCGAGGTCGTGACGCACCGCCTCGACCTTGATGCGCGCGACGATGTCGGAGGCGAAGGCATAGGTCAGCAGGCTGCGTGCCGCCGCCTCGCCGATGCCGCGCGAACGCAGGTAGAACACGGCGTCGGCGTCGAGCTGGCCGACCGTCGAGCCGTGGGTGCAGCGGACGTCGTCGGCGAAGATCTCCAGCCGCGGGTTGGAGTTGGCGATGGCGTCGGCGGACAGCAGCAGGTTGCGGTTGGACTGCTTGGCGTCGGTCTTCTGCGCCCCCGGATGCACGTGGATGAGGCCGTTGAAGACCGTCCGCGCCTTGCCGTCGAGGATGCCCTTGTAAAGCTCGTGGCTGGCGCAGTGGGGCTTGGCGTGCTCGACGCGCATATGGTTGTCGACCAGTTGCCGGCCGTCGGCGAGATACAGGCCGTTGAGGATGCACTCGATGCCCTCGCCGTCGAGCAGGGCGTTGACGTCGTTGCGCACCAGCCCGCCGCCGAGCGAGATGGAGTGTGAGGAGATCACGCTCGCACGGTCACCGTAGACCTGCAGGGTGGCCAGGTGGTAGGCCTCCCGGCTCTCGCGCTGCACCTTGTAGTGGTCGACCACCGCGCCGGGACCGGCGATGAGCTCGGTGACACCGCAGGTGAAGTAAGCGCCTTCGCCGGCGTAGGTCTCGACCACCGTCAGCTGGCTCCCCTCGCCGGCCACGATCAGGTTGCGCGGATAGGAGACGGTCGCCGGTGCCGGCGCCGCCGGCTTCGCCGACGCGACGGCACGCGCGCCGGCGCCGGCGCTGGCGCCGGCATGGCGGGACCGCCGGACCGGCGCCACCGGGAACGGGGTGGAGAGGTACAGGAGGTGAACGGGCCGCTCGAGCACCGCGCCGCGCGGCAGCAGCACCACGGCGCCGTCGTGCAGGAAGGCAGTGTTGAGGGCGACGAAGGGCTGGTCCTGGAACGACGTATGCCGGCCGAGCCAGGGCGTGACCCGGCGGGGCTCGCGCGCCAGCAGGGCGGCGAGGCTCGTCACCAGGATGCCGGGCGGCAGCGGGCCTTCCCCTCCCGCGCCCGTGGAGAGCTCCGGCGCGAACTGGCCGTCGACGAACACCAGGGTCGCCGCGGCATCGAAGGTCCAGCGCGCCACGGCACCCGGGCCGAGGCGCGGCGCGCCGACGGCCGGCGCGGCCGACGGCGAGGTCGCGCCGCCGCCCACGATGCGGGCAGGCGCACGCTGGAAGGCCGCGCGGGCGAGCGGCGCGAGGTTGGTATAGCGCCACTCCTCCTGGCGGGTGGTCGGGAAGCCCAGCGCGGCGAAGCGGGCGATCGCCGCCCGGCGCAACGCGGAGAGCTCTCGGATCTCCGGCAGGTCCGGCAGGTCCGGCAGCTCGGACAGCTCGCGCTGGAACGTCTCCCAATCGGCGAGGTAGGGCGCCGCGGCGGCGAGGTCGCGATCGCGCCCCTGCTGGAGGAGGACCGGCTCGGACGCGCCCAAGGTGGCGGGGTGCGCGGCGCCGACCGCGGGCGTGACCGCGGGCGTGGCGGCGCCGGACTCCGGGGTCGCGACTGCCGCCCGCAGCGGCTGTTGGGTGGCCTGCCCGGTCATGGCGTCAGGCTCCGGCCACGGGAACGGGAGCCGCCGGCGACGGTGCGGGCGCCTGGGCCGCGGCTCCGGGAGCGGACCGCGCCAGCGCTTCGAGCCAGGCGTAGCCCTTCTCCTCGAGCTCGAGCGCCAGCTCCTTGCCGCCCGAGCGGACGATGCGCCCGTCCACCAGCACGTGCACGCGGTCGGGAACGATGTAGTTCAACAGCCGCTGGTAGTGGGTGATCAGCAGGAAGGCCCGGCCGGGCTGGCGCAGGCTCTCGACCCCCGCCGCCACGATGCGCAGCGCGTCGATGTCGAGGCCGGAGTCGGTCTCGTCGAGCACCGCGAGCCGCGGCTCGAGCACCGCCATGTGGAAGATCTCGTTGCGCTTCTTCTCGCCGCCCGAGAAGCCCTCGTTGACGGGCCGGTTGAGCAGCGATTCGTCCATCTGCACCAGCTTCATCCTCTGGCGCACCAGCTTGAGGAAGTCGACCGCGTCGAGGTCGGGCAGGCCGCGATGCTTGCGCACGGCGTTGAGCGCCGCCTTGAGGAAGTAGGTGTTGCTGACGCCGGGGATCTCGACCGGGTACTGGAAGGCCATGAACACCCCTTCGCGCGCCCGCTCCTCGGGGTCCATGGCCAGCAGGTCCTTGCCCTCGTAGAACACCTCTCCCGCCGTCACCTCGTAGCTCTCCTGCCCCGCCAGCACGCGGGCGAGGGTGCTCTTGCCGGAGCCGTTCGGCCCCATGACCGCATGCACCTCTCCCGCATTCACCACCAGGTCGATCCCGCGCAGGATCTCCTTGCCCTCGACCGCCGCATGTAGATTCTTGATCTGAAGCATCGCTCGCGTTCTTCCCCTTGCCTTGGTGATGGTCAACCGATCTGCCTCGGGAGGCGCCGGATGGTGCCGGCGATCCTTCCCCTGGCGTCGTGGCCCCGGGTGCCCGGGAGCCTGGTGGGCACTAGCCGACGCTGCCCTCCAGGTTGATGGCCAGCAGCTTCTGCGCCTCCACCGCGAACTCCATCGGCAGCTCGCGGAAGACCTCGCGGCAGAAGCCGTTGACGATCATCGCCACGGCGTCCTCGGTCGAGATGCCGCGCTGGTTGCAGTAGAAGATCTGGTCCTCTCCTATCTTCGAGGTGGTCGCTTCGTGCTCCATGCGGGCGAGCGGGTTCTGGACGTCGATGTAAGGGAACGTGTGTGCCCCGCACTGGTCGCCGATCAACATGGAATCGCACTGCGAGAAGTTCCGCGCGTGGTCGGCCCCCTTCAGGATGCGCACCGCGCCGCGGTAGGTGTTCTGGCCGTGGCCGGCGGAGATGCCCTTGGAGACGATCGTGCTGCTGGTGTTCTTGCCGATGTGGATCATCTTGGTGCCGGTGTCCGCCTGCTGGTAGCCCTTGGTCAGCGCCACCGAGTAGAACTCGCCCACCGAGGAATCGCCCTTCAGGATGACGCTCGGGTACTTCCAGGTGATCGCCGAGCCGGTCTCGACCTGCGTCCACGAGATCTTCGAGCGCGCGCCGTCGCACTTGCCGCGCTTGGTGACGAAGTTGTAGATGCCGCCCTTGCCATGCTCGTCGCCGGGATACCAGTTCTGCACCGTCGAGTACTTGATGGTGGCGTCGTCGTGCGCCACCAGCTCGACCACCGCCGCGTGCAGCTGGTTCTCGTCGCGCATCGGCGCCGTGCAACCCTCGAGGTAGGACACGTAGGCGCCCTCGTCGGCGATGATCAGGGTGCGCTCGAACTGGCCCGAGTTCTTGGCGTTGATCCGGAAGTAGGTGGACAGCTCCATGGGACAGCGCACTCCCTTCGGCACGTACACGAAGGAGCCGTCGGAGAAGACCGCCGAGTTGAGGGTGGCGAAGAAATTGTCGGAGTACGGCACCACCGATCCGAGATACCGGCGCACCAGCTCGGGATGATCGTGCACCGCCTCCGAGAAGGAGGAGAAGATGATGCCCATCTCGGCGAGCTTGCCCTTGAAGGTGGTGGCCACCGACACGCTGTCGAAGACCGCGTCGACCGCCACCCCGGCGAGCATCTCGCGCTCGCGCAGGGGAATCCCGAGCTTCTCGTAGGTGGCCAGGATCTCGGGGTCCACCTCGTCGAGGCTCTTCGGTCCCTGCTTGCGCTTCGGGCCCGCGAAGTAGACGATCGACTGGTAATCGATCGGCGGATGGTGCACGTTCGCCCAGGTCGGCTCCCGCATCGTCAGCCAGTGCCGGTAGGCCTTCAGCCGCCACTCGAGCAGCCACTCCGGCTCCGCCTTCTTGGCCGAGATCAGGCGGACGACGTCCTCGTCGAGCCCGGGCGGGAACGTATCCTGCTCGACGTCGGTGACGAAGCCGAACTTGTAGTCTTGCGCGGCCAGCTGTTCGAAGGTCTCGGTGGAAGTCTGCATGGCTCTGAGTCGTCCTTGATCGTCTCGTGTCTCTGATCTCTTCTCTCGCGTCGCGTGCCTGATCTCTCGCGTCTCTGGTCTCTCTCTCGTCTGCCTCTCTCGTCGCTCGCCCGTCGCTCCCGTCGTTCCCGTCGCTCCCGTCGCTGGTCGATGCCGCCCGCGGACCGTCCTCAGAGCGGCGGCTGCGGCGGGCTCGCGGCGGCGGACCCGCGGCGGCCCAGGGTCACCAGGGCCTCCAGCGGCGCCAGCGGGTGGACCATCTCCGCCAGGGTGATGCCCTGCAGGGCGCCCAGCACCGCTTCGTTGATGCGGTGCCAGTTGCTGCGCACCGGGCAGAGCCGCTCGTGAGCGCAGTCGCCGACCTCGTCGATGCACTCGGTGATGGCGATCGGCCCCTCGAGGGCGGCGATGATCTCCGCCATCGAGATCGCCTGCGGGTGCCTGCCCAGGCTGTAGCCCCCCTTCACCCCCCGATGCGACACCAGCACGCCCTCGCGCGCCAGCAGCTTCAGGATCTTGCTGGCCATCGGCAGCGGCAGGTGCGCCTCCGCCGCCAGGTCGGGCGCGTTGTACTGCCGGTCGGCGTGAGCCGCCATGTGGGTCAGAAGGACGATCCCGTAGTCGGTCTGCTTGGTGATCCTGATCATGCGGCACCCCGCCACCTGGTAAAACAGTACCAGGACGGTACTAATTCTCGGCGATCATAGCAGGAGGCCGGCGGAAGTCAACCGCGGGGGCCTCCGGGGCAACCCTCCTCGGCCGCTCCCCCCTCTCCGGCTGAGAGGGCTCTACGGCCACCCCTCTCTTGCCGTGCCTAGCTCAACAGCGGAGCCGGCCCACGCAGCCGCTTGCCTCCCCCTGTGGCCCCTTCACCCCAGGAGGCCGGAGAGGGACCAATAGAGGGCGACCAGGGCGATCAGACAGGAGGCAGGCGCCAAGAGCCGGCTGCGGTACCAGGGTTGGTCACGGAAGGGTAGGCCGACGAGGACAAAAGCTGCCGCCATGACCACCAGTTCGGCGGTGGCGACGCCGGCGATGAAACCGGTCGCGGCGGCCGGCCGGAGCGGCGGCGGCGCCGCGGCCGGTGTGTCCGGCACCAGGCCCAGGCCGCACAGAGCTCCGACGGCGAAGACTGCCGCCGAAAGGGCGAGGCCGAGCCAGGTGCCGTGCCGGCTGGGGCGCGAGCGCGGTGGCGACGGGGTCAGGCCGGCCAGGGCCAGAGCGGCGACCGCCAGCGCCAGCAGGGGCTCGACCAGGGACGGTCGCACCGGGACTCCGCCGCGCAGCGCCAGGGTCAGGCCGAGCGCCTCGCCGAGGGTCAGCGCAGCCAGCAGCAGCAGGCCGGCGCGGACGCGGCGGACGAGCAGGAACACTGCAGCCACGAGCAGCAGCGGCGCCGGACCATGGGGCAGTACGCGATCGAAGCCGAGCGCGAAACAGCGCCTGGCCACGGCGATGCGCGGCGGCGGCACCACGCTCGCGGTCAGCTGGAAGGGAGCGCTGGTCTCGCCGCCCGCCATCCAGCGCCAGCTGGAGGACTCGTCGCCCTCGCAGCGCAGCACCAGCGGGTAGGACTTGACCCGCAGGGAGCTGGCGAAGGTGAAGCGCCGGGCGCCGCCCGGGATCCAGCCTTCGACGAACAGCGTCGCCCGCGCCGGCGCGCCGCCGGCGTCGCCTCCGCCCTGCGGGTCCATGGCCAGCGTCGGCGTCACCGTCACGCCGTCGAAGGTCAAGGTCAGCGAATCGGCGAGGTCGCTCAGGAAGCGCCCGAAGCGCTGCTCGGTGGGCCCGCTCAGGCCGGCGATCCTGCCATAGCGGGTGGGCCGCGCCGGCCCGCCCAGCTGTCCCGGTGCCAGGTGCTCCTCGTCGATCTTGACGTCGAGCCGGAACGACCCGTCGCGCAGGAACGTGCCATACACCTGGAAAGGCCCAAGCTCGTGCGCCCCAGCCGGCCCCCCCGCCAGCCCCCAGAACAAGGTAACCAGCAGGCCCAAGGCCAGCGCCAAGGAACGGCTGGCGCCCCCTCTCACCAGCGCCCCCCGGTCAGTACAGTACGCACCACATGGTCGAGGCTACCTCAGCGTCTGCGGCGCGGCAAAGGGCACCGCCCAGTTCGATGATCGCTCTGGTGCAGGTCGTAGCCCAGGAAGCGCAGCTCCGGCTCCGCATGGCCCTTCTCCCAATTCGTGAGGCTCGCCTTGGAGCAGCCGATCTCCTTGGCTACCTGCTTCTGCCAGAGTCCGCGGTCGAGGCGGACCCGCCGGAGGTGATCGCCGAGGGCTTTGGGCTCCTCGGGATAGCCCGGTCTCGATTTCTGTCCTCTGAGGGTGACATGGCAACTTGTCCATGAACCCCTGGGGTTGCGTGCATGTTTTCTCACTGGTCTTTCGAGGCCCGATTCTCTGCCCCGGTACCCGTCGAGAGCCCCTCGGACGGTGGGCGAGCACCTGAAGCTCGCCCGGCTCGACCGGAGCGTCCGGCAGAAGGAGGTGGCCCGGAGCTTGGGCTGCCGCGCCGCCACCCCTCTCTCGGCCGCCCGGCGCAATGCGCCGCATGCGCCGCGCTTCCTGGATTGAGTGATAATGGCCCATGCCCATTCGCTTGACCGAGCAGCAGCAGCGGGCACTCGATGAGATGCACGGCGGCCCTCCGCGCCTGGTTGATCCCCGTTCCAACGAGGCATATGTACTCCTCCCGCTGGCGGAGTACGAGGCGGTCCGTGAGATCGTCGAGGACGAACGGCGGCAGAGGGCAATCCGGGCGGTGGCCCTGCGCAACGCCGGAGACCGCGCCAAGAGAGTGCCTTGATGGAGCCCGGCGAGATCTACCTTGCCGATTTCCCCGAGGCCGGTCCGCATCCCGTCATCGTCGTTTCGCGCGAGGAGCTCAACCGCGGCTATTACGCTCTGGTCGTCGTCTGCACCTCGGCGCGCTTTGCAGT
>DATDGZ010000097.1:0-7012 GCA_036521795.1 Thermoanaerobaculia bacterium | reverse complement strand
GGGGGCGGACCCTTCCGCCCCCCGCCCTCCCGCAGCCCGGCCGGAGAGCACTCTCTTAAGCCGGGCGGACCGTGATGCGCTTGAAGTAGCCGTCGCCTTCGCTCTCGGTGACCACGGCGGGGTCGTCGGCCAGGGTGACGTGGATGATCCGCCGGTCGGCTGGATTCATCGGCACCAAGGTTCTCGACCTGCCGCGTTGGCGCACCTCGTCCGCGGCTTTCTGGGCCAGGCTGCGCAGCCGCTCTTCGCGGATCTCGTGGAAATTGTCGCAGTCCACCCGGCAGAGCACGGCCTCGCCCGAGAGGCTGCGGATGATGCGCGGCAGCAGGTGCTCCATCGCCATCAGCAGCTCGCCGTCGTCGGCGAAGCACCAATCCACATCGGTCCCCACCAGATCGATCTCCAGCCGCTCCTCGCCCTGGTAGATGTGCGGCGTCAGGCTGAGCCCGGCGATCTGCAAGAGCAGCTCGACCCCCTTGGCAGCAGCCTCCGCCTGCGGTCCCTGCGCCACCGGGTACCGTTCGCCGATCTTGCGCGGCTTCTCCGGCAGCGTCACCAGATCCTCTTCCGGCATCGCCGGCCTCCCCGTTCCGGACATCCCGAGCTCGCCATGTCGCGGCTCGCGCGGATAGGCGCCAGATGGCCGCCGCGGCCCTCCGCGGCGCTCGCCCTGACCTCGGTGGCCTCCCGGACCGCCGCCGTGGTGACCCGCTGGCCTCCCCGCCGTCCCTGCGGTCGCGGGAGCGGCGGATTGCGCGGGCTGCGGCCGCCGGCTCTGAGCCGTCCCTCTCTCCGCCGGCGCGGCTACGGCCGCCGCGGCCCCCGCGCTGTTGGCCACCGCCGCCGCCGGTGCCGCCGGCGTCGCCGGCAAGGCCGGCCCAGCCGTTCGCTCTGCCGTCGGGGCGGGAGCCTTGGGCGGTGGTGGCGCGGCGCCGGCCTCTCGCCGCGGCGCGGCAGGATCGACCTCGATGACGAACTTGCGGCGCACCTTGACGAAGCCGTGCCGCTTCTCGATCTGGTGATACGCGATCTCCTCCGGCTGCAGGTGATAGTGATTGGCGGCCTGGACCAGGGCCTGCTGCAGCGTGTCGCCCGAGAAGAACCGTCTCTTCGAGTCGTTCATGTCCGCTTCCGCTTCGCCTCCCGAGATCTCGCCATTCATCATTTCGAGCCTTCCAGCTTCCAGAAGCGGTTGTAAACCGCCTGCTGAATGATGGTCAAGATGTTATTGGTGAGCCAGTACAGTACCAGCCCGCTCGGCGCCGACAGGAAGAAAATCAGCATGAACAGCGGCATCAGCATGAACAGCCGGCGCTGCGCGGGATCCCCCGACTGCGGCGCCAGCTTGACCTGCAGGAACTGCGTCGCGCCCATGATCAGCGGCAGGATCAAGTGCGGATCCGGCGCCGAGAGGTCGTGAACCCAGAAGATCCAAGGCGCATGGCGCAGCTCGACGGAGGTGCTGAGCAGCCGATAAAACGCGTACAGGATTGGCATCTGCACCAGAAGCGGCAGGCAACCGCCAACTGGATTGACACCTTCGGCCTTGTACAGCGCCATGACCTCCTCGTTCATCTTGCGCTGCATCTCGAGGTTCGGCCGGCCCTGCTTGTCCTTGAGCTTCGGCCGGTAGCGGTCGCGAATGGCCTGCATCCTCGGATTCAAGGCCTGCATCTTGCGCATCGAGAGCGTGCTGGGATGCGTGATCGGCAGCAGCAGCACCTTGATCAACAAGGTCATCAGGATGATGGCCCAGCCGTAATTCGGCACCACGTGCTCATAGGTCCAGTGCAGCCCGGCCAGCAGCGGCCGCACCACCGGGCTGAGCCATCCCAGACTCACGGTCTCCTCGAGCCCGTAAGGCAGCGCCTTCAGCTTCTCGTAGGCCTTGGCGCCCAGGTAGCACTCGAGCGACAGGTCGCCGGCAGCAGGCTCGAGGACCAAGGCGAACTCGCGGCTGAGGGCCTTCTGCTCGCTGCTCATCGCGTCCTTCGGCGGCGCCGGCACGAACTGCGCTCCGCCCGTCTGCGGCTCGACAAGCATCGGTTGCAGCACCGCCCGCGCCAGGCTGCCGCCCTGCGGCACGGCGATGGCGGCGAAGTAGGTGTCCTCGAGGCCCGCCCAGCGGAGACCCGGGCCCGGGTAGGGCACGGCCTCGCTGTCGCTCTTGGCGGCGATCACCTTGACGTCGTCGCCGGCCTTGATCACCGCGCCGCGCAACCCATAGCGGCTGTCCAGCTCGGCGGCCGTGGGATTGCCGATGCCGGGGCCGAGCAGCAGCGCCCAGTTGCCGGCCGCCTTGACCTCGACTACGAGCAGCCCGCGCTCGTCGAAGCGGAAGGTCTTCTCGGCATTGCCGGCGGGGCCCCGGTAGCGGAAGGTCGCCGTTCGGCCGTCGGCGCCGCGGTCGACGGCGAAAAGCGCCTCGTCCACCGGCAGTGGCCGCAGCTGCTTGTCGACCAGCGCGAAGGGGTAGGGACCACGAATCCGCTTGCGCACCAGCTCGACGCTCCCGGCGCCTGGCAGGTCGACGCGCAGCGACAGCAGCTGGGCTCCCTGGTTGGTGATCACCGCGCTCGTCTGGTTGCCGCTCAGCACCACCTGCGCTTCGCGCTCCGCGGCGATCGGCGGTCCGGTCTCGACGGCGGCAGCGGCCGGCGCCGCAGCCGACGCAGCCGCCGATGGATTGCCGCCGCTCGCGCCGCCGCCGGGACCGGGCGCGGGAGTCACCGGCGTCGCGGCACCCGGCTGGCCCGCCGTGCTTCCGGCCGGCGATGCCGCCGAGGTCGACGGCACCGGCTGCCGCTTCACCTGCGGCGTCGGAAAGAGGTACTGCCAGATCGCCACCACCGCGACCGACAGCACGATGAAGAGGACTACGCGGCGATTATCCACAGGTCGTCGGATCCTTCTCGGTCAATGGCGAGCGTGTCCACCCTGGCGGCGCGCCTAGCGCCGCCAACCCGGGAAGCGCGCGCCTAGCGCCGCCAACCTGGCGAACCGCGCGCCTAGCGCCGCCAACCTGGCGAACAGCGCGCCTGGGCGCAGCCAACCTGGCGAACAGCGCGCTTCGCGCAGCCAACCTGGCGAAGCGCGCGCTTCGCGCCGCCAACTTAGTGCGCACCGTGCCCCTCGCGCCGCGCCAACCTTGGCACCGCGGCCGCAAACCGCACGCGCGGGAACAGAGTCACGGAAGATCGATGCCTCCGGGATGGAACGGCTGGCAGCGCAGCAACCGCGCGGCGCCGCGCGCGCCACCGCGCCAGAAGCCGTACTTGAGCAAGGCCACCCGCGCGTACTCGGAGCAGGTCGGCGAGAACCGGCAGGACCTCGGCAGCACCGGAGAGAGCCAGCGCTTGTAGGCTGCCAGCAGGACCAGCGGCAACCGGGCCCATCGGGTCTCCCCGGCCGACCGAATCCCATGGGGGCACCGCCTCGACGGGGACGGCCAGATCCGCGGCATCTCCCCGGTCGCGCGGGTCACGAATGTCACCTCCGTCCACCCGACCGCTGCTCTCGTTCCCGCCGTCCTGCAAGCCCCTCGAGCAAGACCAGCAGGTCCTGCCGCACCTCGCCGAAGTCCGCGCTCTTCGCCTCGGGCTTCAGATGCGCCACCACGTCGAGCGGCGCCAACCCAGCGCGTCCGGACCAGCGCCGATAGATCTCCTTGATCCAGCGCTTCAGCCGGTGGCGAACCACGGACTTGCCCACCTTGCGGCTCGTGGTGACGCCGATCCTCGGGTGACCGAGCGGGTTCGGGACCAGGTAGAGAGCCACCAGCGCGCCCTGCCGCCGGCGCCCCGTCCTGTAACACCTGAGATAGTCCGCGCGCAGCAACAGCCGCTCATGCCGCGGCAAGCCCTCGCCGGGTGGCCGCGGGCGCCGGGGAGATGGCCGGCCTTCGCCGCCGGCCCCTGCGGAGGCGCCGGGGGGGGCCGCAACCATCGCCTGCCCCGGAATCCCGGACGCGGGCGGGCCAGGATGGCCGCGCATCAGACGCTCAGGCGCGTCCGTCCCTTCCTGCGCCGCCGCGACAGAACGGCCCGGCCCTGGCGAGTACGCATACGCACCAGGAACCCATGGGTCCGCTTGCGGCGACGGTTGTTCGGTTGGTAGGTGCGTTTCACTTGGTTGACCGCCTTCTGCCTTCATCCAGGGATAGAGCCGGAGGACTGGAACGGGACTGCTCCCGGCGCTCCGAGCGAAACCAGTAACTTAGACCACACACAGCACCACCGTCAATGCCCGCGATGCCCCGAATGCCCCGGTAGCGTCCTGGCTAGCAATCAAGGACACCACACGTCGACCGTGGCCGTGTTGGCGGAGAGGGTGGGATTCGAACCCACGGACCGGTTGCCCGGTCAACGGTTTTCGAGACCGCCCCATTCGACCGCTCTGGCACCTCTCCTGGTTGGACGACTGCGCAAGATGGCGGAGAGGGTGGGATTCGAACCCACGGTAGAGTTTCCCCTACACACGCTTTCCAAGCGTGCTCCTTAAGCCACTCGGACACCTCTCCCGGCTGCTGGCAAAGAACGCCGGCGCCCCCTCAAGGGCTCACGGCCGCGGCGATCGCAAGGACGCGAAGAAGCCACGCAACAGCGCGGCGCTTTCCTCCGCAAGGACCCCCGAGCTCACCTCCAATCGATGGTTGAGCCGCGGGTCCTGCACCAGATTTCCAAGGGAACCGCAGAACCCGGCCTTCGGGTCCGCAGCGCCGTACACCAACCGGTCGATCCTGCTGGCGACCAGGGCGCCGGCGCACATGGGACACGGCTCCAGGGTCACGTACATGCTGCATCCCGCGAGCCGCCAGCCCAGCACTCGAAGAGCCGCCTCGCGCAGCGCCAGCAGCTCGGCGTGAGCCAACGGATCGCCGTCGATCTCCCGGCGATTGTGCCCGCGGCCGACGACCTCTCCGCCCAGCACCACGACCGCCCCGATCGGCACTTCCCCGAGCTCCGCGGCGCGCCGCGCCTCGGCGAGGGCCTGCGTCATCCAGTACCGGTCGTCCACTCCCGCATCCCGCCGCCCACGCGGAGGAGGGGTATCTTACTCGATGCCCGCCACCGCGGCAAACGCGCGGCGCCTGGGGTGCTTGGCGGGTAGTGGACACTCCCCGCTCGGGGGCGCCCTCTGCGGGTAGCCGTTCGCCTTTACATCCCGTACCCCACGACGTACCATGGGTTGGCTCGACAGTCGCCCACGAAGGGTTCGGGTCCTGTGCATCGGCGGCTTCCGAACCTCGTCAGGCCCGGAAGGGAGCAGCGATAAGGTATGCCGGCCGAGTGCCGCAGATCCACCGGAACCCTTCGTAGGCCACTGTCCTCGTCGCCATGGCCTACCAGGTCCTAGCCCGCAAGTGGCGCCCCCAGAACTTTTCCAGCCTCGTCGGTCAAGCGCCGATCGTGACGGCGCTGCGCAACGCGCTCGCCGAGGGGCGCATTGCCCACGCCTACCTGTTCTCGGGGATTCGCGGCGTCGGCAAGACCACCGCCGCCCGCGTGCTCGCCAAGGCGCTGAACTGCGAGCGCGGCCCGGCGCCCGATCCCTGCAACGAGTGCGCGCCCTGCATTGAGATCGCCCGCGGCTCCGATCTCGACGTGCTCGAGGTCGACGCCGCCACCTACTCCAAGGTCGAGCAGGTCCGCGAGCTCACCGAGAGCCTGCGCTACGGACCGGCCCGCGACCGCTACAAGGTGGTCGTGCTCGACGAGATCCATCGCCTGTCGCGCCAGGCCTTCGACGCCCTGCTCAAGATCGTCGAGGAGCCGCCGCCGTACCTGGTGTTCATCTTCGCGACCACCGAGATCGAGGCGGTCCCCGCCACCATCCTCTCGCGCTGCCAGGAGTTCCAGTTCCGGCGCGTCCCGGCGCCCGCGGTGGCGGCGCTGCTGCGCCAGATCTGCGACTCCGAGTCCATCCAGGCCAGCGACAGCGCGTTGCGGCTGGTGGCGAGGGCCGGTGAAGGCAGCGTCCGCGACGCCGTGGCGCTGCTCGACCAGCTCGCCACCTTCGGCTCGGGCGCCATCTCGGACGAAGCCGCCGTGCGCCTGCTGGGCGGCCTCGACATCGCGCTCTTCCGGCGCCTGCTCGAGGCCATCTTGCAGGGCGACGCCGTCAGCGTGTCCCGCGAGGTCTGCCACATCGAGGACGAGGGGTGGGACCCGCGCCACGTCTACGGCCAGTTCCTCGCCTACTGCCGCGATGCGCTCCATCTTGCGCTCGGCGCCGATCCGGCGCAGGTCGACCTGGTCCTCGAAGAGGCCCAGGCGCTTGCCGCCCTGGCTCGCGGCGGCGGCTACGAGAACCTGCTGCGGCTGGTGAATCAGCTACTGGCGAGCGAGCCCGTGGTACGCCGCACCGAGGCCGGCGCCCTGGCGATCGAGATCGCCTGGTTGCGCGCCGCCGAGCTGCCGAAGCTCATCCGCGTCGAGCAGCTGCTCGCGGGCGGATCGCTCGCGGCCGCGGCGCCTCGGCCTGCTCCGGCGGCGCAGCGCTCGCCGTCGCCGTCGTCGCCGCCGTCGCCGCCGCGGTCACAGCCGCCGCGATCGTCGCTCCCGGCGAGCCGCGAGGCCGCTCCCGCCGCCGGCACGGCGCCGTCGAGATCCACGGCCGCGGCCGCAGCGGCGGCTGCGACGGCCACGGCCGGCCCGGCACCCGCGTTCACCGATCTCGACGGCGGCGGTGAGGCAGCCGCCGGAGCGGCGAGCCCACCGCCCACGACGACGGTGAAGACCCAGACGGGCGCTGCCGATGCAGAGCCTCCGGCAGCTCCGGCGCGACCGGCAAGTCCAGCAGCCCCGGCGACTCCGGCAGCACCGGCGCCGGAGAACGGCCGCCACCACCACCAGCCGGGCGCCGCCGCCAGCGCCGGGGCCGCCGCCGCGGGAACCACCGCCGCGGGCGCCGCGGCGCTGCAGGCCTTTCTCGAAGAGGTCGCCGCCCGCAAGCAGCCGCTGGCGGCCCACCTGGAGCAGGCCGCCGCCCTCCGCTTCGAGGCTGGCCGCCT
>DATDGZ010000096.1:0-6989 GCA_036521795.1 Thermoanaerobaculia bacterium | reverse complement strand
CAGGTGCCGTGCCAGGTCCGCGGTGCGGCGAGGGTCCGCGACCCGCCGGCTGCCGCCGCCCGTGCCCCAGCGCGCGAGCGCCAGCGCCGGCGGGCCGAGCCCGCCGAGCGGCGGCGTCCCCGCGAAACCGTCGAAGAGGCGGGCGGCGATGACGCCGAGACTGTCCCGCGGGTCGGCGCCGGCGGTCCCGGCCAGCGCTTCGAGGCTGGCGCGGTAGAGCCGCGGCTCGGGTGGAGCGAAGCGGGCTTGCCAGAGGAGCTGGTCGTCACCTTCGACCAGCGAGTAGACGTTGACGCCGTTGCCGAGATAGAGCTCGGACAGCACGCCCGCGGGCGCGGCCCGGAACAGGCTGGGTGCCGCCGCCGGCGCCGGCTCGCCGCCGGCGGCCTCGACGAGGGTCGCCCAGACCCGCGCCAGCGCGATCCGTTGCCCCACGGGCGGCACCATGGGGCGGCGGCACCAGCTCGGCAGCTTCACGATCAGCGGCACCTCGATGCTCTCCCGCTCGAGGTCGCCGCCGTGACCGAAAGCTCCGCGCTCGCCGACCTCCTCGCCGAAGGCCGAGGTGACCACGATCAGGGCACGCTCCCACTGGCCGCTGGCGCGCAGCGCGTCGAGCAGTCGCCCGACCTTCTCGTCGGCCCATGCCACGTTGAGCCGGTACATCGACGCCAGGCGCTGCCGCAACGCCGGGGGCGCCGGGACCTCGGGATTGGACGCCGCCAGGAGGTCCACCGGCTCGACGGTCTGTGGCAAGTCGGCGCGATCGGCACGGCCGAGGCGCGGCAAGAGCCAGTCGCGACGCACGTAGGGCGCCTGGGGTTCGGGCATGTGGACCCAGATCAGCTCTCTGCCCTCCGCGAGCGACGCCAGGTGCTCCGCGGCGTCGCGGTTCCTACCCACCTCGTCCAAGCTGTCGAAGCCGCGGTCGTAGCCGAAGGCGGCCGTGTACCAGTGGCCGCCCGCGAAGCCCGTGGTGTGATAACCGAGCGCCTTGAACGCCTGCGGCAGCGTCACCAGGTCTTGCGCCAGGTGGGCGTCGTCGCCATCGAGCACCGCATGGTGCTGCCACGGCGACAGGCCGGTGAACAAGGTCGCCATGGCCGGCACGCCCCAGCTCGACGGGGCGACCGCCCGGCCCGCCCAATCGGCTTGCCGGATCAACGCCGCCAGGTTCGGCGTCAGTCCGGGCTCGCCGCCGAGACCGCTGACGACGTCGGCGCGCAGCGCCTCGAGAGTGATCAGCACCACCGGGCCGCCGCGGTTCGGGAGCCGCGCCGGTCCGCAGCCGCCGAGCGCGGTGATCGCCGCCAGCGCCGCCAGCGCGACGATCGCCGCCAGTGTGACGATCGCGGCCAGCGCCGGCGACCGTGGCGGGCAGGGCGGAGGTGGATACGGAGAGGTTGCCGGCAGGCTTATTTCCGACGGGGACCTAGCCGGCGGCATGGGGATAGAGCCGGCGATAGCTGTCGGAGAGCACCAGGATGCGCTTGACGTAGACCTTCGACTCCTCGATCGACAGGCCCTCGAGGAAGCGGTCGAGATCGTGGTTGCCGGCTTCACGCCACAAGCGCTTGATGCGGTAGGGGCCGCCGTTGTAGCCGGCCAGCGCCAGCTCGACGTTGCCGTCGAACATCGCCATCACCTGGCGCAGGTAGGAGGCGCCGACCTGGACGTTCCAGGCCGGTTCGATCAGCCGCTCGCGCGACCAGCCGAGACCCAGCCCGCGTGCGAGCTCGCGGGCCGTGCCGGGCATGAGCTGCATCAGCCCGCTCGCCCCGGCCCAGCTCTGGGCGTTGGCGTCGAAAGCGCTCTCCTGGCGGATGACGCCGAATACCAGCGCCGGCGGCAGGGCGTTGGCCACCGCGGCGGCGCGGATCGGCTGCTCGTAGTCGAGCGGGTAGTAGAGCTTGAGCGCTTCTTCGGGCACCGCGGCCTGGAAAGGCCCGCCGAGCGCGGGGAAGGCGTCGCGGATCGCCAGCACGCTCTTGCGGCGCTCGCCGCGCCGCGCCAGGATGACTGCCTGCAAGGCCGCTTCCGCGCGGGGCGACCGCCCCTGGGAACGGCTACGCACCAGGTCGAGCTCCACTTGCGCCAGGTCGTCGAGGCCGAGATCGCTCAGCAGCTGCGCCCGGACCAGCGCCGGATCGTCGGGCCATGGCTCGGCGGCGCGCGCCTCCGACTCCGGCGGCGGCGCCTTCCAGCGCGCCAGGCGCTCCAGGGCGTTGCGGCGGTAGAAATCGGTGGTATCGGCCGCGGCGAGCTCGGAATACAGCTGGCGGGCACGGTCGCGATTCCCCTGCGCCTCGAAGCAGCGGGCACTCCAGTAGCGGGCGCGGCGCCCGGAGCTGTCGTCCGCATAGAGCTTGTCGAGCTCGGTCCAGTAGTGGATCGCGCCGGAGTAGTCCCGGCGGATGAAGTCCTGCCAGCCGCGCCCCCAGAGGACGTTGACGCCGGTCAAGTCCTTGCTGTCCAGGGCGCGCAGACGGCGCAGGGCCTCGATCGCCGGATCGAGGAGGTTGCCCTCGATCAGGTGCGCATAGAGCGCGCGCAGGGCGCGGATCGACAGCCCGGGATCGGCGCCGAGCTCGGCAACGCTGCGCAGGTGGAGCAGGGCGGCCAGCCGCAGCTTGCGGCGCTCGGCCTGGACTCGCTTCGAACGTCCGCGTTGCGCCGCCGCCGCATCGTCGTCAGCTTGCGCCAGCGCCCACTCGAGCGCCGCCATCGACTCCCCCCGGGCGAGAGGCTGCGCCTCGCGGCGGGCGCGCGCAGGTGTCTCGCGGCCGGCATCCGCGGCGCGTCCGCTCTCGTTGCTCTGCAGCGGCCGTAGCAGCGCCAGGGCGTCCTGGCCGCGATGATCGCGGGTGAGGACGTCGGCCTCGAGCAGCACCCACTGCAGGTCGCGGTCGGACGGAGCGATGGCGTTGAGGGTGGCCAGGGCGTTCGGCGCGAGCTGCAGCGCGAGCAGCGCCGCCGCCCGCTGCTTGAGCTGCGGCACGGTGAGCGAATCCGCCAGAGAGAGCGTGCCATCGGGGCGGCGGAAGACCTCGGCGACGCCGAGCTGTGCCGCCATCAGGGGCGACGAGACGAGCAGCTCGCGGGCCGCCTCGGCGCGGATCTTCGAGTCGCCCAGGCGAGTGCCGATCTCCCACGCCAGCGCGTCGAGCCTGGTCCTCTCCTCGCCGCCCAGGCCTTCTCGCCGAGCCTGCCGCACCAGCGCCAGGGCGCGTTCGGCGTCGGTCTTCTCCCAGTCGAGAGCCGCCGCCCGCACCATCGCCCGCGGGCGCAGCGGCGACTTCGGGTAGTCTCCCAGCAGCTTGGCGAGGGCGACGCGGGCGACCAGCGCGTGGCCGCGGGCGTGGGCGTCCTCGCTGAGCAGGAAGAGCCGCCAGTCTTCGAGCGGGCCGCCCTGCAGGCGCGCGGCGAACAACCGCTCCTCGGCCAGCGCCACCTGCCCGCAAGCGTGGGCATAGAACCCGGTCACGAGACCTGCCATCGCCTGGTCGAGCCCGCTGCCGGCCGCGAGCGGCGCCAGGCCGCTCAGAGCGGCGGCGCAATCGTGGCGGCGCATCGCCGCGGCGGCGCCGCGGAACGTCCGGGCGGCGCTCGGCGAGATCGCCGAGCTATCGGCGGCGGCGCCGGCATCGGGGGTCCGCGGCTGGGAGGAGCCCAGCAGCAGCGGCAGGCAGAGCAGGCAGGAGACGACGGTCAGGCTGAAGCGCGGACTTCGACCGGCCGCGGCTCCGACCAGCCTGGAGTGCCGCGACTGGCGACACCCGGAGCCGCGGCCGGTTGTCGCCTGTCGCGGTACTCGCTGCTCGTCGCTCACGGTGTGCAACTTCACTACCTCGGCGGGCGGAAGCCCGCGATGCCTAGATCCCCAGCGCCTTCGAGTCGCCCGCGGCAAGGATGCGGACTAGCTCCTGGTAGAAGTAGTCCGTCGACTTCACCAGGCGCGGGTCGACCCGCTCCTCGTACATCTGCCGGGAGCGGTCGATGTCCTCCCGCAGGCGTTCGTAGATGTCGCGGTTGCGGCGCCCCGCCTCGACCTGCTCCTCATTGTAGAGCTTGATCTCGCTGACCAGAAGACGCGCCAGCCGCCGCGCCTCCTCGTGCAGCGCCTCCTCGCTCGAGCTCGCCTGGATCCGGGTGGTGGCGAACGCCCAACCCGGCCCTTGCACGCCGGTCGGCGGGCGCACTTCCGGGGTGCCCGAGCCCAGGGGCCCGGTGCGCAGCGGCTCGAACAACGGCGATGCCGGCGATGGCGGCGGCACGGAAGTCAGGGCGGGAGGAGGGAGGATAGTGCCGGGGTTCGTGCCGGCTGTCACGCCGGAGACACCAGCGGAGCCGGGGCCGGCAGCAGCCTTGGGCGGCACGGACGGCACGACACGCAGGGTGCCCAGGCCGGCGGCGGCGCCATGGGGAGCGGCGGCGGTGGCCTGAGTGTCGGGGGTCGCGGGAGTGCTCGGCGTGATCGGTGCGGGCGCCTCGCCCCTCCCCCATGGCGCGCCCGCCGCGTCGCGCAGCCCGGTGCGCGGCAAGAGCACGGTCTCGTGGCCGCCAGCTCCCGCCGGCGCGGACTCCGTCGTCGCAGCAGCGGACCCGGCACCGCCGATCCCCGGCACGATCGCCGTGATGGCCGCGGGCGCGCCGGAGGCCGCGGCTTCGTCGAGATAGGGCGATTCGGCGCCGTGCGGGATGCTCGCGGCGGCCGCCGGCGACAGCGGCGGCACGGGCCGCAGGGGCCTGGTCGGGATCTCCGCCGTCTCCTTCAACACCGGCACTCTGGGCGCGTCGTAGAGCGCCGCAGGGGTCACCGCGAAGGGCGTCGCGCCGCTCTCCGTCGCCGGGACGGACGGCGCCGGGGCGGCGCTGCCGGTGGTCTCCGCGGTCTCCGTGGTCTCCGCCACCGTCGAGGTGCCGGGAGCCGCCGGCGTCTCGAGGTCGGTGGGCGCAGCGGCGCCTGGCGAGCCCGCCGCAGCCTTCTCGGGCGCTGACACCGGCGCCGCCGCCGCCGTCGCTTCCGCCGCCGCCATTCCCGTACCAGCCGGCCCCGGCACCGCGCCTTCGGCGGGGGCCTCGGCGATCTTCTCGCCGGCCGCGGGCGCGGTCGCCTCCGCCGCAGCCGATGCCGGTTCCGCAGCCGCCGCGGCCGTTGCCACCGTGGCCACCGTGGCCACCGTTGCCGCCGCGGCCACCGGCACGCCCGTCTCGCCCGCGGCCCCCGCGGGCTGCAGGGTGGCGGTGGCCTCGCGCTGCCGGAAAGGCAGCGACTCGATCGCCAGCGCCGCGACGTAGACCAGGCTCTGCAAAGCCGGCAGGGAGAGACCGCTTGCCTGGCCTGGCGCCGCGTCCCCCCGCACCGGCATCTCGGGCATCTCCGGCAGCTGGTCCGCGTAGAGGACCGCGACCGTGCGGTCACGCAGCACCAGCGGCACGAGCACCCCGTAAGCCGGCACCGGGCTCTCGATCCGCCCGCAGAGCACCGCGCACTCGGCCGCCGAGAGCCGGGCACTGGCGCCCGTTCCGCCGGCGCCGCCGCCGGCGCCATCTTCGCCGGGAGCAACGCTGCCCCACGGGCTGCCGGCTGGCGGCGTCAGCGTCACGTCCGGCAACCTGTGCTCGGCGTCGCCGAAGCCCTGGCCTCCCCAGCCGCGCAGCTCGCCGCCGCGGCTGAGCAGCACGGCGGCACGGGAGGCAAAGCCAGCGGTGCCGGCGATCAGGGCGGCCAGCACCGCCGACTGGCTGCGCGCCCGGTCGAGCGCCGCCAGGGCGTCACGCAGCTCGCCGAGAGCGTCGGCGCGCGCCTCGCCGCGGAGGCGGTCCGCCGCCGGGGCCAGGTCCTCGTGAGCCAGCACCGGCAAGGGCGGCGCGAAGGCTTCGATCCTGCGGTCCAGGTCCTGGTGGCTCTCGCGCACCCGCTCCTGCAGCTGCCGCCGCAGGTCGGAGAAGGCCCGATCGAACGAGCCGGCGATATCTCTGTTCCACTGCTCGACTTTCTCTACGAAAGACATCCTAGGCTCTCCGCCGATGATCGCAGGGGCCGTCACAGGCCGCAGGGTCTCTTTCAGGCACCGTCATGCCGCGCGTTCTAAAGGACCTCGATTATTCTGTAGCCGTTCTGCCGTGTCAAGGCGAAGCAGGCGCAAAAGCCCTGTCAGATCAGGGCTTAGCCGCCGCTGCGCCCGCTGCGCCCGGGTCCACCCGAGCCTTGTTCCAGCTCGCCGCGCTATGCTAGCTTCGCCCTCCCCGGGAGAGGCAGCAGAGTAGGTGGCAAGGCAGTCAGACCGTCGGGCCGGCACCGCCACCTGAGCCAGCCGGGAACGAGCGCGCTGGCGCCGTTCTCCGACGCCTCCGGTGGCCACGTTGGCCCCGAGCCCGCCGCCAGCCTCGCCGGCTCCGGCGACCGGTGCAACCGGCTAGCCACTGAACAGGCCGGTAGTGTCCCAGATTGCTGGACACCCCAACACCCCAACAGGCCAGGCACCTTGACTTTCGGCAGCTCTTGAGCGAGCATTCCTCTCCCTGGCGCCGGTGTCTGGACGCCGGGAAATCTGGAATAGAAGAGAGGTGAGTCCGAGATGCCTGTTGTGCATGTGCGCGAGGAGGAGAGCTTCGAGAACGCGCTCCGCCGGTTCAAGCGCAAGGTCGAGAAGTCGGGGATCCTGACCGAGCTCAGGAAGCGTCAGCACTTCGAGAAGCCCTCGGTGAAGCGCAAGCGCAAGGCCGTCCAAGCCCGCAAGAAGATCCTGCGCAAGCTGGCCGAGGAGCGCCGTCAAGGCCTGGCCTGACCAGCCAGTCCGCCAACCGGCCCCCGTCGGCGATCAAGCTGGCTGACCGCCGGTCCCGTCCGAGCGCCGCCTGACCGTCTCCAGTCGCGCAAGCCTTTCAGACAACCGCCGAGCCCCGCCGCCCTCGGGCGGCGGCCAAAGAGCAGAAAGGGGACCCCGGGGTCCCCTTTGCCGCATCAGTCTCCTGCCGGCGGTGGC
>DATDGZ010000095.1:0-4307 GCA_036521795.1 Thermoanaerobaculia bacterium | reverse complement strand
CACCACGTAGGCCACCAGCCGCCGCGGCCCGCGACGCGGGCCCACCGCCGCCGCCACCGCCGACCGCACCCGCGGGTGGCGCTCGAGCGCCGACTCGATCTCGCCCAGCTCCACCCGGTGACCCGAGATCTTGACCTGCGTGTCCTCCCGCCCCAGGAACTCGATCGTTCCGTCCGGCCAGTACCGGCCCAGGTCGCCCGTCCGGTACAGACGCTCGCCGCTCTGCGGATCGCAGACGAAGCTCTGCGCCGTCCGCACCGCGTCTCCCAGGTACCCCCGCGCCACTCCCAGGCCGCCGATGTACAGCTCCCCCGCCACCCACACCGGCCGCGGCCGCAGCTCGCCGTCGAGCACCGCGAACTGCTGGTTGGCCAGCGGCCGGCCGTACGGGACGCTCGTCCAGCCCTCCTCCACCTCCCCGATCTCCTGCGCGATCGACCAGATCGACGCCTCCGTCGCACCTCCCAGGCTCACCACCCGCGCCCCGGGCACCAACCGCCGCAGCCGCGACGCCAGGTCCACCGCGATCCAGTCCCCCGACAGCAGCACCAGCCGCAAAGTCCCCAGCGCCGCCGCCACCTCCGCTCGCCCCGCCGCGTGCTCCACCAGCATCTCGAGCAGCGCCGGCACCGTGTTCCACACCGTCACACCGTGCGCCGCGATCAGCTCCGCCCAGCGCCCCGGATCGCGCTCCGCACCAGCCTCGATCGTCACCACCGCGCCACCCGCCGACAGCAACCCGAACAGGTCGTACACCGACAGGTCGAAGCTCAACGACGACAGCGCCAGCACACGGTCCGACGCGCCCACCCCGAACCGCCGGTTGACCTCCAGCACCGTGTTCACCGCCGAGCGGTGCTCGATCATCACCCCCTTCGGCACGCCCGTCGACCCCGAGGTGAAGATCACGTAGGCCAGGTCCCTCACCCCCGCCGCCGCCACCGCCGCCTCGGCCGCCTCGGCCGCGGCCCCCGCCTCGCCATCGCCTCCCAGCTGGCCGCTGCCGTTCGCTTCCCCCGCGCCGCCGTCCACCACCACCCGCTCGAGACCCGCCGGCCAGGCCAGCGCCGCCGGTCCCGACGACAGCCATCCCTGCGTCACCACCACCCCCACTCCCGCCTCCCGCAGCAGCAGCGCCCGCCGCTCCACCGGCAGCGCCGGATCGATCGGCAGGTACGCCGCTCCCGACTCGAGCACTCCCAGCACCGCCACCGCCTGCTCCCACCCCCGCTCCATCGCCACCCCCACCACTCCCCCCGCCCCCGGTCCCAGCCGCCGCAGCCGCGCCGCCACCGCGCTCGCCTCCCGCCACAGCTGCCCGTAGCTCAGGCGCCGCTCCCCCGACACCACCGCCAGCCGCTCCGCCGCAGCCGCCGCCTGCGACCGCACCAGCGTGTGCAGGCACTCGCCCGGCCGCGGCGCCGCGGTCGCATTGACCGCCGCCCGCACCGCCAGCTGCCCCTCCGGCACCAGCGCCAGGACACCCGGCTGCCACGCCTCCTCGCCCGCCGCCAACCGCTCGAGCAGCCCGCCGTAGGCCGCGAACATGGCGTCGAGCAGCCCTGCCGGGAACAGCTCCTCCACCGCGTCCCAGTTGTAGACCAGCGCCCCCCCGTGCTCGCCCACCTGGTGGTCCAGCAGCACCTGCGGCGTCTGCGAGATGCCGTAACCCGCCTCGCCGGCCGGTCCCGGCGCCGCCGCGCGGCGCTCTCCCGGCGGCCTGGCGAGACCGAGCGTGCTGGTGAAGACGACCGGCATCAACGCCTCCCTGCCCCGACCTGCCGGCTGCCGCTGGCGCAGCTCCCGCAGCAGTTGCACGCCGGAGAGGGCCCGGTGCTCGAGGTCCTCCCACAGCCGCTCCTGCAGCCGCTGGGCGCGGCGCTCGAACGAGACGCCGCCGCCCTCGACCGCCAGCAGCACCAGCGAGGTGAAATCTCCCACCACGTCATAGACCTGCGGGTGGACGGGCGGCCGGTTGAATAGGGTCAGATTGAGGGTGAAGCTCGCTCGCCTGCTCCACGCGCGCAGCACCTCGGAGAAGGCGGCGAGCAGCACGCCGGACGGCGTCAGCCCAGCCTGCGCCGCGCGGCGCGTGAGGCGCGACCATTCCTCGGGTCCGAGCCGCCCGCGATGCCGGCCGAAGCGGGGAGAGGCCAGCGTCTCGGCGCGCCTCGCGAGCGGCAGCTCCGGTGCCGGCGGCAGCTCCGCCAGCCGTTCGCGCCAGTAGCTCTTGGCCCGGCGAAAGAGCTCGCCGTCGCGCCCGGCGATCTCGGCGAGGACGCAATCGCGGAAGGTGAGCGCGAGCTCCGGCAGCTCGCGGCCGGGGTCGTCGTAGAGCTCCCAGGCCTCGCGCCTCAGCGCTTCGACGCTCCAAGCGTCGGCGATCATGAAGTCGAGGCTGAAATGGAGGCGGATGCGGTCGCCGGCCAGCCGGCAGGCGCGCAGCTCGAACGGCGGCCAGCGCTCCACCGCCAGCAGCTGGTGCGACATCTCCTGGCGCAGCTCCTGCGAGCGGCGAACGAGCTCTTCGGGCGCGGCGCCGCGGAGGTCCACCACCGGGACGTGGAAAGGCGGGACCTGCGGCAGGACGCGCTGCTCGCCGTGCGGCAGCACCACGGCCCGCAGCATGTCGTGGCGGGCGATCAGGCGACGGACCGCGCGTTCCAGGCGCTCGAGATCGAGCCCGTCGAGCTCGACCTCCTGGTAGACGTGCGAGCCGACGTTGCCGAGCGCGAAGGCGCCGCTGCGCCCGATCCAGTAAGCCTGCTGCACCTCGTTGAGCGGGAAGGGATCGCCGCGGTGCTCGGGATCCGGGGAGACCGCGGGGACCGCGGCGGCAGGCTCGCCTTCCCGGCCTGCCGCCTGCAGGCGCTCCAAGGTGGCTGCCAGCCCCGCCACGGTGGGGGTCCTGAAGAGCGCCGCCAGCGGCACGTCGAGGCGGAAGGCGCGGCGCAGGTGGTGGATCAACCGCGTCGCGATCAGCGAGTGTCCCCCGAGCTCGAAGAAGCTGGCCTCGACACCGACCTCCGCGAGCCCCAGGTGCTCGGCCCAGATGGCGGCCAGCTGCCGCTCGAGCGGGGTGCGGGGCGCCAGCTGGCCGGCCGCCACCGCCGGCGGGGCCTGGCCGCGGGCCAGCGCCCGCCGGTCGACCTTGCCGTTCGGCGTCAGCGGCAGCGATGCCAGCGGCACGAAGGCCGACGGCAGCATGTGCTCCGGCAGCTGCAGCGCCAAGGCGCGGCGCAGCTCGCCGGCGGCGGCAGATTGCGCCAGCACCACGAACGCGACCAGGCGGATGCCGGCGCCGGCGTCCGGCCCATCGGGGGAGACCGCCGGTTGGCGGCACGCCACCACCGCGACCTCCCGCACCGCGGGGTTGGCTGCCAGGGCCGCCTCGATCTCGCCCGGCTCGATACGGAATCCCCTGATCTTGAGCTGCTCGTCGATCCTGCCGAGACAGTCGAGCCTGCCGTCCGGCAGCTGCCGCGCCAGGTCGCCGGTCCGATAGAGCCGTCCACCGGCAACCGCGCCGAACCGATCCGGCACGAACCTCTCCGCCGTCAGGTCCGGCCGGCCGAGATAGCCCCGGGCGACGCCAGCGCCGCCGATGGTGAGCTCGCCGGCGCAGCCCAGCGGCACCGGCTCGCCCTCGCGATCCAGCAGGTGCGCCTCGGTGGCGAGCAGCGGCCTGCCGATCGCGGGCGGCGACCCTGGCGCGAGCCGCGCCAGGGTCGACCAGACCGTGGTCTCGGTCGGACCGTAGAGGTTCCACAACTCGCCCGCCCGCGCGAGCAGCTCGCGAGCCAGGGCGGGCGGCAGCGCTTCGCCCCCGGAGAGCGCCTTCATCCTGCCGCGCCAGCCGGCCTCGAGCAGCAGCCGCCAGGTGGTGGGGGTGGCCTGCAGCACGGTTGCCCCGCTCGCCTCGAGCAGCGCCGCCAGCCGCTCGCCGTCGGACGCCTCGGCGCGGCTGGCGATGACCACCCGCGCGCCGCAGAGCAGCGGCAGGTACAGCTCGAGCGCCGCGATGTCGAAGGCGGGAGTGGTCACCGACACCCAGACGTCGGCGGCCGAGATCGCCAGCTGCTGCTCCATCCCGGCGAGGAAGTTGGCCAGCGCCCGGCGCGTCACGCCGACGCCCTTGGGCCGGCCGGTCGAGCCGGAGGTGTAGATGACATAGGCCAGGCTCTGCGGCTCGGCCAGCGCTCCCGCACCGTCCGCGGCCGGCCCGGCCGCGGTCCCGGGCTCCCGCGCCATGGCATCCAGGCAGAGGACCTCGCAGGCGACCGGCGGCAGGACCGCCAGCAGCTCCT
>DATDGZ010000094.1:0-9228 GCA_036521795.1 Thermoanaerobaculia bacterium | reverse complement strand
GGCGGGGATCAGGGTCACCACTAGCAGCGAATCAGCGCGGGGGGAGGGGCAACTGCCCCTCCTCCCCGCCGTGCTGCAGCTTCATGGAGTGCCTGGGTGGCGTTCGGACTCCGTGGCCCCACACGCGTCACTGCGGCGCGAGCTTGCGGATCTCCTGGTCGAGAAAGGCCAGCGCCTCTTCGAGAGCCGTCCGCCGGAGCGCCGATCGCGCCGCTTCGAGATCCTGCAGGACCCGCCTTCGCGACAGCTCGAGGTCCTGGAGCTTGTTCCAGATCGCGCGCTGCTCGGCCGTTAGCGGCTCCCCCTGGTTCGAGCGCGAGCCGGCGTCCTCGATTTGCGATTCGACGGACTTGCTCTCCCATCCGCGTGCCATTGGCGGCCTCCCTCGCCTCACTCCGCCGGCCGGGCGCCGGCGCCGCGATAGAGAGCATAGTCGGCGGTTTCGGCCAGCAGGCGGTCCCGGGGCGGGAGACGATCCGGCGGCGGCGCCGGCGGGCGGCGCCACGGGAGCTTGCCGACCAGCAGGCAGTCGGCGTCCGCCGGTGACGGAGCCGGCGGCGCCTGCCAGGGCTCGACGACGTCGAAGCCGTCGGCCACCTCGAGGAGGAAGCGCTCCGAGTGCAGGAGCCGGCAGGTGGTGCGGATCTCGCGGCAGCCGGTGGCGGCCGGCGTGAGCCCGCGCAGGAAGCGCTGGTTCGCGGCCATCGGCTTCCTGATCAGCACGCGGGCCAGCAGCCGCGCTTCGCACAGCGCCAGCGGCAGCGCCACGAGGGCGGCGACCGCCAGCGTGCGCCGGCGAGGCGGCGTGTGCTCGACCAGGAAGAGCGCGCAGCCGGCGGCGACCATCGCCAACGCCGGATAGGTCGGGTCGAGATACCAGTGGTGCTGCGTGCGCACGGCCGAGAAGAAGACGAGCGGGATGCCGATCCAGAGCGCGAGCAGGCGCGTGATCTCGGGCTGCACCGGCCGGAGCGGCCGCGCCGGCAGCTGGGGATCGCCGGTCCGCAGCGCCACGGCGGCGGCCGCCAGGATCAGCACCGGCCAGGGTGCGAAGCGGTCGAAGATCCCCGTCAGGTAGCCGAAGGGCGAGGAGGTGCTCTTGTCGACGATCGAGGTCGACCGGCCGACGACGTCCTCCCTGAACATCCGCAGGAGGAAGTCCGGCGAGCCGTCGGCCCGCCAGCGGGCGAATGCCCACGCGCCGACGATCAGCGCGGAGAGGCCGAGCGCCACCGCGCAGGGGACCAGCCGCAGCCGGCGCCAGGTCCCGGTCCACAGCAGATAGCCGCCCGCCACCAGGACCATCGGCGCGATGGCGAAGCTCTTGAGCAGGAAGCCGCAGGCGAACACCAGCGCGACGGGAACGACCCGCCAGGGCGACTCGGCGAGGCCGGGCAACTGCACCGCCACCAGCAGCAGGACCAGGGTGAGGCCGGCGTCGAAGTCGCCACTGCGCGCGGCGTGATTGCTGAGGAAGCCGAAGGTGGTGGCGAGGATCGCGCCTGCCAGGACCGCCAGCCGGCGGTCGAACCAGCGCCTCGCGGCGCCCATGGTCACCGCCACCGCCGCCAGGGCGCAGAGCGCCGACGGCAGGCGCATCGCCAGCGCCGAGCCGCCGAAGAGCGCGAACGACAGCGTCATCAGCCAGTAGCCGAGCGGCGGCTTGAGCGCCCAGACCTCCCTCTGCCCGGCATAGGTGTCGAGCACGAAGGTCCGGTGCAGCTGCATCTCGTAGGCGGTGACGCCGTAGCGCGCCTCGTCGTAGTCGTTGACGTTGCTGGTGGCGAGCCCCAGGAAAAGGTTGCAGGCCATCAGCGCCAGGACCAGCGCCGCGCACCAGCGGGCATGGCGGTCGACGAAGCTGCCCAGTGCGGACACGGGCGGGAGCATACCGGCGGCGGCATCTCGGACGCCACAGCGCGGCGACAGTGTCGTGCCTCTGGGTCGCCGTGAGACGGCCGGAACCAGACTAGAAGCGATCGAACGTATAGGTCGGGAACGTCGCCGGCACCGCCGCGAGGCTGTGCGGCCCGGAGGTCCGGCCGGCGTTGGCGATCGTGTCGTTGGTGAAGGCGGGGTCGAAGGGCGTCGGCGGCCCGCTCGCGAGCAGGTAGTCGCCCGGGTTGCCGGTGGTGCCGAACCGCGGGTCCCAGGAACAGGTCCCGTTCAGGTCTTCGTTCATCGGCACCGGCGTCGAGGACGGCATCCCGTGCTGCCAGGTCTGGCCGCCCATGGGCGGCGAATCGAAGGTGAGGAACGTGTTCTGGCCGACGAACGGGCAGCTGCCGTCCGGCGCCGGATGCGTCACGACGTGGAAGGCGTTGGGATCGTCGCAGAAGAGCGGGTAGCCGGTGCTGGCGGTCCCCGCCCGCCAGTAGGCGTTCCCCGAGAATTGCTGGAACTGGTCGTAGGCGAGCCCGCACGAGCTCGTGCACCCCGATTGGACGTAGAAGCCCGCCGGGTTCGGCGGCGTCTCGTCGAGATCGAAGTTGAAGACGTTCGACAGCAGCTCGACCTCCAGGCCCGGGCTGGACCCGCAGCCCGCGGGCCAGGGGTTGGCTTGCGAGAACATGCCGCGGATGCCGAGCGAGAAGATGTTGTTCGCGAAGACGTTCGGGTTCGGCGGCTGCGCCACCGTCGGGCCCGTGCTCATGAAGGCGGCGAACGCCGACACGCGGTAGACCACGTTGTACCGCACGTCGACGCCGCCCGACTGGGCATCCAGGTAGATTCCCTGGCCGCCATAACCGGAACCGGGCACGCTGGGCTTGCCGCCAACCACCGGGTCGATGATCGACGCGTCGGTGGTGTCGTGGACGAGGTTGTTGTAGATCTTGTCGTTCGCGCCGCTGAAGCCGGCGTTGCCGACGTTGTAGTAGAGCGTGCCGCCGTCCGACGTGATCCCCTGCATGACGTCGCGGATGTGGTTGTACTGGCTGAGGAGGCCTGTGGCGTTGACGTTCGGGGCGCCGGCGGGACAGCCGAAGTTGCAGATCGAGATCCCCGCGTGGTAGCCGTCGAGGACGTCGTTGTGAAGGTAGCTGATGGTGTTGCCGTTGGCCTGTGCGAGCCCCTCGCCGTCCGCGAAGACCCGCGAGTAGCCCTGGATCAAGTTGTTCTGGACGACGACGCCGCTGACGACGCTCGCCGCCGTGTCCTTGCCGGACGGGTAGTGGCCGATGCGGACGCCGCTGTCGCCGATGTCCACGAAGGTCGAATTCTGGATGACGTCGTTCGCCGCCTGGGAGGTGGCGGCCGAGCTGGCGATCAGGATGCCCGAAGCGGAGGTGTGCTGCACGGTCACGCCGTCGAACGTCACCTGGCGGCAACCCTCGCAACCGATGGCCTGGGGCACCGCCATCTCGCCGTTCTCGTCGTTGTTGAACCCGGTCGGAGACGGGAAGAAATCATCCATCTCGAAGGTGAGTCCCTGGAAGGTCACGTCGGCGAGGTTGGTGGCCGAGATCAGGCTCCCGCCGACGTAATCGGTCGCGGGCTCGCCGGGGATCGCGCCGCCGAGCTGCGGGATCACCACGGTGTCGGCGTTCGGGTTCTCGCCGGCGTTGGCGATGTAATACAACGTCGGCTGCGCGGTGGAGCGATCCAGGAACCAGAGGCCGGTCTGGCCGGCGTCGAGCGCCGCGGTGAAGGCTTCCCGGGAGTTCTCGACCAGGTAGCGCTTGCCGGTCCCGGGGCCGAAGAGGTTGTAGTCCATCGCGCCGCTGCGCTTGACCGGGCCGGTCAGGTAGACGACGTGGTTCGCGGTGTCGAGGCAGGCAACCCGCATCATGTCCACGGTCCAGGCCTCGAACAGCGTCAGCTCGACGTCGCCGGCGGGATACGGGTTCGCCGGGTTCGATCGGCATGGGCTCGCGGGGTCACCGGTGTAGATGCCGTTCAGGTTGCTCCAGGCGACGATCGGATCAGCGGGATTGTAGAGGAAGCGGTCGAGGCACTTGGTGTGGCCCTTGCCGTCCGACATGCTGTTCGCGACCGTGCAGGTGGCGGCGCTCTGCGGGATGCTCCCCGCGACCCGCAGGAAGGTCCCGAGGTTGCAGAACGACGCGGCCACGGCGGCGGGCGGCCCCAGTGGATTGAAGGCGGTGCACTGGCCGCCGATCATGGCGTAGCCGACGCCTGACGGCGACTCGAGACGGGACCGCAGGCGGCGCGTCGCACCAACGCCAGCTCCGCCGCCACCCGCGGGCGTGTAGAACAGGGCCTCGAACGGCTCGAGCGTGGCGGGCAGCTGCACCTGCCAGAGATTGCCGCCGCCGGAGCGGGTCCAGGTCAGGCCCAGCCCGCCGCCGCCCACCGGCACTCCCCCACTCAGGACCGGCGTCTCCCCCGGATAGCTCTCCCAGGTGATGGGCAGGCTCGCGGTCCCGGAGTCACTGGCTGCGAAGACCAGGGTGCCCGGGTTGGTCGGGCTCAGCGGCAGGTGATAGGTCCCGCCGCGCAGCTGGACCGTGACCGCCTGGCTCCCGGCGAGCGCTCGGACCGCCTGCTGCGCCCGCGCCGGCGAGGCAAAGGGACCGTCGGTGCGGCCGGCGTTGGGCGCCGGCAGGGTGCCGCTCCACGCGTCGTTGCCGTCCGTCGCGACGTACAGCGTCGTCCCCGCGGCGGACCCGACGCAGGCCAGCGCGGCGGTGTCCTGCACCGGCGGCGCGGCGGTGAGGTCGGCGTTCTGGTAGGTCTGCGCGTTGCCCGTCTGCGTGTCGGTGACGGTGACCGTGAAGCCCACGTTGGTGGTGGCGGCGTAGAAGACCCAGTAGTGTCCGGTCAGCGCGCAGCCGTCCAGCACCTTGGTCAGCATCTCCGGGTTGTTCGCGGCGAAGAACCAGAAGAGGCCGCCCTGGGCGACCCCCAGGCTCTCCAGGCCGATCGCCTGGCCGTCGCCCGAGCGGCCGCCGGCCTGGGAGGTGTGGAAGCTCACCCGCACCTGGAAGCGGCCGTCGACGCAGAGCGTCGTCGCGCCAGGGACGCAGGGGCTCGCGGCGGCCGGCGCGCTCCCGAGGAGGGCCGGGATCAGGCCGGTGGAGGCCAGGAGCGCCACGCGGGCGAGATGCTGCCGGATAGGGGCCACCGGGTCAGGGTCCTCCGTCTCCGAGGTCTTGGGACACGAGAGCGCCTCCTTCGGGAAGCCTGAATGCGGCGAGCACGGTGGAGGAACACCTCGAGGGGCGATTTCCTGCGGGTCCGGCTGCCGCCCACGGCTGCTTGCAATCGCGCCACCCCCCAAACGCCTGGGCGGCGCTTCCCCGTATACTGCGGCGCGGAGAGCGTCGGGTGAACATCCTCGGTGTCGGCCTCGTCTACAGCGGCTTCCTGGCCGCGCTCGCGGGCGTCGTCTCGCTGCTCGAGCCGCTCGCCTTCCTCGGCATCGCCACGCGCGCCGAGGGCCTGGCCGCGCTGGCGTGCGGGCTCGGGCTGGTCGCCGCCGGTTGGCTGCTGCCGGCGCGGGAGGAGCGCCCCGGCCGCACGCCGTCGCGCCTCGACGAATTCGCCCCGGCCTGGCAGTTCGGCGAGCGGCATCGACTCGCGATCCAGGCGTCCCGGCCGTGCGTCTACGCGGCGATCAAGGAAGTGACGGCCGGGGAGATCCGCTTCTTCCGCACGCTGACCTGGATCCGGCGGTGCGGCCGGCCTCTCCCGCCAAGCATCCTGAGCTCGCCGCCGGATCGGCCGTTGTTGGAGATCGCGGAGCGCAGCACCTTCCTGCAGCTCGCCGAGGAGGCGGGACGAGAGATCGTCCTCGGCACCCTGGTGATCGCGCCGCCGGGCTGGCGGCCGGCCAGCCGGCAGACGCCCGCGGCCTACCAGGCGCTCTCGGCGCCCGGCTTCGCCAAGGCGATGATCAACTTCCGGGTCGACGACGGCGCCCGGGGCGCTTGCAGCGTCGTCACCGAGACGCGCGTCTTCGCCACCGGCGCCGCGGCGCGCCGGCGGTTCGCGGCCTACTGGCGGGTGATCTATCCCGGCAGCGCGCTGATCCGCGTCATGTGGCTGCGCGCCATCCGCCGGCGGGCCGAGCGGACGGCGCGCGCTTGAGGTCTCACGGCTCCTTCCGCGTCGGCCGCGTCGGCCGCTACTCGTGCCGCAGGGCCACCGCCGGGGCGACGGCGGCGGCGCGGCGGGCCGGCAGGTAGCAGGCCGCGGCGGCGACCAGGGCGAGGAGGGCGGCGACGCCGGTCAGGGTCATCGGATCGGTCGGCGACACGCCGAACAGCAGGCTGGCCAGGACGCGGCGCAGGACGACGGCGAGACCGAGGCCGAGCGCGAGGCCGGAGGCTGCCAGGCCCATGCCCTGGCGCAGGACCATGGCGAGGATGCCGCCCATCTCGGCGCCCAAGGCCATGCGCACGCCGATCTCCCGGGTGCGTTGCTCGACCGAGTAGGCGAGCACGCCGTAGGTGCCGACCGCGGCGAGCGCCAGGGCCACCAGCGCGAACAGCATCACCAGCAGGGTGACGAAGCGGGGGCGGGCCATCGACTGGGCGAGCACCCGCTCCATGGGCAGCACGTGCGCCACCGGCAGGGTGGGGTCGAGCCGCTGGATCTCGGCGCGGGCCGGACCGGCGAGCGCCAGCGGGTCGCGCGCGCCGCGCAGCACGACGTGGAAGTCGAGCGGCGCGTAGCCGGCCGTGGCCGGCGCCTGCGATTCCAGGAAGTAGAGCTCGGTGCCGGTCTTCCGGTCCAGGCCCTGCTGCTTGACGTCGTGCGCGATGCCGACGATGGTCATCCATCGGGCGTCGCGGCTGGACTTGACGCGCTGGCCGAGCGGGTCCTTGCTCGGCCAGAAGGTGCGCGCCATGGTCTCGTTGATCACTGCCACGCCCGCTCCCTGGGCGCCGTCCTGGGCCGAGAAGAAGCGGCCGGCGACCAGCGGGATGCGCATGGTGCGGAAGTAGTCGGCGGTCACGAATTGCCAGAAGTCGACGTTGTGCGGCGGACCCTTGGGGTCCATGGGCACGCTCTCGAAGACGGTGTCGTTGGCGTCCACCTCGCGGCGCGGCGGCAGCCCGTTCATGACCGCTGCCGACTCGACCCCGGGCAGCGCCTGCAGGCGCTCGGTCAGCCGCTCGACGAAGGCGGTGACCCGCGTGGGAGCGGCATAGGTCGTCTGCGGCAGCGCCAGCTCCAGCGTGAGCAGACCGCGCGGCTGGAAGCCGGGATCGACGCGTTGCAGCTCCCAGAAGCTGCGCAGCAACAGGCCGGCGCCGGCCACCAGCACCGCGGCGAGGGTCACCTCCGCCACCACCAGGCCGCGCCGCAGCCGCTGGCGGGCTGAACCGGCGGTCGAGCGCTGGCCGCCCTCCTTGAGCGCCGCGACCATGGCGCCGGCGCGGGCGTGCACGGCGGGCGCCAGGCCGAAGGCGATCCCGGCGACCACCGACACCGCGAAGGTGAAGGCCAGGCACAGCGGATCGACGCCGATCTCGCCGACTTCAGCCATCCGCGGGATGCCGTCCGCGCTGGCCGCCACCAGCGCCCGCACCCCCCAGGCCGCGAGCAGCATCCCGGCGGCGCCGCCGAGCAGCGACAGCAGCAGGCTCTCGGTCAGGAACTGCCGCGTCAACCGCCAGCCGCCGGCGCCGAGCGCGGTGCGCACGGCGATCTCCCGCTGGCGCCCTTCGGCGCGGGCGAGCTGCAAGTTGGCGACGTTGGCGCAGGCGATGAGCAGCACCAGGCCGACCGCTCCCCAGAGCAGGCGCAGCGCCGGCCGGGCCTCGCCGACGGTGTCCTCGAGCAATGGCGCGATCACCAGCGGATGGCGGTCGGGACTGGGCGTGTGCTGGCCCGCGGCGACCAGGCTCTTCCAGCGGACCAGCAGGCCGGCCATCTCGGCGCGCGACTGTTCCAGGGTGACGCCGGGCCGCAGCCGGGCGACGAGATCGAGGAAGTGGCTGCCGCGCTGCGTCGGGTCGAGCGGACCGAGCGCGACCGGCAGCCAGGCCTCCACCCGCTCGCCGCCGATCTGGGCGCGCGGCGGCATCACCCCGACCACGGTGCGGTAGGCGCCGTCGACCAGGACGCGGCGGCCCACCAGGCCCGGGTCGGCCCCGAAGGCGCGCCGCCAGAGGGCGTCGCCGAGCAGCACCACCGGCTCGGCGTGCGGCCGGTCTTCGGCAGCGGAGAACCAGCGGCCACGCTCGGCCGGCACGCCGAGGGTGGTGAGGGTGCTGGCGGTGGCGTAAACGGCTGCGACGCGCAGCGGCCGCTCCCTGCCGCTGACGTTGACCGCCTGGTTGCGGTAGCCGCCCATGTCCTCGAAGCTGGCCGCCATCTGCCGCAGCTCCATGTACTCGGGCGGCGAGATCCAGAAGTGGTCGAAGCCCTGGTTGGTGAACTTGCTGTAGATCGAGACCAGGCGCTCCGGCGCGCGGTAGGGCAGCGGCTGCAGCAGGACCGCATTGACGACGCTGAAGATCGCGGCGTTGGCGCCGATGCCCAGGGCGAGGGTCAGCACCGCCACCGCGGTGAAGCCGGGGCTACGCGCCAGCAGGCGCAGCGAGTAGCGGACGTCTTGCAGCGCTTCGCCGCGCGCGGGCGCTCCCCCGCGCCGTCGTGGTGAAACTCGGCTCATCGAGGCTTCTCCGTTCTTGGCGGTGCGGCCCTGGGGAGCGGCCGCCTGCTCTCCATACCGCGTGGGGTCGCTCCGGGTTTCCGGCCGGCGCGGCTTACCGCCGCAGGCGGCGCAACACCTCGGCGAAGTCGGCCGGCGGCGGCTCCTCGAAGCGCAGCGGTCGCCCGCCGCGGGGATGCAGGAAACCGAGCGTTCCGGCGTGGAGCAGCGGACGCGGGGCGGGGATCAGCGGCCCGCGGTAGTCGCGGACGTAGACGGGTTCGCCGACCAGGGGGTGGCCGGCCTCGGCGAGATGGATGCGGATCTGGTGCTGGCGGCCGGTCTCGAGCTCGCAGGCGATGCGCGTGGCGCCGCGCAGCGCCTCGAGCACCCGCACCCGGGTCACCGCGTGCCGGGCACCGGGCGGCGGCGCGGCGGCCGCGGGCTTCCCCGCCGGCGACGCCTGCCATGCTCCCCAGGAGCCGCGCAGGCCGTCGCCGCGGTCCTCGAGCAGCCAGCTCTCGTAGACCGCATCGTCCGCCGCGCCATGGACCAGCGCCTCGTAGCGGCGGGTGACCTCGCCCTGCGCCAGCTGCAGTTGCAACGCGCGCTGGGCGGCGACGGTGCGGGCGAAGACCAGCAGCCCCGAGGTGTCCTTGTCG
>DATDGZ010000093.1:0-9320 GCA_036521795.1 Thermoanaerobaculia bacterium | reverse complement strand
CCTGCGCGCCCTTCGCCTCGTCACCGGCCTCGCTGCCGGCCTCGGCGGCCTCGCCCTCGGCGGCCTCGCCCTCGGCGGCGGCCGCCGCGGGCGCCTCTTCTGCCGGCGGCTCCACAGCCTGGGGCGCGCCGGCCGATGTCTCGTCTGCCGCGGCGCCGGCCATCTCCTCGCCGCCGCCTGCCGGGGCGGGGAGCGCGGCTTCCGTGGCGCCGGACGGTTCCGGCATCGCGGCGCCGGGAGCGCCTTCCTGCGCCGTCTCGTCCGCGCCGGCGTCATTGGCCGCCGAGCCCGCGTCCGCCGAGCCCGCGTCCGCCGAGCCCGGGGCGCCGGCCGGCATCGCCGCCGCGCCGGCATTCGAGAGGGTGTCGCCGCCGGCAGCCGCACCGCCCTCGCCGCTCTCGCGGTCCTCGCCGCTCTCGGCGCTGGCGCCGCCCTGGCCGGCCTGGTCTTCCGTCTCGTCGGCGATCGATGGCTCGGTGCCGCGGGCGGCAGGGGCTGGTGTGGCCCCGCTGCGCCGCCGCCCTTCCTCCTCCTCGCCGCGCGCGGAGGGTCTCTCCGGCACCCGCACGGCGGCCACCGGCGGCACCGAATTCTTCTTCACCTCGGCGGTCGCCGCGCCGGTGCCGGCCAGCTCCGACAGCAGCCGCCCCGACGACGCCCAGCCGGCGGTCAGCCATGCCGGCCGTGCCTGCGGCAGCTCGATGCGGACGTAGTTGACGTTGGCGGGCAGCTCGAAGCGGTCTTCGCCGAACGGGCTCACCTGGTAGCGCCGGCGGCCGGCGTCGGCGAGCAGGGGATAGCTCCAGCGCAGGTAGAGCGGATGCTCGGCGGCATCCTCGGACCAGGGTTGCGACGGACCGCCGTACAGGGTGACGAGGTAGAGACCGGCCGGCAGCGTCGCGGCGATCTCGCAGCGCAACAGGGGCTGGCCGGTCACCGGCTGGATCGCGCCGCAGCTCGGCTCGACGTCCTCGAGCCAGCTGCCGTCGCGCCAGAGCCGCAGGTCGGCGAGGTTGCGCCCCGCCGCCTCGAGGCGCACCTCGCGGCGCTCCGCGAGCCGCAGCCAGTAAGGGAGCTGGCGCAGGTCGTCGAGGCTCTCCGTCACGAGCTTGCGTTCGACCAGCTCCGGCGAACGCTCGGGACCTGGGCCGGGCGGGGCACCCGCGGCGGGCGCGGTGATCGCCGAGCGGCCGCTGGCGCTCCGCGTGTCGCGGGCGTCGTGGGCGTCGCGGAACGGCTCGACCGACAGCTTCGCCATGCCCTCGCCGTGAACGTGGCTCTCGGTCACCACCTGGTAATCGCCGCGATCGAGGAAGAGATCGATGCGGCCGTTCTCGCGGCCGGCCTCGCCGGCGGCGCCCAGCTCTCCTGCCATGCGGTCGATCACCCGCACCGCGGTGCCTTGGCGGCTTGCCGCGCGCACCGAGTAGCGGCCGAAGCGTTCGACGCTGAGGATGGTCTCCTGGCGGCCGGCGGCGGGGACCTCGGTGCGGCCGAGCCGCGCCTGTCCCGCGGCGGCGGCCTCGCCGCCGGCGGACCCTGGTCCAGCGGGTTCCTTCCCGGCTCCGGCGACGGGGGCCGCCGCGGCCTTGTCGTTCGCGCCGGCGGGAGGCGGCGCCGCAGCCCAGCCGGGTCCGGCACCGGGCGCCTCGGCCAGGGCCAATACCGCGAGCAGCGGCGCGGCGCCGAGCAGCAAGCGTTGAAGAGGGCTGCGGCCGCCGGCGCCGCCGCGCCATGGAATCGAGATTCGCCGCCTGGCGCAGCGTTGCGAGCGCGTAGTCCAGTCCAGGGAGCGGCATGACGCCACCCTGCCACGATCAGCCATGAGAAGGTCCTCGAAGTGGGGCGCATTCTATCCCCACTCTCCTTGCAGAGAGATGCGGATTCCGGTGCTCCGGAGGGACGAACCGCTGAGCCACCATCCGGGATTGGCTTGGATCTTGCCGTACCGCGCGCCGGTGCTGGTACGTGACTTGCTACCTCATCAGGTCTGAAGCAGCCGGCTCCTTGGGCGTGCTGGCCGCTAGCCTCGGACGCGCTCTTATCTCACTCACTTCAAGGAGGTTGCAGATGAAGACGCTCAAATGGATGATCCCCTGCCTGTTCGCGGCGGTGTCGATCGCGGCGGCAGGCTGCCATTCCCAGGACCAGGCCGCCGCCGACAACAACGGCGCCATGAGCCCGAGCCAGGCCAAGGCGGCCATTGGCGAGGTCACGCTCGGTCACCAGGTCGGCGCCGACGGCACCATCGCCGGCGACCAGAAGGGGAATCGCTTCACCGCCGGCCAGCCGGTGTTCAGCTCCTTCATGATCGGCAAGGCGCCGGCCGGCACCCCGGTGACGGTCGACTGGTACGGAGCGAACGGCCAGCAGCTCGGCAGCGACCAGAAGATGGTGTCGCGCGGTGAATCGGTGATGACCTTCAACGCGAAGGACACCAGCGCCTGGCCCCCGGGTGACTACCATGTCGACATCTCGGTGGGTGGCCAGAAGGTCGACACCGAGCGCTTCAGTGTCGTCGCACCGGACAACGCGGAGAACACGGCGACCAAGCCCGGCGACGCCATCGCCGAAGTGAAGGTCGGCCATCAGCTGGGCGCCGACGGCACCATCGCCGCGGGCGAGGAAGGCAAGAAGTTCGTCACCGGCCAGCCGGTCTACATCGTCTTCCGGAGCGGCAGCGCGCCGGAGGGAACCAACATCGAGATCGAATGGTACGGACCCGACAACCAGAAGCTGCTGACCGATCAGCTGCAGGTCAAGCCAGGTGACAGCGTGATGCACTTCGCCTCCGGCCGCAATGGCGGCTGGGGACTTGGCGATTACCACGCCGATCTTCTGGTCAACGGTCAGAAGGTCGACACCGAGCGCTTCAGCGTCGTCGACGAGACCAAGGCGGACAAGACCAGGGCCGGCCGCTAGGCCTCGAGCGCCCGCGAACCTTTCAGCTCGCGCTTGACCCGCGACGCGCGACGGCTCAGGGGAGGGACCGCCCTCCCCCTGAGCCGTTCCTGGTCATGACGGCGCGGAGACGCGGGCAGCGCGGGCGGCAGCGGCATACTCGAGCTCCTCGCCGCTGGCGGCGGCGCGCAGCATGATGGCGCCGCGGCGCATGTCGCCGGTGCCGGTGAAGGCGCGGGGGAAGAGCAGGCGCTCGCCGAGGATCGGGAGCAGCAGGTCGAGATACTTGCCGGTCGCGATGCTGCCGAGGAGCACGATGCGGGCGGCAGCCGGGAGGCGCAAGGCAAGCTCGCGCGCGTGGCGGCGCAACGGCGCGCTGTAGCCGCGGCGAGCCGGATCGACCGGCGTGCGCGCCAGCCTGCGCAACCGTTCCGCGGTGAGCGGCCACTCCGGCGTCACCAGCCCGAACCCTGGAGCGATGATCAGGATGGAGCCTGCAGCGGGGGCCAGCTGCAGGTTGACCCTGGACTCCCGGCCGCCGCACTCCGGCTGCTCCGGCTGCTCCGGCCGCACCGGGGGTTCCGCCCTGTGTTCCGCCCAGGAGGACGCGAAGCGGCGGGCGTAGGCCAGCTTGCCGCGGAAGTAGAGCGCGCTCATGAAGCAGAACGCCTCGCCGATCGGCAGCCCTTCGGGGCTGCGCAGCCGGCCGGCGGCAGCGAAGCCGGCGCGCGGCGCGGCGAGCTGCAGGGCGCGCCTACCCGTGGCAATGGCGGGGGAGAGCAGGAAGACCTTCGGAGCGTGGTCCAGCAGGTCCATCTGACCGCCCAACCGCCGCCGGCCGCCGGCACATTCCCGCGCCTGCATGGAGACTCGCCTCGAGAGCCTGCCAGCTTGAACAGGCCGTCGCATCGAGCAGAACGCGCAGTCGTGCCTACCTTGAAGAGACCGCGAGCGCGCCTTCCAGCAGCGCCAGCAGCTCGATCCAGCGGACCGTCCGACGCAGGTAACCTTTTCAGGCGATCCGACGTTGACGACGACCTACGCCTACGACACCACGACGGCGACGGGCACCTCGCCGATCGGACGCCTCTCCTCGATCACCAAGGGGAGCGGCGCCAGCGCCTCGTCATCGCCTACACCTACGACCTCTTCGGGCGCACCCTGCAAGACGGCGTGCAGGGCACTGGCCTCGGCTACACCTACGATGCCAACGGCAACCGGACCTCGATCGCCTATCCCGGCAACGTCACCGCCTGCTACACCTACGACGTGGCCGATCGCCAGGCGGCGCTCTCCTACTCGACCGCCGCGGGCGCCAACGCCTGCCAGGGAACGACCACGCCGATCGTCACCTCGACGCCGGCCGCTCCGACCGTCTACTCGGCCGCGGGACCGCTGCAGCAACTGCACCTGGCCAACGGCGTCGCCGAGACCCACACCTTCGATCAGCGCTACTACCCGACAGGGATCACCGCCGGCACCCTTCTCGCGTGGACCTACGCCACCGACGCCGTCGGCAACATCACCGCCATCACCCCCGGCCGCGACTTCGCCTACCAGGACTTCCAGTACTTCCTCACCCAGGCCAACGCCCCGACCCTCTGGGGCACTCGCACCTGGGCGTACGACACCATCGGCAACCGCCTGAGCGAGGACCGCGGCGGCGGCGCGAAGGACACCTACGCCTACCAGGTCAACGCCGCCAACCCGCACGGCGACACGCCGCTGCTGAACACCATCGCACTCGCCAACAGCGCCGGCACCGAGTATCTCGCCTACGACCTCGCCGGCAACGTCCTCCTCGAATCCACTCCGACCTCGCACCTGGACTTCACACCAGATGCCGCCGGCAAGCTCAGCCGCATGACCGAGGAGACCCGTCACGAGACGGCCACCCTCGCCTACGACGGCCGCGGCTTCCTCGCGAAGGCCCGCAACGCGGTCACCGACTGCGGCCCGGCGGCGACCATCCCGACCTATGGCTCCGAAGGCCTGCTCTACCAGCGCCAGCAGCAGAATCTCTTCACTAGCGCCGTCACGGTACAGACTCGCATCTTCTACCTCGCCGGCCGCCCCGTGGCCCAGCTCGATGGCGTGCCCGCCACAGGTATGATGACCTACCTGACCGTGGACCATCTGGGCACGCCGATCCTCGCCAGCGCCAGTGCCGCGACGGCCACCTGGAGCGGCGGCTTCGAGCCCTTCGGGCGGGACTTCACCAACCCGAGCGCCCAGAGCGCGGGCATCTTCCTCCGTCTTCCGGGCCAGTGGGACGATACGGTCTGGGACAACAACGCGCATATCAGTACGGGGCTTTACTACAACGTGAACCGCTGGTATCATTCTAGTATCGGCAGATACACGAGTCCTGATCCACTGGGCCTGATCGGTGGGATTGACCTCTTCCCCTACGCGGGCGCGAGGCCGACTTTCTTCCAGGATCCATTTGGTCTAGCACTCATGATTTGTAGCCGGCAGAGCACTCTACTCGGGATTGGCAACCACAGTTACTTCTGGGATTCTCGCCAGGGAGCGCAGCCAAAGTACTGTGGCAAAGGGGGCGCTCAAGAACAGGGGCCACCAGGCGACACCTGTATCGTCATTCCCGGCAGCGATGGCCATGAAAAGGAACTAATGCGATGCTGCGAAGGCAACAAGTCGAGCTCCCCGTTCGTCCCAAGTCTCTGGGATTGCCACGACGTCCTTGAGGCCTGCCAACTGATTCATCTCCCGCCAGGCTTCGATCCGACCCCCGCACCGGGTGGCCGTTTTGGGAACCGCTGCCCCACGTGCCAGATCTCACCCCCAAGAAATCCTCCTAATTTCCCCCCTCGATAACCGATGAGTGGCATGGTGGACAGACTTGGAGCCGCAAGGAAGTAAAGACTTGACCTTGATCCTACTGATTGTTGCGGTCGGACTCGGTGTCTACTTCGCATTCGAGGCGAATGTCAGGCGGCGTCGCGTTGCGACCGTGATCTTCTGGCTTGCCCTCATTTGTGTCATTCCCATCTGGGCTACATCGACGAGCTGGGGGCAGGTTCCGGCACTGGCGGTTCTTTGCACGCTGCCATTCCTGCCAGTGATGTTGTTGGCGAGCTATTCAGTGTCGCCGGAAAGGCGCTGGCTGCTTGCCATTCTCGTGGCCTTCGTTTTCATCGCAGCCTTCTCCGTAGCTGCCGTCCTACTGGTTGCTTATGGAGCAGTTGTGCCTTAATCACCGCATACGCTTAGGCGAGCCTGCGGTAGCGCACACCGGGGTCGGGGCGAAGGGGCTGATACCGAAATAGCTGAAGCTGTAGGAGCAAGAATGCGCATCTTCGCTCGATCTTTGCTGTGGGGATTGTCTGTGGGCTTCCTGGGATTCTGCCTCCTATTGCTAGGGCTGGTCGTCTCTGCCCACATACCAGGCCTTCCAGTGGCAGCGGGGAACTACTTCTTGCACTTAGCCGCTACAGGCAGAGGCACTACGATACCAACGTGGCTGGCGGCGCAGGTCTTCAGCGAAGGAGTCTGGTACGAGCGGGCCGTTCTTCCTGCTCTCGTGGGGATCATAGAAGGGTTCGTAGTCGGTCCTTTCCGACAACTGACAATATACGAACTGCTGGTTGCTGGATTGTCCATAGCGTCCCTGTTGGTTATGGCGAGCCTGATCTCCGGCAACTTTCAAGGAGTAATCGGGCCTGTCCTATTCACTTTCTGCCTTTCCGGTTCGATGCACATCGCGGGCTATCTGCGCGGCCGGCCTTGGCGAAATAATCGCTCCGTGTGAGACGCTGACTGGCGATCATGGCTCCTGGAGAGCGACGCCCGGGGCACGCCGCGGAGCACGATGAGCTTCGCTTGCGACTGCGACAACAACCTGATCGGAGTCAACGATCCGAATCACCCTGCGCCGGCCTCTCCCTCGACCAGCCACGCCTACGATCCGCTGAACCTTAGTAGCCACCAGAGCTGGAATCTGCGATGAGTGCGTCAAGATCGCTGTCGAAACTACCAAAACATGATGTGCGATAGGTCTACGCCACTTGAATGAATGATAACCTCTGGTACTTCCTCGGTTTTCCGTTACTCTGCTCAATCGCGCTGGCGTGGCTCCGGCGTTCGTCGTCCCTCTCCTGGGGGGTCGCATTCGTAGTTGTGCTGCTCGCGAATCTTGCGCTCTCTTGGAGATACTTTAGCACTGTTCAGATTGTTCGGCCACATCTGCCGCTAGTCGTCATCATACACGGCACCTGCGGACCATTAGCCATGTTCGTCGGTTTGCGCTTGAAGGACTTTGAGTATCGGCCGCTGTTTGTCATTCCCGGCGGCTTGGTGTTTTTTTGGGTAGGCACATTCGCCGCTCCGTTCATTCTGAGTCATTTGGGGGTAGCAGGATTCCGATGACTGCGAGTGACCCAAACACGCACGAGACCGCCACCCTCGCCTACGACGGCCGCGGCTTCCTCGCGAAGGCCCGCACATCATGTTCGGGAAGCTAGAACGGCGAGGAGGTCCTCCTCTCGGCTGGCGGAAGGGGGTCGCTAAAGGCACGCGCCGCTTCGTGCGTAGCCGTATGACTTGGATTCTGGCGCTACTGAGCCTATCCTACTCATTCTTTTTCCTCTGTTACCCGCAACTCAATCTGCGGCCCGGGGAACCACCCACCTATTCCCTCCTCGGCGTAGGTCCAACGGCTTGGCTGCTCTGCGGCATGGTTATGGCAATGATTCTGGCCCTTCATGAGATGGTGCTCTGGCTGGTCTTCGTGGCCGGAGCGATCACAGGCAAGTTCTAGGCCTGACCGCGCCTGGGAGGCCATTGGTGAAGGTCGTAGGCGCTTCACGCTTTTGTGTGGGTAGCTACACAAAAGCGGGAAGACGCAGACAGTATTGCCTGTTGTAGACGCCCGCTCTATTTCGTGACCGTCCCGTAGGTCTTTCCCGGTTTCCAGCGTGGTCGGGTAGATGGCGGCGGGCGCAGCAGGTGGTCGGCAGCACGTCCTGGAAGAACGCGCGGTCCGCTTCGGCATCCCGGCTGTAGACGATGACGTGTGCGCCGCTGATCATGGCCACCCTCCGGCGGGGTCTGGATCGTTCGCGCGCATCCTCGCACCGCCGCGGCGGCTTTTTCAAGGGTGCCGGGGCGACCAGGGCGACCAGGGCGGCAGCGGCTCTGTGGCGGCGGACCGGCAGGCTGGCCGTCTACGAACGTCCCCCCGGCTCGGAGCGGCTCGAGCGCCGGAGCACGTCGGCCGCGTCCTGGACCTGTGCGGCGGTGAGCTTGGAGATGCCGTGGTTCGTCCGCAGCAGCTGCAAGGCGGTCAGGGCCTCTCCCGTCGCCTCGACGGCGACCAGCTCGTCGAGCGCTGCCTCGATCGGCGGGTTCGCTTCGCCGAAACGTCCCTGGCGCATGCGCAAGGCGGCGAGCTCCAGGCCTGCCAGGGCTGCCAGCCGGCGTGAGCCTGCTCCCTGGAAGCGGCGGCGAGCGGTGGTGAAGGCCCGCGCCGCCCGCTCGAGGTTGCCCTGGCCGGCCTCGAGCCGGCCCTCGATGGTCTTGAGCCGCACGCGGGCGAGCAGTCCCTGGCCGGCGAGCAGGCGATGGCGGTGCTGCCGGAGCTGTTCGCGGGCTTCCTGGAATTGGCAGCAGTCGACCAGCAGGTCGATGTGGGTCTGCAAGGTGTTCAGGTACAGGTCGGGATCGACGTCGGCGTCGATCATGGCCATGGCCTCGCCCACGGTGCGCAGGGCGACCTCCGACAGGCCCCAGTAGCCGAGGTAGTAACCGGCCTGGGCCAGCGCCCGGCCGGCGCCATGGCGGTCGCCCCGCCTCAGGTGGATCGCCCGCAGCCGGGAAAGCACTTCGAGGGCGGCGCGAAAGCGGCTGCGGCTGCCGAGGACCGACGCCTGCAGGCTGAGCAGCCGCGACTCGAGCAGCTCGTCGCCGGTGCCGCGCCCCCGGTGCTCGAAGGCCCTGGCGATGGCCTCGTCGGCGAGGGCTGGCTGCTCGCCGATGCGGTAGGCGTTGGCGAGCTCCCCCCAGGCCCGGGCCGCGAAGTCCGCCACCTGCGCCGGGGTGTAGCCATCCTCGCCGAGGGTGGGGGCAAGCCGGGTCGCGAAGCGCGCCAGCTCGATCATGCGCGCGGGGTCGTCCTGGCGCAGCTCCCAGCTGTAGCGCAGCGCCGCGTCGAAGAGCGGGAACCGCCGCGGCGTGGCCGTCGCGACCGTCGCCGTCGCCCCGCCACCCCCTGGTCTGAGATCATCAAGGCCGAAATCGACATGCCTTCTGGCATATTCATCTTCGAGGATCCGCCGCTGCACGGCGTCCACCGTGGCCTACTGACCCGGGTATTCACCCCCAAGAAGATGAACGCCCTTGAGCCCCAGATCCGTCAGTTCTGCGCCAACGTCCTCGACCCGCTGCTAGGCGCGGACAGG
>DATDGZ010000092.1:0-2345 GCA_036521795.1 Thermoanaerobaculia bacterium | reverse complement strand
ACTTCCCCAGCGCCGACTACCTGGTGCGGGTGCTCGAGCAGGCGGTGGCCGCCCTCGCCCCCGGCGGCAAGGTCTTCCTCGGCGACCTGCGCAGCCTGCCGCTTGCCGACGCCTTCTACGCCTCGCTCGAGCTGGCGGCGGCGCCGGACGAGATGACCGTGGCGGAGCTCGGCCGGCGGGTGCGGCGGCGGCGGGTGGACGAAGAGGAGCTGCTCGTCGCTCCCGAGCTGTTCGCGGCGCTGGCGATCCGGCTGCCGGCGCTCTCGCGGATCGAGGTCTGGAAGAAGCGCGGCCACTCGCTCAACGAGCTGACCCGCTTCCGCTACGACGTGGTGCTCACCGTGGGACAGCCGGAGGCGCGGCCGGGCGGCGGCGGCGAGCGGAGCGTCGAGGCCCTCGATTGGCGAGCGGGAGGGTTGACGCTCGCGGCGCTCGGCGAGCGGCTCGCCGCCGGAGCAGCGGCGGCGGCGCTGGCGGTGGCCGGCATCCCCGACCGGCGGCTGGCCGGCGAGGCCGCCGCCCTGGCGCTGCTCGCCGATCCGGGGCCCGAGACCGAGACCGTCGGGCAGCTGCGATCGGCGGTGGCGGAGCGGGTGGCGCGCGAGCCGGGCGTGGATCCCGAGGAGCTGGCGCGGCTGGCGGAGCTGCACGGCTTCGCCGCCGAGCTGACTGCCTGCGGGCCGGGAAGCGAGGGAGGGCTGCGCTTCAAGGCGGTGCTCTGCCGGCCGCGAGGAGGAGACGTCGTGCCGCCCGCGACCGGGGTGGCAGCGCCGGCTCCTCCCGCCGGACCGCGGGACACGCCGCCGCTGCCCTTGCCATGGCGCGCCTACGCCAGCGACCCGCTGCGCGGCAAGCTCGCCCGCGAGCTGGTGCCGGAGCTGCGGCGAGCGGTCAAGGAACAGCTGCCGGACTACATGGTCCCCGCCGCCTTCGTGGTGCTCGACGCCCTGCCGCTGACCGCGCACGGCAAGGTGGACCGCGCCGCGCTGCCGGCGCCGGACAGCGCGCGGCCGGCGCTGCCGGAAGCGTACGCCGCGCCGCGCACACCGCTCGAAGAGAGCCTGGCCCAGGTCTGGGCCGATCTGCTGGGGCTCGAGCGGGTCGGCGTCGACGACAACTTCTTCGAGCTCGGCGGCCACTCGCTGCTCGCCACCCAGGTCATCTCGCGGCTGCGCGACCGCCTCGGGGTCGAGCTGCCGGTGCGCGCCCTCTTCGAAGAGCCGACCGTCGCCGGCCTGGCCGGCCGCCTGCAGGCAGCGCGGCAGGGAGGCGCCGGCGGCGCCGCGGCGGCCCTGTCACCGGCGCTGCCCCTGGCGTCCCTGCCGCCCCTGCTGCCCTTGCTGCGATTGCCGCGATTGCAGCGATTGCCGCGAACATCGCGCGATGAGCGCCCCGGCGCGAGCGCCGCCCCGGGAGCCGCAGGCGCCCCCGTTGCCGCAGCCGCCGACGGCACCGCCGGCACGACCGGCACCGCCGGCCTGCCGCTCTCTTTCGCCCAGCTGCGGCTCTGGTTCCTGGACCGGCTGGCGCCGGGCTCGGCGGCCTACAACGTGCCGCTCGCGGTGTGGCTGCTGGGCGACCTCGACGTGCCGGCGCTCGGCGCCGCCGTCGCCGCCCTGGTCCGCCGCCACGAGACGCTGCGCACCACCTTCCACGAGGTCGCGGGCGAGCCGCTCCAGATCATCGCCCCGGCTCCTCCCCCGGCTCTGCCGGGTGGCCGGTCTGCCGTGAGCACCCCGCCCCACGTCGACCTCGGGGCATCGGGAGCCGGCACGGAGGGCCGGCTGCCAGCCGGGCCGGCACTACCGCTCGTCGACCTCGGCGCACTGGGCGCTGGCGCCGAGGCGGCGGCGCTGGCGCTTGCCGTGAACGAGGCGCGCCGCCCCTTCGACCTCGCCCGCGGGCCGCTCTTCCGGCCGCGGCTGCTCCGCCTCGCCGGCCGCCGCCATCTCTGGCTCGGCACCCTGCACCACATCGTCTCGGACGGATGGTCGCTGGGCATCCTGATGCGCGAGCTGCGGGCCGCCTACGGCGCCCTGGCGTGCCGCCGGGAGCCGCGCCTGCCGGCCCTGCCCGTGCAGTACGCCGACTTCGCCGCCTGGCAGCGGCAGTGGCTCGCCGGAGAGGCGCTGGCTGCCGCGATCGGCTACTGGCGCGAGCGCCTGGCCGGCCTGCCGGCGCGGCTCGAGCTGCCGACCGACCGGCCGCGCCCGCCGGTCGAGACCGCGGCGGGCGACACCCGGCCGTTCAGCCTCGCCGCCGGGCCGGCCAGCCGGTTGCACGAGCTCGCGACCGCCTCCGGGGCGACGCCCTTCATGCTGCTGCTCGCCGCCTTCCAGGCGCTG
>DATDGZ010000091.1:0-6708 GCA_036521795.1 Thermoanaerobaculia bacterium | reverse complement strand
GTGCCGCTCGATGCTCGCGCGGCAGCATGCCGCTATAGGCGAGCCCCATTTGATATGCCGTCGCATTGATATCGAGAGCAGCCACCTCCTCTCCGAGGCTGGTCGCGACGGTAAAGGCCCAGTCCGGCAGTTGAGCCACGTCGAGCGGCTCGAAGAGCTTCCGCAGGGGAACAGGCCGGCGATCTCCGGCGGTGAGCACGCGCCACCAGGCAGCGGCGAGGGAATGAACGAATGCCCGGGCGGCGGCAAGCCGGTCGGGCTCTGCGACGCTCGCGGTGAACGCCTTCCCCAGGAGACGGCCATCTCTGAACGCCTTCTCAGTTGCGTCCGTCTCGCGCTTGGCCTTGGCTAGACCCCTCGGAAGCAGTAGCTGCATCATCGGGCACCTCGGAGCAGGGCACTGCCAGTGTATGTCGCCTTAGCCAGGCATCCAAGGGCCGTGCGCTCGGCCCAAGCACCGGCGCCTGAATCCGCCGCCCCACCCTCAGCCTTGGCTCGGCGCGGGCCGCTCCGGCCCGGCCGGCCGCTCGATGCCGAGGGCCACGGTTTTCTGGTGCAGGTAGGTGCGCTGGATGCCGAGCAGGCGCGCGGCGGCGGTGAAGTTCCAGCTGGTGCGCCGCAGCACGGACTCGAGGTACTCCCGCTCGCAGGCGGCCTTGAACTCGCGCAGCGGCAGCACCGGCAGGGTCTGGACCAGGCGCACCATGCCGGTCTCGGGGCTGCGGGCCGACTGCAGGAGACTCGACGGCAGCTGGTCGGCGGTCAACGGATCGCTGCCGAAGACCACCAGCCGCTCGCACAGGTTCTTCAGCTCGCGGACGTTTCCAGGCCAGCTGTAGGCGGCGAGCGCGGCAAGGACGGCGTCGTCGACGCCGCGGCGCCGCACCCGGTGCTGGCGCGAGAAGCAGTCGAGGAAGTGGGTGAACAGCAGCGGGATGTCCTCCTTCCGCTCGTCGAGGCGCGGCACTTCGATCGGCAGGTGGGCGAGCCGGAAGTAGAGGTCCTGGCGGAAGCTCCCGGCCGCCACCGACCGCTCGAGATCCTGGTGGGTGGCGGCGATCACCCGCACGTCGACCTGGCGGTCGCGGTTCTCGCCCACCCGCCGCACCCGGCCGTCCTCGAGCACCCGCAGCAGCCGCGACTGCAGGCCGAGATCCATGTCGCCGATCTCGTCGAGGAAGAGCGTGCCGCCGTGGGCCTCCTCGAACAGTCCCGCCTTGGCCGAGCGGGCGTCGGTGAAAGCGCCGCGGGCATGCCCGAACAGCTCGGCCTCCACCAGGTGGGTGGGGATCGCCGCACAGTTGATCTTCACGAAGGCGCCGTCGCGGCGCCCGCTCTGGCGGTACAGGGCTTCTGCCACCAGCTCCTTGCCGGTGCCGCTGGCACCCGTGATGAGCACGCGGCCGTTGGTGGGTGCGACCCTGGCGATCACCTGCCGCAGCCTGCGGGCCGCCGGCGACGTGCCGAGAATCGCCGGCTCGTCGAGCAGCCGCGACTCGAGCGCCTGGACCTGCCGCCGCAGCGCCGCGTTCTCGAGGGTGTTGGCGATCGAGCGGAGCAGCCGCTCGCGGCTGAAGGGCTTCTCGATGAAGTCGCTGACGCCGAGCCGCAGCGCTTCCACCGTCTCGCTGATCGACGCCTCGCCGGAGATGATCACCGTCGGCGGCAGCCGGCCGCGCGGCGCCAGCTCGCGGACCAGGTCGACGCCGCTCATCCGCCGCAGCCGGACGTCGAGCAGCAGCAGGTCCGGCAGCGGCTGGGACGCGTCTACCAGGCAGGCGTGCGCCTCTTCGGCACTGGCCATGGCGCGCGGCGCGAAGCCTTCCTCCCGCAGCTGCAGCAGCAGGCCGGCGCGGATCTTCTCGTCGTCCTCGACCAGCAGGACGGTGCTCAAGACGATGCCTCCTGGTCGCTCGGCAGGAGCAGGCGGAAGACGCTGCCCGCCGCCGAGGTGTGCGCCAGCTCGAGGTCGCCGCCGTGGTCCAGCAGGATCTTGCGCGAGATCGCCAGGCCGAGGCCCATGCCCTCCCCGACGCGGCGCGTCGTGGCGTAGGGCTCGAACAGCCGCGGCAGGACGGCCACCGGGATCCCCGGCCCGTCATCAGCGATCTCGAGCGCCACGACCGACGGGGAGGTCCGGTCCTGGCGGCTGGCGGAGCCGCGGCCGGACCCGTCGTCCAGGGTGAAGATGAAGGTGAAGGTCACCGTGCCCCGCACCGCCGCACCGCCGTTCGCGGCCGCCTCGCCGCCGGACGCGGCCGCCAGCGCCTGCGAGCTGTTGTCGCAGAGATTCACCAGCACCTGACGCAGCAGGTCGCGGTCGAACGACAAGCGGGGGGGGCCGCGATGGGTGGCAGGCGGAGGCGCGGCCGGAAGCGGAGGGCCTGGCCCCGGGGCGGCCGGCAGGGGAGGGCCGGGCCCCGGGGCGGCGGGCGCCGCGGCGGCCACCAGGACGAGGTTGGGCCAGGCGCTGCCGAACGTGGCGGCGAACTCCGTCACGAAAGCTCCGAGGTCGCCGCGGCAGAGGCGAGGCTTGGGGAGGCGGGCGAAGGACGTGAACGCCTGGGTGAAGCGGCCCAGCCGGTCGAGCTCCTCGAGCACGCTGTCGGCCAGCTGCAGGCTCTCCCCGCGGCGGCCGCCGTCGAGATCGCCGTCCTCCGCCAGCAGGCCGTGCAGGCGTCCGAGATCGAGCCGCGCCGCGGTGAGCGGCGTCCGCATCTCGTGCGCCAGGCGGCGGGCGGCCTCCTGCCAGGCGGCGAGGTTCTCGAGCGACGCCAGCCGGCGCCGGTCGCGTGCCATGGCGCGCGAGGTCTCTTCGACCATGGCGCCGACGCGGCCGATGAGGTCGCGCCGGCGCTCGCCGACCTCGACGTCGACCTCGCCTGCCGAGAGCCGGGCAAGGGCGCCGCGCAGCCGATCCAGCCGCCCCTGCTGGCGCACCCTGCCGGCGAGGTAGACGCCGGCAGCGGCCGCCGCCAGGGCGCCGAAGACGATGAGCAGCGCTGCCTGGTAACGGCCGACGACCTCGTCGCGGTTGTACTCGAGGATGCGCAGCCGGCCGAGCAACGACTCGATGGCCGCGAAGCGCCGGCGGTAGCGCGCCGCGGCAGCGGGATCGAGCCCGGCGAGGCGCTTCTGATCGGCGAGCGACAGCTCGAGGTGGCGCAGCACCTCGGGGTGGACGCCGAAGGTGAACCACGCCCCGGTGAGCTGGCGCGCGCAGACCTCGAACAGCAGCAGGGCGGCGACCAGCAGCGCCGCCAGCGTCACCAGTGCCGCGGCCGTTCGCGGTGACCTCACGGACGGCGCTCCGCGTCGGCGCCTGGGGGGCGGACCCGCAGCACGCTGCGCCATTCGAAGTCGACCACGCTGCGGCGCTTGATGGAGGTGGAGACCAGCAGGTCGAGGACGCCGCTCAGCGGCGCCGCTGCGGCGGCGGCCGGCGAAGGCGTCTCCCCCGCCCGGGCGGCGGCAGCGCGCTCGTCGGCGACCGACCGCGACAGCCAGCTCTGGGTCTCGCTCTGCTCGGCGCGGGAGAACGGCAGGACGCTCAGCGCCAGCACCAGGCGCCAGGAGCCCGCGGCGAGACGGCCGCCGGGCGCCAGCACGGGCAGCTTGAGCCCTCGCCACCAGGCGACGAGCCGGTCGAGCGACGGCAGGCTGTCCCGGTGCTGCCGGCCGTCGGCGCCGGTGGCGGTGACCAGGAACACCTCGTCCCACAGCTCGTAGCGGATCTCGACCAAGCCGCCCCCTTGGAGCTTGCGGCCGCCGGCGTCGGTCGCCGCGATCTCGAACACGAAGCTGGTGGTCAGACCGCTGGTCAAGCGCGGCTTCACCTCCGCATTCGAGAGCACGTCCGGCACGGCGGCCATGACCAGCACCCCGTCCGCTCCGACCTCGAAGACGGGCCGCTCGGCCAGCAACGGAGCCGCCCGCGCCAGGGCGGCGGCCGCGGCCAGTGCCGGTGCGAGAGCGAGCAGCGCACGCACGGTCACTGCAACACCTTGCCATAGTAATTGAAGCTGAAGCGCAGGATCCCCCATTCGTTGCGGAAGACCAGCCCGGCGCTGGCGGTGACCTGGCGGGCTTCGCTGCTGAGGCCGGGGATCAGCAGTAGCTGAGAGGAGAACCCCTGGGAGTACTGAGCGAACGTATCGCCGGCGCTGATCTCGAAGCGCAGATCGCCGAAACGCCGGGTCGCTGCGCCTCCCCAGAGGCTGGCCGAATACAGCAGGAGGAGATCCGCGTTGAAGCCGGGCTGTTGGAGAGAGGTGGAGGAACCCTGGAGCGAAGACAACACGCTCCCGCGGAATGCGGCTCCGCCGAGGCTCAGCCCCAGCGACTGGCGCCGGGTGATCGGCCAGTAGTGGGTGGCGCTCCAGGCCAGCCCGAGCTGGTTCTCGGCGATCACTTCTGACGGGCCGAAGGAGATGGATGTATGGGTGCCCGAGGCGCTCGCCTCGAGATCGGTGCCGCGCGTCGGGATGATGGGGTCGTCCGTCGTGCGGTAGACCAGGCCCAGGGTGCCGCCCCAGCTGCGGTCGGTCACGTCGGAGTGGCTGCCATGGGACCACTGCGGCGACGCGATCAGCGTCAGATTGTCGGCGAGCGGGATGCCCACCAGCCCGGTGAGCTGGAGCACCGAGACCTGGAATGCGTTGAGATTGTCCGCGACGGTGAGGCTGGCGTAGCTGCCGTTGCCGAACAGGTCGTACTGCGTGTAGCCGGCCTGCAACTGCCGGGCTTGGCTGGTGCCGTCGGAGATTGCCAGGAAGGCCAACCCGTCGGCGCCCACGAACTCCCGCAGGCCGAGCGTGCCGTCGTTCGTCCACGAGACGCTGTTCGGGTAGAACAACCCGAAGCTCGACTTCGTGCCTGCCAGGCTGTAATCGAGGAAGACCGGGCGCGTCTCCTCGACCGTCACCACCAGCTCGTAGCGGCCGCGCTCGCTGCCCTTGCGCAGCGCCAGGTCGGCGCCGATCACGAACGGCAGGCGCTTGATGCGGTACACCGCCTCCTGCAGCTCGCGCTCGGTGTAGCTGCGGCCGGTCTTGAGGTAGGACTGCGAGAGGATGATGGCCTGCGCGCCAGGGCGCTTGACCCCTTCGATCGAGATCTTCTCGATCAGGAACCGCGGCTCCGCCGACGGGGCCGGGGCAGCCGGCGGGGCCGCGGCGGCCGGCAGGCCATGGATGGCGGCCGCCAGGATCGTGGCGAGCAGCGGCGCCAGCCGGTGAGATCGCTTCCTTCGCCATCGCAAGAGCACTTGTGGCATCCGCCGGTCCTTCCTTGGAGCGTGACAGCGTTCGTGCTGCGACGCCGGACGGCATCCAGGGCAAGCGCGCTGCCAACCGCGGCCGGCGTCCGCGGCGGCGCCGGAACGAGCCCGCAAGTCACTGATTCCAATGCCGGCAGGCGGCGGCCGGCGGCTTGCGCCGGGGCCGCAACGGCTGCCTGGCGCAGGCTTGCGCAGGAAGGAATATACGCACACCAGCGTATGAAGACTCATACAGTGGGACAGGCCGCCTGCCGCGTGTGCGGTGGCGTCGTCCAGACCCCTCACCGCCGGAGCGGCGCCGGACCGGGGCGCAGGCTCAGCGTCGATAGGCCGAATCGTGGTCGGGATGGAGGGACACCAGCCGCAAGTAGTCGCCTTCCCGGTAGGCGATGGCGCGGATCCGCCGGCTCAGACGGATCGACCAAGCCTTCGTTCCATTGGGCGTCTGAATGTGGTCGATGGCCTCCCAGTGGAAGCCGGTGTGACCGTAGAAGCAATGCACGAAGGCATCGACGGTGGGCCACGAAGACCTGGCGCCCGGGCCAGGGCATGGTCCGCCCTGGGGAGAGGTTTTTCAGCCGGCGCGGCGCTCGGCGTCCCGCAGCAGGCGCAGGAAGTTCTCGCCGAGGATCAGGCGGACGCCGGCGCGGTCGAGGCCGCGGGCGAGGAGGGCGGCGGTGAGAGCGGGGAAGCGGGTGACGTCCTCGAAGCCTTCCAGGGTCTCCGGGATGCCGTCGAAGTCGGTGCCGATGCCGACGTGCTCCTCGCCGGCGCGGTCGACGAGATGGACGACGTGGTCGACGTAGGCGGAGAGGGGGATGCGGGGAAGGGGGTGCGCGGCGAGCAGCTCGGCGACCTCGCGCCAGTGGGCCTGGGGATCCCGCAGGTACTCCGGCTCGAGCGCCTCGAGCTCCGGGCCCGCGGCCTCGCGGCGGCGCTCGTCGGCGCGCGCTGCCGCCGGGCCGACGAAGGCGGGATAGGAGTTGGCCATCACCAGCCCGCCGCGCCTGGCGATCTCGCGGACGAGCTCGTCCGGCAGGTTCCGGGGATGGTCACAGAGGGCGCGGGCCGAGCTGTGGCTCGCCACCGGCGGCACGGTCGCCACGTCCAGCACGTGCCGCACGGCGTCGTCGGAGACGTGCGACACGTCCGCCAGGATCCCCCGGCCGTTCATCTCGCGCACCAGCCGCACCCCCTCGGCCGACAGGCCGCCGTGCTCCGGCCGATCGGTCGAGGCGTCGCACCACTCGTGGGTCTTCCAGTGGGTCAGGGTGACGTAGCGCACGCCCATCGCCGCGACGGCCTCGAGCGCTCCCTCGACCAGCAGGGGCCGGCCGTTCTCCAGCCCGAACAGCGCCGCCACGGCGCCGCGCCCCGCCGCCCGCCGCACCTCCTCGGCGGTCCTCGCCAGTTCCATCCCGGGGGGCAAG
>DATDGZ010000090.1:0-4443 GCA_036521795.1 Thermoanaerobaculia bacterium | reverse complement strand
GAGCCGAAATACACCACCGGCAGGCCGGCGGCCATGGCCTCGAGCGGGAAGAGGCCGAAGCCCTCGCGCGCCGACGGCTGCACGGCGAGGCGCGCGCGGCCGAGCTCGCGCCAGACCTCCTCGCTGCTCTTGACGTGGCCGCAGAAGACCACGCGGCCGGCGATCCCGAGCTCGCTTGCCAGGGCCTCCAGGCGCGGGCGGTCGGGGCCTTCCCCGAACACCGTCAGCAGCGGTCCCGCCGCGCCCTCGCCGAGCTCGCCGAGCGCCAGGACCTGGACGGCGCGCAGCAGCAGGTCGAGGCGCTTGTGCTCGAGCAGCCGGCCGGCGTAGATCAGCGGCGGGCCGTCCCCCGGGCGGTCGCCGCCGGCCGCCCGCACCCGCGAGACGGTGATCCCGCAGGGCACCAGGTCGACCAGGCCGGTGCTGCCGGCCGCCGCCGCCCCGCGCCGCCGCCAGCGCGCCGCCGCCACGCGTCCGCGGGTGAGGTCGCTGGTGGCGGTCACCGCCGTGCCGAGCTGCGCGCTCAGCCACTCGACGGCGCGATAGGCGGGCGCCCGGAGACGTCCGACGTAGCCGCGCCAGTAGGCGCCCCAGTGCTCGTACCAGGTGACCAGCAGTGGCTTGCCGGCGGCGGCGCACTTCCACGCCAGCGGCAGCAGGTGGACGTACGGCACGCTCGGGGTCTCGACCGCGTCGTACGGCGTCAGGTCGAGGCCGCGCACCACCGCCGCGAAGCGCAGCGCCTGGCGGGTGCTGCGCCTGCCGGCGGAGTTGTAGAGGCCGCCCAGCTCGCCCAGCGACAGGATGTGGAGGTTCTCGACCGTCGAGGTGAGACCGCTGCAGAAGCCGGCGAGCGTGACCTCGTGGCCGCGCCGGCAGAGCGCCGCCGCCAGCTCGTAGTTGCGCAGCTCCACGCCGCCGATGAAGTCGGGGTAGACGGTCTCGTAGACGATCAGCAGCTTCAAGGTCCCGGCCTCCTCACCTCGGGCCCGGGGGGCGCCGCCCTTGGCAGCAGCTCATAGATGAGGTTGGTGGAGTCGGAGAAGCGCGGCACGAAGAGCTCCGAATGGCCGCGCGCCCAGTCGTTCTCCATCGGGAAGGGGAAGGGAGGCGTGCGGGTGAGATCGAGCCAGCGTACGCCTGCCGTGCGCAGGTTGGCGATCCAGGCGGCGGCGTCGGGCTGCACCCGCGGCTGGCAGAGCGGGTAGGCGGCGGCCTCGTCGAGATTGGCGGCGTTGACGTTGACGTAGAGGGCGCGGCGCTCGAGGCGGGGGCCCATCGCGGGGTAGACGAAGAAGGTGTCCGGCGAGTTGACCACCGCCACCGTGCCGCTGCCGCCGTGCCGCTCGAGCCAGTCCCAGCCGGCGGCGTAGTAGGCGACGTTGATGCCGTGCGCCGTGTACTCCTCGGCGAAGGCGCGCGTGCGGTCGGCGTCCCTGAAGCGCGCCAGCCAGGGCACCCCGGCGAGCGCTGCGAGCACGGTGAGCGCCGGCAGCAGCGCCGGGGCTCCGGGCCAGCCGCGCCAGCCACGCAGCTTCCGCAGCCATGGCGAGAGCGCCAGGGCGACCACCGCCAGGTCGGCTGCTGCCACCGCCAGGCGGACGCCGTCCGGCATCCGGGTGTGCAGCTGCAGCAGGTCCTGGGCGGCGAGGGCGACCGCGAGGCCGTGCAGCAGCCGCTCGTCGGCGCGCCGGGTCTCGGCGGCGGCGACGCCGCCGGCGAAGGCGAGGCCCACCGCCGGCAGCAGATAACGGACGTTGGCGAAGACGTGGCCGGCCGCCGCGTAGGGCACGGCAAGCCAGAAGGCGACCTCGGCGAGCACCTGGCTGCCGGCGACCGCAGCCTCGCGCCGGCGCTCGCGCGGCAAGGCGGCGAGGGCGGGGATGCCGAGCAACACCACCAACGCCTGCGGCCCCAGGCCGAGATCGACGAACGGCGACCGCCCCTCCTCGGTCGTGCCCAGGAAGGCGCGCGCCAGGCGCCCCTCGGCGAGCATCTGGCGCGGCATGGCGGCCACCGAGCCCGGGCGCGGCAGCGCCGGCAGGCCGTGCACCGGCTGGCGATGCGGCAGACCCTCGCACTCGAAAGCCAGCGGATCGACGCCGCGTGCCGCGTTGCGCAGGTAGAAGAAGCCGCCCAGGGCGGCCGCCAGGGCCAGCGCCGCCGCGGCCTGGACGGCGCGGCGCCGCCAGCTCCCCACCGCCAGCGGCAGCAGCGCCGCCGCCAGCGCCGCCGCGTAGACCAATCCCAGGACCTTGGCACCGGCCGCCAGGCCCAGCCCCATCCCGGCCAGCGCCGCGTCCCCCCAACGCGGCTCGCGCAGCCACGACAGCCCGAAGCAGCAGGCCCCGAGCAGGCAGGCGGCGGTGAAGATGTCCACGTACTGGGTGGCGGCGAACCGCACCACTGTCGGCGTCATCGCCACCAGGAAGGCGGCGAGCGGCCAGGCGCGGCGGGCCCCCAGCCGGCGCGCCACGCCGCCGGTCGCGACCGCCAGCAGCGCCCATTGCGGCAGGAAGGCGAGGTTGGCGTAGAGCTCGCCGTGCGAGGGCGCCATCCACCACCACAGCCACACCGCGCCGTTGGCCGGGGTGTAACCGTAGTAGCTCATCGGGTAGGCGCCGAAGACCGGCGCCAGGTCGTGCCGCTGCAGCCAGGTGGCGGCGAGCGCCAGGTGGTACATCAGGCTGTCCCAGGACAGCGGCGGGCGCACCAGGCCGCGCAGCGCCTCGGTGCCGATGGCGTGGCAGGCGAGCAGCGAGAGGACCCAGTGCTGCCGCAGGTGCGCCGCGAGCCTGCTGCCGAGGTGGCGCGCCGGCCGCGCCAGCGCCGCCCAGCGGCCGTCGCTAGCGGCGGGCGGCGCCGGCGGCGGTGCCGGAGCTCCCGCGCGTGGCCGCCAGGCCAGGAGCGCGCCGCACGCGAGCAGCGCCAGCGCCAGCCCGGGAGCCAGGCGGAGCTGGCCGCAGGCCCCCAACGCCAGGCCGATGCCCACGCCGAGGCCGGTCGAGGCGAGGAGCCAGGCCGCCGCCAGCGCGAGCGCGTCGGATGCCGCCCGTTCCAGCCCGAGCAGGCGCACGGCCAGCAGGTAGCCGCCGCCGCCGAGGGCGCCGAGCGCCAGCAGGGTCAGCAGGGCGCCGGCGACGTCGGCAAGGGGGTGAGCGGGAGCCATCACTGGCCCGGCGCTGGCGCCGAGCGCCTCACCGCCACGGCATCAGCGCCGCGATCTCGGCGGAGCGCCGGTTGATCGACGAGAGCAGGACGCCGCAGGTCATCGACAGGGCGCTGAGGATGAATAGCGCCGCCGAGAGCACCGCGAGCGGCAGCCGGGGCACCAGGCCGGTCTGCAGGTACTCGGCGATCACCAGGCCGCCGCCGGCGAGCGACAGCAGCAGCAGGAAGAGGGCGAGCAGGCCGAAGAACTTGAGCGGCCGGTAGTCGCGGAAGAACATCAGGATGGCCACCAGGATGCGATAGCCGTCACGGTAGGTGTGGAGCTTGCTCGGGCTCTCCTCGGGACGCGCGCGGTAGCGGATCGGCACCTCCACCGTGCGATAGCCCTGCACCACCGCCTGCAGGGCCAGCTCGGCCTCCACCTCGAAGCCGCGCGAGATCAGCGGCGTGGTCTCGAGGAAGCGGCGCGAGAGCACCCGGTAACCGGAGAAGAGGTCGCCGGTGCGGACGCCGAAGAGCATGCGCACGAGCAGGTTGAACAGCCGGTTGCCCAGCGAGTGGCCGGCGCGGAAGGCGCCCTGCTCGGCGCCGGCGAGACGGGTGCCGACCACCATGTCGGCCCCCGCCCGCGCCGCCTCCAACAGCTTCACCACGTCCTGCGCCGGATAGGTGTCGTCGCCGTCCACCATCACGAAGTAGTCGGCGCCGCGCGCCTCGCGGAAGCCGGCGAGCAGGGCGAACCCCTTGCCGGCGCGCGGTTCGTGGAGCACCCGCGCGCCCGCCTGGCGCGCCGTCTCGGCGGTGGCGTCGGTCGAGGCGTTGTCGACCACCAGCACCTGCGCCTCCGGCAGGACGGCGCGGAAGTCCCGCACCACCTTGGCGGCGGTGGCCGCCTCGTTGTGGCAGGGCACCACCACCGCGACGCGCGGCGGCCGGCTGGCCGCCTCGGGCGGCGGCTGCGGCCAGGCTGGAGTCGGTGCCATCGTCGCGTAATCTAGAACGAAATTGCTCTCAAGAGAGGGGGAGGGTGGGGGCGCGGTAGGCTCTTGGGCTCAATCGATCGCCTGCCCGAGCGCGGGCAGCGGCGCGATCGCGCACTCCGGAGCGCCGCTTCCGCCCAGCGCGCGGTCGCTCCGCGCCCGCCGTGCCAGCCAGGCCAGGCAGAGCAAGCCGACCGCAGCCTGGGCGGCGATCGAGAAGAGGTGATAGACGAAGGAGAAGGCGAGCACCGAGGCGCGCTGCCCCGCGGCGGTCGGTCCCGGAGCGTATGCC
>DATDGZ010000089.1:0-7353 GCA_036521795.1 Thermoanaerobaculia bacterium | reverse complement strand
AGGTCGTCGCCGCGGGCGGGCAGGGTGATCGGCTCCGCGACCTCGCGGTTGCCGGCGATCGCCGAGAAGGTGAGATTGGTGCCGCCGGCGTCGAGCGTCAGCACGGTGCGCGGGTCCTGCGCGAAGCGGGAGACGGGATGGGCCACGGGCGCCGGTCCCTCAGCCCGGGCCGCGGGCCGGCGGCGGCGGCGTGACCGGCGCCAGGCGCGACGGCGGCGTGGCCGCGGCCGTCCCCCGGCCGCCGAGCGCGAGCAGCGCCAGGTAGACGAAGGCGGCGAGAGGCACCAGGAAGGCCAGCCGCACGCCGGCGCGGTCGGCGACCAGGCCCATCAGCGGCGGCATCACCGCGCCGCCGGCGATCGCCATGCACATCAAGCCGGAGAGCGCGCCGCTCCTCTCGGGCCGGCTCTCGACGGTGAGCGAGAAGACCAGCGGCCAGACGTTGGCGAAGCCGAGGCCGCAGCAGGCGATGCCGGCGAGCGCCAGCGGCCGCGAGCCGAGCAGGAGGAGGCCGAGCCCGGCGAGGCCGAGCAGCGCCGAGACCAGGAAGAAGCGCCGGGCGCCGATGAAGCTCAGCACGCCCGAGCCCAGGAGGCGCCCGGCGGCGAGGGCGATGAAGAACAGGCCGGGCCCGAGGCGGGTCGCGGACGAGCCGAGATCCATGCCGAAGCTGCCGGCGAGCAGGCTGGCGAGCCAGGAGTTGAGCCCGACCTCGGCGCCGACGTAGAGGAAGATGCCGAGCACGGCGCGCGCCACCGGCGGCTCCGCGAGCAGGGCGAAGCTGCTGCCGACGCTGGCGGGGACCGCGTCGCCACGCCTCTCGGCGACGGGCAGGGTCGCCACCAGGAGAAGGGTGACCAGGGTCACCGCCGCGAAGACCGGAAAGACGTGGTACCAGGCGAAGCCCAGGGCGATCACCTGCGCCGTCAGGTAGGGCCCGGAGATCGAGCCCAGGCTCTTGATGAACTGGGCGAAGGTGAGGTTGCGGGCATAGCGTCCCGGGGCGCTGACGTCGCGCATGATCGGGTTGCCGGCCACCTGCAGCGCCGCCATGCCGGTCCCGATCAGGAAGATGGCGCCGAGCAGCAGCCCGTAGCGCGCCACCGACAGGCTGGGGATCGCCTGGCCGGCGAGCACGACGGCGAGCGACAGCACCATCAGGAACTTCTTGCCCCGGCGATCGGCCAGCACCCCCGCCGGCACCGAGAACAGCGCGAAGGCGACGAAGCCGAAGAACGGCAGCAGCCCCGCCTGGGCGCCCGTGAGGTGGAACTCCTTCTCCGCGAACCCCACCAGCGTCCCGACGGCGTCCACGAAGCCCATGACGAAGAAGCCGAGGAAGATGGGGAGCGTCCGGAATCTCAAGCGCGCCTCCGCGTTACCGCCCGACCGTCCTGCCATCCGACCGTGACCGCGTGACCGCGGGCGATCATACCGGATCGTGGGCCGGCGCCCCCGACTCGGATACCATGGGCCTCGCGACCACGCCGGGCGGCCGCGCGCCGGGCGGTGTAGCGAGTGAAGCGAGTGAAGTGAAAGGAGAGCACATGGCAGAGGTCAAGCTGATCGTGATGTACCCGACGCCCGCCGACGTCGAGGCTTTCGAGAAGGTCTACCAGGAAGAGCACGTCCCGATGGCGGTCGAGAAGCTGGCCGGCAAGACGAAGTTCGTGGCCACCAAGGTCATGGCGTCGCCCCAGGGCAAGCCGGCGTTCCACCGCATCGCGGAGGTGCACTTCCCGAACCTGGGCGCGCTGCAAGCGTGCGCCGCGTCGGACGGCGGCAAGGAGACCCTCGCCCACGCCGCCAAGATCTCGAGCGGCGGACCGCCGGTCGTGCTGATCGCGGAGGAGCAGACGTTCAGCTTCTGAGCGCACCGGCGGGGCGCGGGCTCGCGCGCAACTCCAACGGCGGTCCGCCCGTATAGGGGGCGAACAGGAGGCCGATGAACGCCATGCTCGCAGATTGCCGCACCACCCTCCGCGCCTTGCGCGCCCAGCCCGCGTTCGCCCTCGCCGCGGTCCTCACGCTGGCGCTGGGGATCGGCGCCAACAGCGCCATCTTCAGCCTGGTCGAGGCTCTGCTGGTGCGGCCGCTTCCCTACCACGACCCGGGGAGCCTGGTGGAGGCGACCAACTACATCCGTGACTTCAACGCCGAGATGGCCTCCGGCGGCGACTACCTGGACTGGCAGGAACAGAGCCGGCTGCTCTCGGCGGTCGAGGCCTTCGACGATGCGGCCAGCCTGACCCTGAGCGGTCGCGAGCAGCCCGAGCGCCTGCGCGGGGCGCGGGTCTCGGTGGGCCTGCTGCCGATGCTCGGCATCACGCCCGCTGGCGGGCGCGGCTTCCGTCCCGAGGAGGGCAAGCTCAACGGTCCGCCCGCGGTGATCCTCTCGGCGCGGCTGGCCGACCGGCTCTTCGGCGCCGCGGGCAGGGGCGGCACTGCCGGCGCCGGCGGGAAGGCCGACGGCGCTCTCGGCGCGTTGCTGCAGCTCGACGGCAGCGCCCGGGTGGTGGTGGGCGTGTTGCCGCGCCATTTCGTGTTTCCCGGCAACCCCGCGGTGGACCTCCTCGTGCCGCTGCAGCTCGATGGCGCCCGGGAGCGCGGCCGGCGCCAGATGTCGGTCCTCACCATCGTCGGCCGCCTCCGCCCGGGAGCGACCGTCGAGCAAGCGCGCGGAGAGCTGCAGGCGATCCACCGGCGAGCCGAGGAGGCGGCGCTCGCCGCCGACCTCGCCGCTCCGCCGGCGGGAGCGCCTGCCGGGCCGCCGGGCCAGGTCCCGGGTCCGGGTCCGGGGCGGGGGCCGGGGCAGATGCCGGGGCCGGGGCAGATGCCGGGGCCGGGTGTCTCGATGCAGATCAGCGTTCAAGCGGGACCTGGCGGCGGCGGGCCTGGCGGCGGAGCGGGGGGCCGGCTTGCCGGCCGGGGTGGTCGCCCGCGGATGGCGGCTTTCGACAGCGAGGTCCGCGTCACGCCGCTCCGCGACAGGCTGGTGGGCAAGGTGCGCCCCGCCCTCTTCCTCCTTGCCGGGGCGGTCGGCCTGGTGCTGCTCATCGCCTGCGCCAACGTCGCCCACCTCCTCCTGGCCCGCGCCGCGGCGCGGCGGCGGGAGCTTGCCGTGCGTGCGGCCCTGGGGGCCAGCCACGGGCGTCTCGTCCGCCACCTGCTCGCCGAGAGCACGGTCCTCGCGCTCGCGGGCGGGGCGGCCGGCTTGCTGGTCGCCGCCTGGGGGGCCCGGCTGCTCGCCGCGCTCGCCCCGGGAGAGCTGGCCGGATCCCTGCTGCCGCAGGTTGCGGTGCGGCTCGACGCCCCGGTCCTCCTGTTCACCCTTGGCCTGGTGCTCGGCACCAGCCTGCTCTTCGGCCTGGGTCCGGCGCTCGCCGCGGCGCGCGTCGACCTGCGCGAGCCGTTCCAGGCGATCGCCCGCGGCAGGCACCGCCGGAGCCGGGGGTTGCTGGTGGCGGGGGAGGTGGCGATGGCCACCATCCTGCTGGTGGGCGCGGGGCTGCTGGTGCGCAGCTTCGCGCGCCTGCGGGCGGTCGACCCCGGCTTCCGCCCCGAGCGGGTGCTGACCATGGCGCTCGACCTCTCTTCCTCGCGCGGCTACCAGGTCCCCGCGGCCCAGACCGCCTTCATGAGCGAGCTGGCGCAGCGGGTCGCGGCCCTACCGGGCGTGCGATCGGCCGCCTTCGGCGACTCGCTGCCCCTCACGCGCGTGCGGCGCATGCTGCGCGGCTTGACGGTCGAGAACCGGCCGCCCCACGACCCGCGGGAGGAGCCGGAGGTCACGGTCACCGCGGTCTCTCCCGGCTACTTCCGGACCCTCGGCATCGGCGTCCGGCGCGGCCGCGGCCTCGAGGCGCGAGACGACGCGACGGCGCCGCCGGTCGCCGTGGTGAGTCACACGCTCGCTCGTTCCTTCTGGGGAGACGCGGACCCGGTCGGCAAGCGCATCCGCATCGGGCCCATGGACCCGCGCTGGTTGACGGTCGTGGGCGAGGCGGCCGACGTGCGCCGGGAAGACCTGGCGACGGCGCCCAAGGCCGAGCTCTACCTCCCCTACCTCCAGCGGCCGAGCCCATTCGGGTTCCTCGCCCTGCGCACGCGGGGCGATCCCGCTGCCCAGACCGCTGCCGTGCGGCGGGAGGTGCATTCTCTCGACGCCCAGCTCCCGGTCTTCGACATCTCGACGCTCGAGCAGCGCCTGGCCGAGTCGGTGGCCACGCGCCGCTTCGGCCTGCTGCTGCTCGGCGCCTTCGCGGCCCTGGCGCTGGCGCTCGCCGCGGTCGGCCTCGGCGGCGTCGTCGCCTGCGCCGTGGTCGAGCGGACGCGAGAGATCGGGGTGCGCATGGCCCTGGGAGCACGCCGCGGCAACGTGCTGTCGCTGATCGTCGGCGAGGCGCTCCTCATGGTCGGCGCCGGGATTCTCGCGGGCATTCCGGCGGCCCTGGCCCTGTCGCGGTTCCTCGCCAGCTCCCTCTACGGCGTCGGCGCGGCCGACCCCTTGACCTACCTGGCGATCCCGCTGGTGCTGCTCGCCGCGTCGCTGCTCGCCGCCTACCTGCCGGCGCGGCGAGCGATGCGAGTCGATCCGATGGTGGCGCTGCGGCAGGAGTGAGGGGAGGCAAGCGATGTTTCCGCGACTGGCGGCTTTCACCGATCTTGGGCTGCTGCTGATGCGCTTGCTGGTGGGGCTGATCTTCGCGGCCAGCGGCTGGAACCACGTCAGGGACCCCGAGGGCCGGAGCCGGAGCATCGGCATGAGCAAGGGATTCACCGCTTTCCTCGGCGCTGCCGAGATTCTGGGCGGGGTCGGCGTCGCGCTCGGCATCCTCGCCCAGCTTGCCGCGGCCGGCCTGATCCTGCTCATGCTCGGCGCCATCCAGAAGAAGGTCTTCGTCTGGCACACCGGGTTCTGGGGCGAGCAAGCCTCCGGCTGGCATTACGATCTGATGCTGGTGGCGATGAACCTGGTCATCCTCTTCACCAACGGCGGCCGTTTCGTGCTGTGGAAGTGAGGACGCATTTTTTCGCCGCTCCGAGCGGCGGCCTGGATGTCCTCCTGCGGGCTTCTCGGCGCACTTGAAAAGACACAGGCTTCCGCGTTCTCGACCCATGGACGGGACCCGTTCCCGGAAAGGAGCAGACGATGAGCAAGAATCCCCAGAGGAGAGCCCTCGCATTGTCGCTTCCCGCAGTCTTCGGTGCCGCCTTGGTCTTGGCCTGGGTCGCCGGCTCCGCCGCGTTCGCGGCCGAGCCGGCCCACAAGGGCGTCGACATGTGGATGACCGTCGCCGGCTTCGCCAAGACGAGCTTCGCCAAGGAGCCGATCCCGGCGGGCTTCTTCTGCCAGGATTCGCAGCCCTTCACCGGCACGGTGACGTTCAAGGGGGTGCCGATCGCCACCGAGCCCGCGAAGGCCCTGGGCCACATCGACACCATCGTGCAGCGCCTCGACGACGCGGTGTTCGACGAGAAGGGCGAGGCGAGCACCCGGATCCAGCTGCTGGCGCTGTCGCTCGAGAGCACCGAGCCGATCGAGACCAGCTGCGGCAAGTACACCGTCGCGGCCCATCTCGCCGGGGAGCAGCCCACGACGACCATGCGGATCTTCCGCACCAATGCCCTGGGCGGCACCTACTCGGCCCCGCTCTCCCTCAACGTCAAGCTGACCTTCTCGCCCGTCGCGGGCAATGCCGGCGCCCGGCGCGAGCTGACCACGCGCATCGACCTCGGCCCCGGCAGCAACTCGGTCTGGGCCTACGTCAAGGCGCCGCAGTACAAGACCGGGGTCAAGGTCGACACGGACGGCGACGGCCGCCCCGACCTCGAGCTGCCGGCCGCGTCGAACTTCCTGCCCGGCGTCACCTCGGCCGTGCTCAAGAGCGAGGTCTCGCGGCCGGTCTTCACCATGGTCACTCAGCCGGTTCAGTGCACCAACACCTGCCCGGCCGGGCAGTGCCCCTACCAGTCCTGCCACTGCGATCCGAACGCCACCGATCCCTACACCTCCTCGAACGGCTGCGACCACCTGCACTGCATCTGGACCTGCGTTCCCGGGAACTGCTGCCAGGCCAACGATCACTGACCTCTCCCTGCCGGCGGCCGCGCGGCCGCCGGCAGCCTCCTCGGCGCGCGACCGCCGCGCATCCGCAACGCACGCAGCGCCGGCCGGCCGGCAGACCGCAGGCTTGAACCCGATCCGCCCCGGACCGCTGCGCCGATGAGCCTGAGCCTGAGGCTGCCACGGCTTGATGCGCTGTCCCAGGCCTCGATCCGCAGGCCGCGGTTGACGCTCGCCCTGCTCGCCGGATTCACGCTCGCCGCGGCGCCGGGCCTGGCACGCCTCGAGCTGCGCACCGACGGGCGCGAGCTGGCGCCGTCGAACGATCCGGCGGTGCGGCTCGAGGCCGCGGTGCGCCGGCACTTCGGGGTCCGCGACCCGCTGGTCGTGCTGATCGAGACCTCGCACCCGCGGGGCGTCTGGAACCCGGCGACCCTGCGGCATTTGCAGCGCCTGAGCGATGCTCTTGCGGCGCTGCCCGGCATCGGGCCCGGGCACGTGGTCAGCCTGGCCACGGAGCGGCGCGACCGCGTCTATCCGGGGACGCTCACGTTCCGTCCCTACCTCGATCCCATCCCCGGCACGCCGGCGCAGATGGCGCTGCTCGAGCAGGACGTCGCGGCGGCGCGCATCATGACCGGCACCCTGGTCTCGGCCGACGCGCGCGCGGTCGCGATCATCGTGGGTGTGCCGCCGCTCGACCCCGAGCGGCCCGCGGCCGTCGATCGCGCCGCGATCTACCAGCGGGTCCGCGACGCCGCCCTGCGCCTGCCGGTCGCCGGCGACCGCGTCCTGGTGGCCGGAGCGCCGGCGGCCGAGTCGCTCCTCGGCAGGCACCTGCTCGCGGACCTACGGCTGCTCGTGCCCCTGGCCGTGGCCGTGATCACGCTCGTCTTCTGGCGCGGCTGCCGCCGGGCGTGGGGCACGGCCGCGGCGCTCGCCAAGGTCGCCGCGACGCTCGTCTGGACCTTCGGCCTCATGGGCTGGCTGGGCGTTCCGGTGTATCTCACGACGGCGGTGCTGCCGGTGATCCTGGTGTCCATCTGCCTCGCCGACGAGATCCACGTCTTCATGCAGTACCAGCGCCTCCTCGGCGAGCCGGGCGGCGGCGGCGAGCCGCCGGCGGCGGTGCGCGCCACGATGCGCCTGCTGGCGCTGCCCATCACGCTGGCCTGCCTGGCGACGGCGATCGGCTTCCTGTCGTTCCTCGCCTCGCCGCAGCCGGCGGTGCGCGCCTTCGGCGCCTTCGCCGGCCTGGGAACGGCGTTCGAGCTGCTCTGGTCGCT
>DATDGZ010000088.1:0-5503 GCA_036521795.1 Thermoanaerobaculia bacterium | reverse complement strand
AACCGCTCGAGAGCCCCTGCCGTCCGTGCCAGCGACGGCGGCAGGAATTTCAGCGCCACCGTCTGGCCGAGTCTCAAGTCTTCAGCGCGATAGACTTCGCCCATCCCGCCTTTGCCCAGCGGCGTAACGATGCGGTACCGGTCCGCGAGGGTCGTTCCGGGAACGTAGCGTGCTTCGTAGCCGGAAGCGGCGGCAGCGGCGGGAATCCTGGCACCGGGAGAGGGACTCCGCTCGAGCGTAGCGGCTTCGCGGTCGAGAGTGGTCGCGGCGCGGATGTCTACGGCGCTGCCGCAGGAAGGGCAAAAACGCGCTGCGCCAGGCACTTCCTCACCGCAGGCAGGGCAACCCATGGTTGTCACGGAGGATAGCACGCTCCCACTGGCGCCAAGCCAAAGTGGCTATGCCATGACGCACGAAAGTGGCTCTCGTCATGGGCCACGTTAGGAGCTAGTGTCGCCGCCTACCCAGAGGCACGGAGGCACTCATGAATGCACTGACTCGCATCTTGACCTATGCCCTCGCGGGCGGCTTGCTGCTCGTCCCGGGGACTCCCGGGGGATTCGCACGGCAGGACCCGGGTGCATCGAAGCCGGGTGCGCAGAACCATGCCGCGGAACGGAATGGGCAGCATGACTTCGACCCGCTCATCGGCCGCTGGAAGTATCACCTGAAGCGCCGCCTGCATCCACTGACGGGGTCCCAGGCCTGGGTCGAATCCGGCGGCACCGGAGAATGCTTCAAGGTCTGGGGCGGCCGTGCCCAGCTGGACACGATCGAGGCCGATACGTCGACAGGTCACATCGAGGGCCTGACCCTGCGCACGTACGACCCTCGATCCCACCAGTGGCGGCTCTATTGGGCCAACAGCAAGACCGGCATCATCGACCCGCCCCAGGTGGGCGCCTGGAAGGATGGACGCGGTGAGTTCTTCGCCCAGGACACGATCGACGGCAAGACCATCCTCGTTCGTTATGAATGGTCGGGCATGGCCACGAGCTCGCCTCACTTCGAACAGGCGTTCTCGGATGACGGCGGCAAGACCTGGGAAGTGAACTGGATCACCGACCAGACGCGGGCAACCGACTGAAAACAGAATCGACCACGCTGACTTCAGGCTTTTATGTAACGAACCGCTGGGGCGCGGCGCCGATCGTAGAGGAGGAACTGCGAAAGGAGGGTGCCGATGAGAGCCTCGACCACGGCGCGCGTGCCTGCAATGCTGGCGGCTGGGCTGGCAGCGCTGGCGCTGGGCGCCTGCTGCAGCCAGCCGACGTTCACGCCGACGTTCTGGAACGACGCCGGAACGATCCAGTATCACAACAACTGTTACAACTACAGCAATAACCACCGCACCGACACCTTTGCCCAGCCCGGGCGCGCCGCCGGCGCCATGTATGCCGGCCTCACCTGCGCCGATGTCCTCGCCGCCGCGGCCGCCGACGGCATCCCGCGCCTGCCCACCACCGGCGTCTGCCCCGACAGCCGTGACAAGATCGCGCTGGTGGTGGCGCCGGGGATCGATTTCCACTGGTACCGCCTGGACACCAGCGGCTTCTGGACGCACAAGCCCGGCGCCACCCAGGCGACGAACGTCGACAACTCAGGCAATCCGATCACCAACCCCGAGACGGCGAACCGCGGCATCTACACGGACTTCTGCGGTTACTTCTGTTCGTGCTCGGACGCGAAGGAGGGCAACGGCCATGAGAAGATCAACTGAGATCTGCCGCCGGATCGCCCGTGCCGCGGCGGCCGCGGGGCTGGCGGCGGCGATCAGCATGGCCCTCTCCGCGAACGCGGCAGCCGAGCCGCCGGCCGGCACCTCGGGGCTGACCATCCAGGTGTTGATCTACTCGGGGCGCCCCGATCCGCTGTTCGTGATCCGCGACCCGGCGCAGATCGCCAAGCTCAAGCAGCTGCTCGACCAGGCGGCGCCCGACCAGGCGGCCGATGCGGCGAAGAGCATCCTGCCCTCCCTCCTCGGCTACAAGGGCTTCCTGATCCTGAACCCGGGGGCCCTCGGCGGCCTGCCGCGAGAGGTCGCCGTCTACCAGCAGCGGGTGCAGACGCGCGACGGCGGCAGCAGGCGCGTCCTCTCCGACAGCGGCGCCATCGAGAGCTTCCTGGCGGGCGAGGCAGAACGGAGCAAGGCGCTGGACGCCCGAGCGTTGGAGATCCTGCGCACTGGCCGCGGCGGCAACCAGGGTCCGCGCTGAAGCGGCCGGCCGTAGGGTCCGGTGGACGGTAGGCGGCGATGTCAGATGCCGGCGCTCCTCGACGATCTCTACGAATCGTTCCGCCGCCGCCTCCCCACGCCCGGTCCGGCGGCGGCGCCAAGGCCCCGCAGCCCATCGGAGTGAACGCCCGCGCGGTCGTGCCGAGATTTTCCGTCTATCTCGGTAGATGCTCGCCAGCACCACCGCGGCCACCCTCCCGGGGTCGCCAGCCTGCGCTAGACTGCTCGGCGAAGCCGCCGAAGGAGAGGTGCGTCATGGCAAGAGTCCCCACCCAATCGATGACCGCAGAGGAGTTCTTCGACCTGATCATCCCGGACGGCAGGGCGGAGCTGGTGCGCGGTGAGGTGGTGCCGATGAGCTTCCCCGGCGGCGAGCACGGAGTCATCGCGGTGCGAGTCTCGGCGCGCCTGCTGAGCTTCGTGGAAGCCAACGGGCTCGGCTTCGTCACCGCCGAGACCGGCTTCATCCTGGAGCGCGATCCGGACACCGTGAGCGGCCCCGACGTGGCCTTCGTGTCGTTCGAGCGGCTGGGCGGGCAGGCCCCGCCCAAGAAATTCTGGCCCTTCGCGCCCGACCTGGCCGTCGAGGTGATCTCGCCGAGCCAGCGGCCGAAGGGAGTCCGGGAGAAGGTGCGGAGCTGGTTCGCCGCCGGAACGCGCCAGGTGTGGCTGCTCTACCCGGTCACTCGCACCATCTACGTGCTGAGCTCACCCACCGACGTGCAGATCCTCGGACCCGACGACACGCTGGTCGGCGGCGACCTGCTGCCTGGGTTCACCTGCCCTGTCGCCGCCTTCTTCTAGGCGAGCGGGCCACCGTTGGGTAGTGTCCAAGATAGCCCTCGCCACCCCTGGAGCGAGGGGTTCCACCCACGCTTGACCCTGGACTCGGGTCCATCGTTTATCGTCGCGGTCAGGGTCGAGGACGGCCCCGATGATCGTTCAGAAAGCGAGACCTCGAGATGAGTCGATTCCACTCTGCAGTGCTCCTCGCGTGCGGTCTGCTGACCACGCCGATGCTGGCAGCGGTCGTTGCGGCCCAGGCCCAGGCCCAGGCCGGCGACCCGATGGCCTCGTGCCCGCTGCATGCCCAGCACCAGGCCGCCGCCCAGGGCGCGGACGTCGACGCGCGTGGCGACAAGACGATGGGCTTCGCCCATACCCGGACGACGCACCACTTCCTGCTCGAGAGCGACGGCGGCGTCATCCGGGTCGACGCCAACGATCCGGCCGACACGCAGAGCCGCGACGCGATCCGCCAGCACCTGGCGGCCATCGCGCGGGCCTTCGCGGCGGGTGACTTCGCGTCGCCGCTCGCCATTCACGACCGGGTGCTCCCCGGCATTCCCGAGATGACTCTCCTCAAGGAACGGATCCGCTACAGCTTCGAGGAGACGGGCCGCGGCGGCAAGGTGCGGATCACCACCCTCGACCCGCAGGCGCTTGCCGCCGTTCACTCCTTCCTGCGAGCGCAGATCGAGGATCACCAAACGGGCGATCCGACCGAACCGCCGAGCCGGCGCTGACCCTGCGAGCGCGCGCCCCGCGACCATGGAACCGGATCGCGATCACCGAGCCGGGTCCGTCGACTAGACTCTGGTCATGGCCAGGTGGCGACGAGCGGACGATCCCGACGCGGCCGAGATGCCGCCGGCGGCGGCGATGGCGGGCCTGCGCTCGGGAGAGCTGGCCCGCCGCGCCGGGGTGAGCAAGGACACGCTGCGGTTCTACGAGCGCCGGGGCCTGCTGGAACCGCCGCGGCGCACCTCGAACAACTACCGGCTCTTCCCCACCGAGGCGGTGGCGAGGTTGCGCTGGATTCGCAGCGCGCTGGCGATGGGCTTCACGATCGAGGAGCTCTCGCGGATCGTCGGCGCGCGCTCGCGAGGCCAGTTCCCGTGCCACGAGGTGCGCTCGCTCGCCGCCGCCAAGCTGGCGGTCGTCGAGCAGCGCCTGCGGGAGATGAAGTCCTTCCGGGACGCGCTCCGCGCGCTCCTGCACGACTGGACGAGGCGCCTGGAGGCCACCGCGCCGGGGCAGCCGGCGCGGCTCCTCGATGAGCTCGCCGCGCGGGCCGAGCCGCTCGCCGCGCCGGCGTTTCACCGCGAGAAGTAGGCAGGATTGCCCCGGGCCGCTGGCGGGTCAGCGCGCGCGCTCGGGAGAGGCGTACTTGAGGACACGCACTGCCTCCAGGGTCACCATTCCCTCGCTCACCAGCTCGTCGACGATGGGCACGAAGGCGTTGATCTTCGCTTCGCTGTCGACGATCTCGATCACCACCGGCAGGTCCACCGACATGTCCTGGAGGCCCGCGGTGTGGGCCCGCGAGTGCCTCCCGAAGCCCATGGGCCCCTTCAGCACGGTCGCGCCGGCGAGGTCCGCCTCGCGGGCGTCATCCGCTCCTCCCGAGAGCCGCCGCCATCCTACTCCTCGCCTTCCGTCCGGAACAGGTACCGCTCGCCCACCAGCAGCACCAGGGCCTGGCGCGGCGCCCGCATCTCCTCCTCGCTGAGCAGCGCGCGGCGCCGCGCGTCCATCTTGAGGGCGGATTCGCGCATCGACTCCGCCAGGTTGCCCAACTGGCGTGCGTGAGCGCGGAGGAGGTGGGCCGCGGCTTCGGGTGTGGCGCCGGTGAGGAGCAGGCGAAGGTGGGCGAGACAGAGCCAGCGGGCGCCTGCGAACGGCGCGGGGCCCGAGCGCCGGGCGAGATCGAGGGCGAGATCTGCCGCTGCGGCCGCCGCCGCTCGACGCTGCGCCAGGCACGCGGCGCAGCCGCTGGAGTCCGCCACGAGGCTGCCGAGCCGCTCGGCCGCGGCCGCCGCCGGGAGGCTCGCCAGCCCACGCAACCGCTCCGCCGTCCGCTCGAGCAAGGCGGGATAGCCCTCGCACAGCCCTTGCGGCGACGACAGCCGCTCGAGGTGCCAGGTGTGCGGCGGGCAGAGCCCGTGGGAGGCTACGAACCGCCGCCGTGCGTGAGGGTCGGCGCCGATCGCGTACTGCTGGCGGCAGAGGAAATCGAAGACGGCGACCGAGGCGGCGGCGCAGACGGCGCAGGTGCCGGCGTCGGCGTGTGGCACGCGCCGCGAGCGCGCGGCCGGAGAAGCCGCCGCGGAGACGTCGCCGCCAGCACCGGGTTCCCGCCCGGCCACGGCCGCGGAATCCTCGGGCAGCGGCTGGCGCCGCAGCAACGCCTCGCGCCACGCAGCGGCGCGATCGAGGAGCGCCTCGACGTCGAATGGCGGCGGCAATCCAGCGCCCTGGCCGTGC
>DATDGZ010000087.1:0-9270 GCA_036521795.1 Thermoanaerobaculia bacterium | reverse complement strand
ATCCACGAGCCGAAGTCCGACAGCCGGTCGCCCGCGAACTTTACCTCCATGCCGAAGCCGCCGCCATCCGGCAGCTGCCGCCGGTCGCGATAGCGCAGGCTGACGTCGGTGCGGGAGGCGAGCTGCAGGGTGCTGATCTCGGGCTCGCCGAAGCGGCGGAGGTCGAAGCCCTGCGAGCGCAGCACCGCGTCGGCCAGGCTGCGCGCCACCGCGGGAGCGAGCGCCGCGGCCTTGGCTTCCGGGTCGACGCGGAGGTGGAGCGACACCAGCCCGCCGGTGAGGGAGACCTCGGCCTTCGCCGCGTAGTCGCTCCGCGTGGCCTCCGGCGGGTAGACCGTCACCTCCCAAACGGTCACCAGGTCCGCCAGCCCGGTCGCCCGCAGCCGGGCCAGGTCCTGGTGCGCCAGCGCCAGCTGCAACCGGCGCTCGAGCAGGGCGTTCCCCGAGAAACGGGTGACCACGTAAGGCCGGCGCACCGACTGGCCGAGCTGCCGCAGGTGTTCGAGCACGATCGCCTCCGCCTGGCTTGCCGAGGTGCGCCAGTGGCGCGGCTGGAACGGGGCGGCCCGGGAATGGCCCCAGATCAGCAGCAGCGTGCCGGCAGCCGCCGCCAGCACCCACGGGATGATCGAGCTCGATTTGCGCATAGGTTCCATGGCCGTGCCAAGAGCAGGCGCTCGCCGGCCGCGATGGCTTCTACGGCCCGGCGGGCGCGCGGTTGCACCGGCGCGCCCCGGGCCAGCCCGCCGCGGCGGCGCGGCCCGCTAAGGCAGCTCCGCCACCACGCCGCGCACCGCGGCGACCGACTGCTCGAACAGCGCCTTCTCCTCGGCGGTCAGCTCGAGCTCGACGACCTGCTCGACGCCGGCGCGGCCGAGCTTGACCGGCACGCCGACGAACAAGCCGTCCACTCCGTACTCGCCCTCGAGCCGCACGGCGCAGGGCAGGATCTTCTTCTTGTCGAGCAGGATCGCCGCCACCATCTCGAAGCTGGCGGCGGCCGGGGCATAGTAGGCCGAGCCCGTCTTGTAGTAGTTGACGATCTCGGCGCCGCCGTTCCTGGTGCGCTGGTTGATCGCCTCGATGCGGTCGGCGGCGAGCAGCTGCGGCAACGGGATGCCGTTGACCGTGGCGTAGCGCGGCAGCGGCACCATCGTGTCGCCGTGGCCGCCCAGCACGAACGCGTCCACGTCCTGGACCGACACCCCGAGCTCGGCGGCGATGAACCAGCGCATGCGGGCGGCGTCGAGCACCCCCGCCATGCCGAAGACGCGCTGGCGCGAGAACCCTGACGCGCGCCGCGCCACCTCGCACATGGCGTCCAGGGGGTTGGTGACGATGATGAGGATGGTGTCGGGCGAATGCTCGACCAGGCGGGTGACGACGCCGTGGACGATCTCGGTGTTCTTGTTGCGCAGGTCGTCGCGGCTCATGCCGGGCTTGCGTGCCAGGCCCGCCGTGACCACGCACACCTGCGAGCCGGCGGTCGCGGCGTAGTCGCCGCCGCCCTGGACGTGGGCGCTGAAGCCGAGGATCGGCGCCGCCTCCATCATGTCGAGCGCCTTGCCGGTGGCCAGCTCGTCGGCCACGTCCACCATCACCACGTCGGCGAGGTCGGCCTCGGCGATCCGCTGGGCGGTGGTGGCGCCGACGTTGCCGGCCCCGACGACGGTGACTTTGTAGCGCATCGCGTGCTCTCCCTCCGGATGCAGACGGTTGGCGCTGACCGGGCCCCTACAGGTTCTCCAGGATGGCGCCGGCGAGCTCCGAGGTACGCAGCAAGGTAGCTCCCTGCATCTGCCGCTCGAGATCGTAGGTGACCCGCTTCTGGGCGATGGTGGCGGCGAGCCCGCGCTCCACCGCGTCCGCGGCCTCGCCCCAGCCCAGCCAGCGCAGCATCATCACCCCGGACAGCAGCAGCGACCCGGGGTTCACCTTGTCCTGGCCGGCGTACTTCGGCGCGGTGCCGTGCGTGGCCTCGAAGACGGCGATGCCGTCCCCCTCGTTGCTGCCGGGCGCCATGCCGAGGCCGCCGACCTGCGCCGCCAGGGCGTCCGACAGGTAGTCGCCGTTGAGGTTGGTGGTGGCGATGACCCCGTATTCCTCGGGACGCAGGAGCACCTGCTGGAACATGGAGTCGGCGATGCGGTCGCGGATCACGATCTTGCCCGCCGCGGCCGCGCCGGCGCCGAGATCGTCCTCGGCGACGGTCTGCTCGCCGAACTCCTGCCGCGCCACCTCGTAGCCCCACTCCTTGAAGGCCCCCTCGGTGAACTTCATGATGTTGCCCTTGTGCACCAGGGTGACGCTCTTGCGGCCATCGGCGACGGCGTAGCGCAGCGCCGCGCGCACCAGGCGCTTGCTGCCGGTTGCCGAGACCGGCTTGATCCCGATGCCACTGTCGGCGCGTACCGTCTTGCCGAGCGCCGCCAGCAGGTCGATCAGCCGGCGGGCCTCTTCCGAGCCTGCCGGCCACTCGATGCCGGCGTAGACGTCCTCGGTGTTCTCGCGGAAGATCACCATGTCCACCGCCTCGGGGCGGCGCACCGGCGACGGCGTCCCCGGGTAGTAGCGCACCGGCCGCACGCAGGCGTAGAGATCCAGCGCCTGCCGGATGGCGACGTTGAGGCTGCGGATGCCGCCGCCGACCGGCGTGGTCAGGGGGCCCTTGATCGCCACCCGGTAGGCGCGGATCGCCGCCAGCGTGTCCGCCGGCAGCCATTCGCCGGCCTGGTCCTTCGCCTTCTCGCCCGCCAGCACCTCGAACCAGGCGAAGGCGCGCCGGCCGGCGTAGACCTTCGCCACCGCACCGTCGAGCACGCGGCGGGTGGCCCGCCAGATGTCGGGGCCGATCCCGTCCCCCTCGATGAAGCAGACGATCGGCCGTGCCGGCACCTCGAGCCACTTCTCCGCGGCATGCCAGGTGACCGCGGAGCCGTCCACGGGGGGCGTCAAGCCGTTGTAAGTGTTCGCCAAGCGCGATCCCTCCAGGGAGAAGACGAGCGTCCGGCTCGACCCGGCACAAAAGCGTGGTGAGCCGACGCAGAAGCTATCACGCGGGCGCGGCGCCGCGGTACGGCCCGGGAAGCGGGGTACCGCGAAGCTGGGGCGGCTCCGTTCGGTGGCACCCTGCCCAAACTCAACGTCGTGGCTTAGCGCGGCGTTCCGGTCGGACCCGGCAGCGTCCACTCACGTTACCCCCAGGGCGTTAAGCCAGCGCGTAACCTTTGCAGCGCTCGATCCAGTCTCTCAAGCGCCGAGCAGGCAGCAAGGCAGAGCCAGCGAGTCCGGCGGCCGGGGTGATGCTAGATTGAGCCCATGGAGTGGGAGCCGCTTGTCCAGGCCGCCGCGGCGGCGCGGGCGCGGGCCTATGCGCCTTACAGCCGCTTCGCGGTCGGCGCCGCGGTCTTGATGGAGGACGGCTCCATCCACGCCACCGCCAACTGCGAGAATTGCGTCCCCGCTCTTTCGATCTGCGCCGAGCGCTCGGCGGTGGCGCATGCCGTCTCCGCCGGGCTGCGCCGGCCGCAGGCGCTGGCGGTGGTGGCCGACGGCAGCCCGCCGTCCCGTCCGTGCGGCCTGTGCCGGCAGACCTTGGCGGAGTTCGCGGCCGAGCTGCCGATCCTGCTGTGCAACCTCGCCGGGGAGCGCGAGGAGCTGTTGCTCAGCGAGCTCTTCCCGCAGCCCTTTCGGCTACCCGCGCAGGTCGGCGGTTGAGCCGGCTGCCAGTCTTGCCTTAGCTCTCCTCGGCGAGGCCCAGAGCCGCCGGGAGGTCGCGAGGGTGTGCGAGGCGCCAGCGCGGGGTGGCGTCCACGGTTCCTTCCGCCGTGCCTTCTGCCGTGTCGCCCCCAGCCTGCTGGCGCGCGGCTGGCCCGCCGCCCGCTTCCCGCGGGCTGCCGGCTACGGCGGCCACGGCTGCCACCGCCGGCCCGCCGGCACGGGGCTCTCCCCAGAGAGTCAGCGCGAAGGCGCAGCCGGCCGCCTGCGCGGTGCGCGCGTCGATCCAGGTGTCGCCCACCAGCAGCAGCAGCCGGGCGGGGATGGCCAGGCGGTCGGCGAGCAGGAAGAGGCCGCCCGGGTTCGGCTTGCGCGTCTGCAGGGTGTCGCCGCCGACGACCTCGCGCACGTAACGGTCGAGGCCCAGTCCGTGGAGGATGTGGCGGGAGAGGGCTTCGCCCTTGTTGCTGAGCACGGCGAGGGGGAAGCTCGGGGCCAGGGTGGCCAGCATCGCGGCGATCCCGGGATAGGCGCGCGTGGTGGCCAGGCAGACCTCGGCGTAATGGGCGAGGTAGCTGGCCATGGCGTCCTTGAGGTCGTCCAGGCCGGCGCCGGGCGGCCAGGGAGGCAGGGCACGCCGGACCAGCATCCGCGCCCCCTCCCCGACCATGCCGCTGATCTCGTCGACCGAGAGCGGCGCCAGGCCGCGCTCGGCGCGCATCCGATTCACCGCCGTCGCGATGTCGCGGCGCGAATCGATCAGGGTACCGTCGAGGTCGAAGACGATGCCGCGTGGCGCGGCGCTCCGGCCGTCCGGGCCGGCCGGATCGACCCGGGGGGGAGACGGCGGCTCAGGCGGCAACGAGCTCGGCCTCGATCCGCCGCGGCAGCAGGCCCGCCGCGAAGCCGCGGTCGAGCAGCAGCTGGACGGCGCGGCGGCCCGCCTCGCCGTAGTCGCGGGTCCAGTCGTTGACGTACATGTCGACGAAGCGATCGGAGCGCACCGGGTCGTCTTCCAGGCCCCGGGCATAGCGCGTCGCGTAGGAGAGGGCCTCGCGCCGGTGGTCGAGGCCGTAGGCGATGCTCGCCGAGAGCAGCCGGCAGAGGCGCTGCTTCAGCGGCTCCGCGACGTCGCGCCGGATGCCGTTGCCGCCGAGCGGCAGGGGCAGGCCGGTCTCCCCCTTCCACCAGGCGCCGAGGTCGACCGCAGCCCGCAGACCCTGGTCGGCGTAGGTGAGCTGGCCCTCGTGGATCACCACGCCCGCCTCCGCCTCGCCGGCGGCCACCACCTCGAGGATGCGGTCGAACGCGACGATGCGCACCTCGACCGCCGGCTGCCAGAGCCGCAGCGCCAGGTGCGCGGTGGTGAGCTGCCCCGGGATCGCGACCACCCGCCCCGCCAGGTCCTCGCGAGTGAGGGCCTGGCGGCAGACCACGATCGGCCCATAGCCGTCGCCGAAGCTGGCGCCCGACGGCATCAGCTGGTAACGGTCGGCGAGGTGGGCATAGGCGTGGAAGGAGAGCGCGGTGATCTCGTAGGTGCCGGCGAAAGCAGCCTGGTTAAGGGTCTCGATGTCGCGCAGCACGTGCTCGACGACCAGCCCGGAGGTGTCGAGCTGCCCCTGCGTCAGGGCATAGAACATGAACGCGTCGTCGGAGTCGGGGCTGTGGGCGATGCGGACGGTGGTGACGGCGCCGGCGGGCGGCGCCGTGGTGGCTGCGGCTGACGTCATGCCGCAACGCTATCAGACTGCGGGCATCCGGGCGCGCGCCCGCGAAGGGGCGGGCGGCCGGCCGCAGCACGGACTAGCGCGGGGGCTCGCGGCGCTCTCTCTCCCGCTCGCGCTCCGACTCCCGGGGGCGGTTGCGCGCGAGCCAGCCGCGGAAGTCGCCGTCCTTGAGATGGTCGTAGTGCGTCGAGCGGTGATTGTCGTCGGCCCAGATGGTCTGGACTTCGGTCACCTCGAAGCCACCCTGGCCGCCGCAGCGGGTCTCGGGGACGAAGCGGCCTTCGAGGCGGACGTGGTCGTTGCCGACCAGGCCGTGCCAGCGGCCCACCAGCGTGTAAAGCGAGCCGTCATGCTGCTTGACCACTACGCAGTGGCTGTCCGGGCTGACCGAGACGTAGCCGTCGATGTGCGCCAGGCTGGTGTCGCCGCGCGGTTGCGCCAGGGCCGACGCTGCCACCGCCAGCACGACCAGGACCAGGGCCGCCGGCAGCAGGATGCGGAGGAGGTATCTTGCTCTGAGATCCATCAGGGTCTCCTTTCGAGACGACGCGCTTCCCAGCTGGGGTGCCGCGACTGGCGACAGGCGGAGCCGCGGCCCTCGGCGCGTCTCCCCTGACCTGAGCAAAGGGCCTGCCAGGATATCTTAGTCTCGCTTCAGAAGCTGACGCAGCACGTAATGCAGGATGCCGCCATGGCGGTAGTACTGCACCTCCTGGGGGGTATCGAGGCGAACCCGCGCTCGGAGCTCGATCGGCTTGGCGCGAGGGTCACCGGAGTCGCCGGGGGTGCGGGCGGCGGCGGCCGCGAGATCGGCGTCCGGCAGCGCTCGCACCGTAACCTCTCGATCCCCCTGCCAGCCGCCACCGGCGGCCGCCGCGCCGGTCGCCATGCCCTGCGCCAGGCCCTCGATCTCGATCACCTCGCGGCCGGTGATGCCGAGGCTCTGCACGGTGGCGCCGTCGAGCAACTCGAGCGGCACCACCCCCATGCCGACCAGGTTGCTGCGGTGGATGCGCTCGAAGCTCTCGGCGATGACCGCGCGCACGCCCAGCAGGCGCGGTCCCTTGGCGGCCCAATCGCGCGACGAGCCGGTGCCGTACTCCTTGCCGGCGAAGATCACCGTCGGCACGCCTTCCTGCTGGTAGCGCATCGCCGCGTCGTAGATCGGCAGCGGCTCGCCCGACGGCAGGTGGAGCGTGAAGCCGCCCTCGATCTCGGGGACCATGCGGTTGCGGATGCGCACGTTGGCGAAGGTGCCGCGCATCATCACCTCGTGATTGCCGCGGCGCGAGCCGTAGGAGTTGAAGTCCCTCGGCGGCACGCCATGCTCGACCAGGTACTTGCCGGCCGGGCTCGCTGCCTTGATCGAGCCTGCCGGCGAGATGTGATCGGTGGTGATGCTGTCGCCGAACACTCCGAGCACTCGCGCGCCACGGATGTCCTCGACCGCCGGCGGCTCCGCCGGCATGTCGGCGAAGTAAGGCGGCAGGCGCACGTAGGTGGAGCTCTCCTCCCAGGCGTAGGTGTCGCCCCGCGGCACCTCGAGGCCGTTCCAGCGCTCGTCGCCGGCGAAGACGTCGGCATACTCGCGGTTGAACATCTCGGAGCGCAGCGACGCCAGCACCGTCGCGGCGATCTCCCGGCGGCTCGGCCAGACGTCCCTGAGGAAGACCGGCTGGCCGTCCTTGCCGGTGCCGAGGGGCTCGGCGGCGAGATCGACGTCGATCCGGCCGGCGAGGGCGTAGGCCACCACCAGCGGCGGCGAGGCGAGATAGTTGGCCCGCACGTCGGAGTTGATCCGCCCCTCGAAGTTGCGGTTGCCCGACAGCACCGCGACCGCCACCAGGCCAGCGGCGTCGACCGCTTCCGAGATCGGCGGCGGCAGCGGCCCGCTGTTGCCGATGCAGGTGGTGCAGCCGTAACCCACCAGGTGGAAGCCCAACCGTTCGAGGTAGGGCGTGAGCCCCGCCTCGCGCAGGTACTCGGTGACCACCTTCGAGCCCGGCGCCAGGCTGGTCTTGACCCAGGGCCGGGTGGCGAGGCCGCGCTCGACCGCCTTCTTCGCCAGCAGGCCGGCGGCCACCATGACCGAGGGGTTGGAGGTGTTGGTGCAGCTGGTGATGGCGGCGATCACCACCGATCCGTGGTGCAGGGTGAAGCTCTGGCCGCCGAGCGTCGCCTCGGCGCCGTCCCCGTGGCCGGGATGCGTCGCAACTGCCGCGGCGGCGGCCTCGGCAACGCCGCCCCCCTCGCTGACCATCGCCGTCACCCGCGGGTTCACGGCGCCGGCGGCGCCGGGGGCAGCGCCGCGGGACCGAGCGGGAACCGCCGCCAGCATCGCGCCCAGCTCGCGCTGAAACGAGCTCTTGACCTCGGCGAGCGGGACCCGGTCCTGCGGCCGCCGCGGACCCGCGAGGCTGGGCTGGACGGAGGCGAGATCGAGCTGCAGCGTCTCGGAGTATGCAGGCTCCGGGCTGGCCGCCGCATGGAAGAGCCCCTGCTCCTTCATGTACGCCTCGACCAGGGCGACCTGCGCGGCGGGACGGCCGGTGAAGCGCAGGTACTCGAGCGCCACGTCGTCGACCGGGAAGATGCCGCAGGTGGCGCCGTACTCGGGGGCCATGTTGGCGATGGTGGCGCGGTCGGCCAGCGGCAGCGCCGCCAGGCCGGGCCCGTGGAACTCCACGAACTTGCCGACCACTCCGTGCTTGCGCAGCATCTCGGTGACCACCAGCACCAGGTCGGTGGCGGTGGCGCCTTCCGGCAGCTCGCCGGAGAGCCGGAAGCCGACCACCTGGGGGATCAGCATGGACACCGGCTGGCCCAGCGTCGCCGCCTCGGCCTCGATGCCGCCCACCCCCCAGCCGAGCACGCCGAGGCCGTTGATCAGGGTGGTGTGGGAGTCGGTGCCCACCAGGGTGTCCGGGAAGGCGTAGGTCTCTCCCTCGTGCTCGCCGGTCATCACGACTCGCGCCAGGTACTCGAGGTTGACCTGGTGGACGATGCCGGTGTCGGGAGGCACCACCCTGAAGTTGGCGAAGGCGCTCTGGCCCCAGCGCAGGAAGGCGTAGCGCTCGCGGTTGCGCTCGAACTCGCGCTCGGCGTTGATCAGGAAAGCGGCTGCCGTCCCGTACTCGTCGACCTGCACCGAATGGTCGATGACCAGCTCGACCGGCTGGATGGGGTTGATCCGCGTCGCCGCGTCGTGGGAGTCAGGTGCCATCCTGGCCATGGCGTCGCGCATCGCCGCCAGGTCGACCACCGCCGGCACGCCGGTGAAGTCCTGCAGCAGCACGCGGGCCGGCATGAACGCGATCTCGCCCGTCGTGCCGGCAGCCGCACGCGGGTCCCAGCCGGCCAGAGCCTCGATGTCGCCGGCCGACACCAGGATGCCGTCCTCGCGCCGCAGCAGGTTCTCCAACAGGATGCGCAGCGCGTAGGGCAGCCGCGACACGTTGAAACGGTCCAACGCATCCAGCCGGGCAAGACGCAGCTCCCGCCCGCCTGCCGCCCCACCCACCTTGAAAGTCGCGCGGCTCGAAAAGCTGTCTTTCATCGGGCTCTACCCCCCTCTTGACAATACCAGACGCCCCGCACCGCCCCACCGGACTCCACGATGGGTGGCCGGAGAGCTTGGTGGCCGGAGGGGAGGAGGTGGGAGGCCTGCTGGCGGCGGATCTCCTCGCTGCCGACCTTTGGGCGAGGCGCCGCACTCCACCACCCCCTCCGCATCCACCACCCTGAGCGCCTCGCCCAAAGGGAGGAGGCAAGGAGATCCGCCTACCGCGGCCCGGCCGGAGGGAGATTCCCCGGAGGCGTGCGC
>DATDGZ010000086.1:0-8951 GCA_036521795.1 Thermoanaerobaculia bacterium | reverse complement strand
GCCGGTGGCGGCGTCTCGTCTCAGCCAGCATGTCCGGACTGCGGGTGCGGGTGCTCGTGGTGGCGGTAGACGTCGGCGAAGTGCGGCGCCCACTCTTCGAGCGTGGTGGGAGTCGTGTTCTCCGGCAGGCGCGGCTCCTCGGCGCGGATCTTCTCCGAGTTGAAGGCGCGATACATCTCGAGCATCACGTCCGCCATGTGCGGCGGCATGCCCTGCGCCACCATCGCCTCGTGCGCCTGCTGGTCGGTGACCTGGACGTACGGCAGACCTGGCTTGCCGATCGCGGCGCCGAGGATGCTCGCCGCTTCCGGCATCGTGTATTCCCGCGCTCCGAGCAGGTTGTGGGTCGACTTGCCTTCGAACTCGAGGCCGGCGAGCAACCGGGCAGCTTCCTCGGCGATGTCGCGCGTGGCGATCATCGACAGCGGCAGATCGGCGCGCAGGGTCGACGGGTAGATCCCCGCGTGGAGGATCGCGCCGATGGCGTGCAGGTGGTTCTCCATGAAGGAGGCCGGCCGCAGGTGGACGATGTGGGTGTCGTCGAGGCGGTCGAGGCGCTCCTCGTGGTCGTGCAGCCCCGCGATCGGGCCCGTGCCGTAGGGCACCTCGGCGCCCCAGCTGCTCAGGTTCACGACGTAGGGGACGCGCGACTCGCGCAGGCCGTAGGCGATCGCCTCCGAGATCCGGTTCTGGATGCCCCGCAGATCGTGGTCCGCCATCACCGGCGGCATCATGGTGAAGGCCGCGTGGGCGCCCTCGAAGGCCCGGCGTACGAAGGCGGCGTCCTGCAGGTCGCCGGGAAGCGCCTCGGCGCCCTGCTCGACGAACGCCCGCAGCTGCTCTTCCCGGCGCGCCACCACCCGCACCCGGCGGTGCCCCTCGAGCAGCAGCGCGGCGAGCCGCCTGCCGATGTGCCCGCTCGCTCCCGTCACCACGAACAGCTTCTCGCTCACGTCCGCCTCCTCCCTGCCGATGTGCCTCGTGTGCCCGGTGTACCGGGTGTGTCTGCCCGTCGATGCGCGACCGGCCCGCCCGCGGTGGAGCGCAACCCGCGGTTTGCCGCGAAGCCCACCCACCGTCCACCTCTCATCATAGAGCGAGAGAACGGGCCCTAGCGCCGCGCTGGCGGCGGTGGTTGGGGCGGGGGAGCGGGCTGGGCCGGCCGTGGCTGGCCCGGCTTGGCAGGCTGGACCGGCTTGGCCGGCGGCCGGGGCGGTGCGGGCGGCACCGGGCTCTCGACGTCGATCGGCACGGTGTCCGAGCTGGCCGTGGCCCGCGTCGAGTCGGTGGCGCGGACCGCCACGCTGTAGTGTCCCGCCGGCAGGTCGAGCGAGGTGTCGAGGGAGGTCGAACCCGGCCTCTGGTAGACGCGCTGGCCGTCGACGTACACCGCGAAGCCGGTGATGCGGTGACAGCCGCTGGCGACGGCGGCGAACTGCACCGGCGAGAGGGCGCTGCCGGCAACGGGCGATTGCAGGTCGACGGTGAAACCCGAGCAGATGCCGATCGTGATCGTCACCGACGTGGAGTCGTAATAGCCGGTCGAGTCCCAGGCGCGCACGATCAGCTCGTGGCTGCCGTCTTCCATCGCCAGGGCGGTGCTGATCGAAGCGGTCGGGCCCGGCGTGCCGTACGCCAGCACCCCATCCACGTAGACGTGCCACGCCGTGACCCTCGCGTTGGCGACGTCGGTCGTCGCCGAGGCTTCGACGGTGACGGGGGAGGCGAGGATGTCGCCGTCCAATGGCCGATCGAGCGCGATCGTCACCGTCGCCAGGGCCGGAGCGACGGCCGCCGCGCCGAGCAGCAGCGCCAGCAGCGCGGCCAGAGCCGCCGGCGGCAGGCGCCCCGGGTGCGACGGCCGGGAGGGGTGTGACGGGCGCGAAGGCCACGCAGGGCCGTGGAGGCGAAGCGGTCGGTGCATTCTCGGCTCCTTCGAGGCCAGCGCCCGTGTCCCCAAGGGCGCGACGCCGGTGCCATCCCGGCGGCCACTGAGTCTCAGCACCAGCCCGGGTGCATATCGTATGCCCTCGCGCGCCTCCGCGAGCGCGACCTGGGCACGCTCGAGCCCGGCAAGCTCGCCGGCCAGGTGATCCGGTGCCCGGCCCGGTCCGTGTCCCGCCCGGTCAGTGCCCGGTGTCGCCGGTGTCGCCCCAGAGCTGCGCCAGCCGGCGGTCGCGGCCGCAGCTGAAGCGGTAGAAGTTGTAGTGGAGAGCGCTCTTGACGTAATACTTCTGATGATAGTCCTCGGCCGGGTAGAACTGCGACGCGGGCACGATGTCGGTCACGATCGGGTCCTTGATGCGGCCGGACGCCGCGATCGCCTGCTGCGACGCCTCGGCCGCCCGCTGCTGCGCCTCGTCGTGGAAGAAGATCGCCGACCGGTACTGCTCGCCGTGGTCGCAGAACTGGCCGGAGCCGTCGGTCGGATCGACGTTGTGCCAGAAGATGGTCAGCAGCCTCTCGTAGGTGACCCTGGCCGGATCGTAGACCACCTCGATCGACTCCCGGTGCCCGGTCCCGCCTGACGAGACCTCTTCGTAGGTGGGGTTCGCCAGGTGTCCGCCGGTGTAGCCCACGGTGGTCGAGACCACCCCCGGCACGTGGTCGAACGCCGGCTGCATGCACCAGAAGCACCCTCCCGCGAAGGTGGCCGTGGCGCCAGTCCCTGCCGCGGCAGGCTGGCCCGCAGGTTGGGCAACGGCTGCAGGCTTGTCCGCCGGCTGGGCCACGGCGGCAGCTTTCTCCGCACCGACCTTCCCCCGCGAGCAGCCGAGCATCAGACCCAGAAGCCCGAGATAAGCCAGCCGTCGTGGACGCATGGATGTCGTTCTCCGTTGAATCGCCAGGCGGCAGAGGCGCGCCTCTCCAGGCGTCCATTCTACGGTCGCCGGCCCCGCACCAGATCGGTCGGGGGTCGTGGGTCCGTTCCCTCTGCCTCGGGGAACGGACCCACAAGGGAACCGGGAGCCACTATCATCGCGGGAGCGCCGGCAGTTTCACCGGCGGGAGGTGGGCCGCGGCGGCGCACGGCGCCACGCCGCGCCAGGTGGCCCTGGCGTTCCTGCTGCTGCGGCCGTCGCTGTTCGGCATCCCCAAGGCCTCGCGGCCGGAGCACGTCGAGGAGAATGCGGCGGCCGGGGACCTGGTCCTCTCCGAGGACGAGGCGCGCCGCATCGACGAGGCCTTTCCGCGCGGCCGCCGGCGCCCCGGCGTGCCGACGCTGTGATCGCCGCCGGAGGCGACCAGGGGTCCTGCGATCAGGCGATCAGACGATGCGGCAGCTGGCCTGGCCGCGCTTCTCGAGATACTGCTGGTGATAGTCCTCGGCGCGGTAGAAGGGGCCGGCCGGGGTGATCGCGGTCACGATCGGCCGCTTGTAGGCGCCGGTGCGCTCGAGCTCCTGCTTGGAGGCGAGCGCCGCCGCCTGCTGCTCGGGGGTGTGGAAGAAGATCGCCGAGCGGTACTGCGTGCCGACGTCGGGGCCCTGGCGATTCAGGGTCGTCGGATCGTGGTTCTCCCAGAAGACCCGCAGCAGGTCCTGGTAGGAGGCCCGCGCCGGATCGAGCTCCACCTCGACCACTTCGGCGTGGCCGGTGCGCCCGGTACAGACGTCGTGATAGGTCGGGTTCGGGAAGGTGCCGCCGGAGTACCCGACGGTCGTGCCGACGACACCGGGCACCGCCCGGAACGCCGCCTCGACTCCCCAGAAACACCCGGCCGCGAAGGTCGCTTTTTCCATGTCCGTGCTCCTGCCTTTCTGATCGGAAGGCGTCCGGCGCGCGCGCTCCCGCGTCACCAATTATAAGCGCCCGTCAGTGCACCGCCGCCGCGATCTCGAGCGCGTTGATCGCGCCGCCGCGAGTCAGGTTGTCCATCACCGCCCAGATCCAGATTCCATCCTCGTCCTTGCGGGCGGCGCCGAGCAGCACCTTGTCGCTCGCCGCCGCGTCGATCGGTCCGAGGTGGCGTGGGTCCTCGGCCGCCTCGACGAAGGGGCTCGCGGTGAGCGCCTTGCGGACCGCCTGCGCGCTTGGCGCGGTGGCGCAGCGCACGTAGAGGCTGAGCGCCAGGCAGTGGAAGACCCCGCCCTGCACGAGCTGGACCGACAGCGGCACCGGTGCCGGCAGCACGGCGGCCAGCTCCGCGCCGACCGACGCTGCCGCCTGTTCGCCGTGGGCGGCGGGCAGGAGGTTGAAGGCGAGCTGGGCGCCGAACAGCGGCGAGCGGTGCCGCGCCGTCATGGCGACGATCTGCCGCGTCTGCTCGAACAACTCCTCGAGGCCCGCCTCGTCGTGGAGCGAGGCCGGCAGCACGACCGTCGCCACCGCCTCCTGCGCCGCGAAGGCCGTCAACGGGTAGAGCAGATGGGCCAGCAGCACGACCGCCGGATGCGGGGACAGCAGGACGCTCGGCCCGCCGTTGCCGGCGCCGCTCGGCCGGGAGTTGATCCCGGCCACCACCGGGTGCCCGTCGGCGAGGGTGGCGTCGGGCGACAGCACCACCGCGGTGATCTCGAGCGGCAGCCCGGCGAGCAGCGGGCGATTGGCGGCGATCGGTCCGCAGAAGAAGGCCAGCGTGACGCCGTCCAGGCTCCCCGGCCCGTAGCGCTGCACCAGGGCCGCGGTGCCGCCGGCCTCGGTGAGCGTGCCGATCTCGTGCTCGAGGGTCGACAGCAGCCGCACCTCCTGCCACGACGGGCCCGTGACGCCGCGGTCGAGGGTCTCACGGAGCTCCTTGCCGAGCAGGTTGATGGGGTGGACGATCGCCAGGACGCTCATGGCGGGAACTTCCTGTCCGGCGCCGCCTTCTTGTCCGGCTTGTCCGGCTTGTCCGGCGGCTGCTTCTTGTCCGCGGGGAGCCCCTGCCCCTTGTCCGGCAGCGCCGCCTGCTCCGCCGGCGGCAACCCGGGCGCCGGCCTGTCCGGCGGCGGCAGCGGCAGCAGCGGCGTTGCCGCCGCCGGCAGCGGCGCCGCGGACGCCTTGCCATGCCGGCGGCGAAGCAGCCGGTTCCAGAGGTAGGTGGCCGGCCCCGACAGCGTATACACCAGGGCGAGCAGCATGAAAGCGGCCTGCGGCAAGAGCTGGGATGAGGTCAAGGCGTAGACGACCGCGCCGACGATGGCGGCCAGCGGCAGCGCCACTCGGTAGCTCCAGCGGCGGCGCAGGTCCAGCTTCTTGAAGCTGTAGTAGCGAAAGGTGGAGACCATCAAGGCGCCGATCAGCACCAGCGAGACGACCATCGCTCCCAGGATCCAGTCGCGCCAGGCCGGATCGGGGGCGAAGAACAGCAGCGAGCAGATGGCCACCGCCGCTGCCGGCGCCGGCAGGCCCACGAAGAAGCGGCTGTCGGCCTTCAGCTGCTGCACGTTGAATCGCGCCAGGCGGCTGGCCGTGGTCACCACGTAGAACAGCGGCACCAGCCAGGCGCGCGGCGCCAGGTCCTTGACGCCCCAGAGGTAGGCGAGCAGCGCCGGCGCGACCCCGAAGGTGATGACGTCCGCCAGCGAGTCGAACTCCTTGCCGAACTCGGTCTCGGTGCCGGTCATGCGCGCGATGCGGCCGTCCAGGCTGTCGGTGATGGCCGCGACGAAGACCAGGATCGCGGCGCGCTCGAAGTCGCCCTGCAGGCCGCAGATCACGGCGTAGAAGCCGAGCAGCACGTTGAAGATGGTGAACAGGCTCGGCAGCAGGTAGGCGCCGCGACGGAACCGCCGCGACAGGGCCGGCCGGCCTAGACGGGTGTCGATGCTCATCGCAGCACCTCCGCGGTCGCGTCCGCCGGCGCGCCCGCGGTGGCCTTCGCGGCCGCGTCCGCGGTGGCGCCTGCTGGCGCGCCCGCTACCTCGTCCGGTGCGGCGATCGGGGTGGCGCCGTTGCGCACCCGGTCGCCGCGCTGGACCATGAGCCGGTAGCTGGCCGGCACCAGCAGATCGACGCGCGACCCGAACTTGATCAGCCCCAGGGGCTTACCGCGCTCGACCCGGTCGCCGGTGGCGAGATAGCAGACCACCCGCCGCGCCAGCAGGCCGGCGATCTGGCGCACGCCGACCAGGTCGCCGCCGGGGCGGCGGATCACGGTCAGGTGCTGCTCGTTGATCTCGCCGGCATCGGTGCGGAAGGCGGCGACCTTGCGCCCGGTGGCATGGCGCGACGCGATCACCTCGCCCGCGGCCGGTGTCTTCTGCACGTGGACGTCGAAGATCGACAGGAAGGTGACGACGCGATGATAGGTCCCCGGCCCGACGTCCGGGGCCTCGACCGTGTCCACCAGGGTGACCAGCCCGGCGGCCGGCGCCAGCACGATGCCAGCTTCGCCGTCGAAGCGGCGGGCCGGGTCGCGGAAGAAAGCAAGAACGCCGAGCCCGGCGATGCCGGCGGCCGCGGCCCAGCCGAGATGGCCGGCGGCGGCGGCCAGCGCGGCCAGCAGCAGGAACGGCGCCACGAAGGGCCAGCTCTCTCTGGCGAAGCTCATCGAAGGTGGCGGTGGCAGTGGCGGTGAGGGCGGCCGCCGCGGTCCGCGGCTGGAGAGGCGCCGTGGGGAGTGTCGAGCATCGCTCGGGTGTCACGGCGGCGGCCGAGCGCCGGACGGTTCCCTCCCGGCGAACGGGCAGGGGCGCCGAGGCGGTCCGGATCAGACAGAGACGCGGGCCTCGCTGTGGGCGCGCAGGATCTGCTCCATGCGGTCTTTGAGCGCCAGCTTGTGCAGCTTGATCTTCTTCTCCTCGATCTCGTCATCCTGGGACGGCAATGTCTTCTGGGTGAGCTCCGACAGCCGCCGCTCGTACTCGCGGTGCTCCTCGTACAAGCGGCGGAACTGCTCGTCTGTCTGAATCAGCTCGGCTTTCAGATCCTCCCGGTTGGACATGGCTCGAACCTCCTTGCAAGAGGGATGATCGCGGTCCGAGATGGACCGGCGGTTGGGGGTGAAGCTGCAGGGGAAACGGCGAGTGGAGGGGGCAGGGGGCGGTCACCGCGCTGCCGCCTCCCGGATACGCCCCGGCCGCACCTCGCCGCGGCGGGGGCAGACGGTTCGGGGTGGCAAGATCAGGTCGGTGTCCATGCTTGCTGCCAAGCCAGGATAGCACCGGGTTTCGGGCCGGGGCAAGGCGCCGAAGGGACATGGTAGTGCTCTAATTGAGCATTATCGGGGAGCACAGAGCCAAGCGGGGCTCGCCAGCCATGCGCGTGCGACTTCTGCCCTGCGGGGGCGCATGGCGTTCAGGAAAGGAATCCAGGATCACTTGGGAAGCCCGTGTTCGTCATAGAGAAGCTCGGCATGATCGAGATACGGATGCTTCACGTGGGCAGCCGCGCGCTTGGAAATGGCCCGGAGGTCGGCAGCGAGCGGGCGAACTGGCCCGGCCAGCAGGGCTCCCATGGAAGACGGCGCCGCTTTCCACGCAGGCGGTCATCGCGCCGGCTGGGCCGGCCGCGCCGGTTGCGTCGGTCGGCCCAAGGGGCGGCCTAGCGGTGCTGCCAGTGCCCGCCGTTGAAATGCCAGCGGCGATCGACCCGCACCCAGTGCTCAGGCACCCAGAACTCGTCCCGGCGCGACCGCTCCCAGCGTCCGGCCACCCAGACATGGGTGCCGCCGGCCCAGCGCCAGAAGCCGGGGACCCAGAAGAAATCTGCGCCCGGCGCCGGCGAGACCACCTCGACCCTGGCGACCGGGGGCGCCGTTTCCGTCACCACCTCCGTGTAGGCCGGGGGCGGCACGATCGCGGTCCAATGCCCGGGAGCGAACACCCATTCGGCCCCGACCTGCGCCCAGTGCGGCCTGACCCAGACCTCGCCACGGCGGGCTTCCACCCAGTGGCCGCCGTTCCACGCCCAGCGCCCACCTTCCCAGCCCCAATGGCCGCCGATCCAGTAATGCCCCGGCCCCGGCGCCCGCGGGATGACCTCCGCCCTCAAGGCGGGCGGCGCAATGCGGGCGCGAATCTCCACTTGCGCCCCGGCGGGCAAGGCTGCCGCGATCGCCGTGACGGCCAACAGAATACCCAGCAGCGTCGTGCGCTTCATGCTCGATGCCTCCTAGAAAGTTCGTTGGCCGCCACTCTATACCGGCGGCGGCAGCGGCGGCTACGGCCGCCGCCTGACCCGTTGAACCCGCACCACCCCGAGAACCTGCGGGCCGCTGCCGCGGCTCAACCCCTGAGCGCCGCCGGCGCCGCGCGCCTGGCTGCGAGGGTATCGGTGGTGGGATCGGCGAGCAAGTGCTCGCGCACGCCGTGCCGCTCGTGGAGGCGGAGCTTGCCGACCTGGCCGATGCGGGCGCTCGCCGGCGACAGCACCTCGACCGCGAGGTCGGGAGCGCCCTCGACGGGGTCGGTAAGTATTCAGGGTCGTGCGGCCGCCTCCGGGCTGCGGCGATTCGCGGGTAGGGAACGCATCGACGGCTGGGTAGTCTCAGAGATCCCGCCGCAGCACCAGGGCGTCGGAGCCGTCGCGGTAGTAGGCGCGACGGTGGCCGCGCGGCTCGAAGCCAAGGGCGTCGTAGACGGCGAGGGCGCTGGCGTTGGCAGGGCGCACCTCGAGGAAGCAGCTGGCGACGCCGGCGGCGCGCAGGCGGTCGAAGCCGGTGGCGATGAGCTGGCGCGCGATGCCGCGGCCGCGTGCCTCCGGCGCCACGGCCACCCGCAGCAGCTCGGCCTCCCCGGCCCCCAGGCGGAAGCAGGCGTAGCCGCTGGGGGCGCGGCCGTCGCCGCCGCCGGCTACCAGGAGCACGCTGGCGGGATGCGCCAGCTCGGCGGCCAGCATCTCCGGCGACCAGGGTTCGGCGAAGCCTGCCGCCTCCAGGTCGGCGAGGCGCGGCAGGTCCGCGGCGGCCGCCGGACGGACGGCGGTCCGGGGCTCGGGCCCAGTCCCAGGCTCGGATTCGGGCTCGGCGTTCAGGATGGCGGGCTCTCCGGTCGCGGCTTCGGCGCGGTGGTGGCCGGCGGCCGCGCA
>DATDGZ010000085.1:0-32491 GCA_036521795.1 Thermoanaerobaculia bacterium | reverse complement strand
GTCCGCGGGACAGAGCACCGCGATGCAGCCGCCGCCGCCCGCGCCGCACGCCTTGCCTCCCCAGGCCCCTGCCGCCGCCGCCAGGTCGAGAAGCCGCTCGATGGCAGGGGTCGAGATGCCCGCCGCGAGGCGCCGCCGCAGCCTCCACTCCTCGCCCATCGCCGCTCCGAGCCGCTCGAGGTCGCCTGCGGCCAGCGCCGCCGCGGCCTGGCCGGCGACCTCCGCGATTCCCGCGAGCAGCGCGGTGACGTCGGGCTCCGCGTCCAGGCGCCGGCGCACCACCTGCCAGTTCTGGCCGGCCGAGAAGTGGCTCTGTCCCGTGTAGACGACGAGCAAGCTGGCCGCCAGCGCCTGCGGATCGATCTCGATGCGGCGCACCACCTCGCCCCCCGGATGGTGGCGGATCTCGAGGGCGCCGCCGAGCAGCGCGGCGTAGTGGTCCTGGATGCCGGTCGGCAGGCCCATCAGGCGGGCCTCCAGGTCCCTGGCCATGGCGACGCGCCTGCCCGGGGTGGAGCGGGGAAGATCGAAGGTCTCCTCCGCCGCGGCGATCAGCGCCACGACCATGGCCGAGGAGGCGCCCAGCCCGCCGCCGCGCGGCGAGCCGCTGCGCAGCGTCGCGGCGAGCGGCGGCAGAGTGAGCGTGTCAGCGACCAGGCCGACCAGCGCCCCCTCGGGTTCGGCCGCCAGCTCGCGCGGCGCCGCGGCCTCGACGTGGAGATCCCCCTGGCGGACGGAATAGCGATCGCGCGCGGGCTCGACACTGACCTCGACCGTGACGTCGATCGCGACGTTGACGGTCACCGCCGCCGGGTGGAGCAGACCGAGGGGCCAGATGTCCAGGGTGCCGCCGGCCAGGTCGACCCGGCACCAGGCGCGTGCGGTGGACAGGGCTGGTGTCCTGCTAGCGGGCCATGGCGGCAGCCGCCGCCGAGCGACCTCGGAGCGGTGCGCTCCGGCGGATCATGATGCTGCCGGCGCCGCCCCGGCCTCCCGCGGCAGCGGCGGCCCCGGCGAGCATGGTCTCGGAGCGGCTCCCCGGCGTCGCCAGGACCGCCGGCACCACTCCCCGCTCCAGGCCCGAGCGCACCGAGTCACGCCAGGAATCGAAAGCCGCCAGCTGCGCCCGCGGGATCGGCTGGTCGCGTACGCCCTTCAGGGTCAGCGGGTCGATCCAGTTGCCGTGGTACTGGACCCGGTAGTCCAGGTGCGGACCGGTGGCCAGACCGGTGGCCCCGGTGTAGGCGATGGTGTCGCCCTGCCGCACGCGCGCTCCAGGACGGACGCCGCGCGCGAACCGCGACAGGTGCAGATAGGCGGTGGCGTAGTCGGGGCCGTGCTGCACCTTCACCACGTTGCCGCCGCCGCCGTCCCAGCCGGCGAACACCACCGTCCCGCTTGCCGTCACCTCGACCGGCGTTCCCACGGGCGCGCTGAGGTCGACGCCGTTGTGGGGGCGGACATCGTTGAGCACGGGGTGAAGGCGGTGCGCGGAGAACGACGACGTAACGTGGGTGAAGCGCAGCGGCGAGCGCAGGAACATCTTCTGCAGCGGCTGCCCCGAGGCATCGTAGAAGACCGTCCCGCCGCCGAAGCGGTAGGCCTCGTACTTCCTCCCCCGGTTCTCGTAGACCAGCGCCAGGAGCTTGCCCACCGCATGATCCTGGCCGTCGAGCTGCACCGCTTCGTAGATCGCCTTGAAGCGGTCGCCGCGGCGCAGATCGCGGCCGAAATCGAGGTCCCATTGCAGAGCTTCGGCCATGCGGACGGCCAGCCCGGCAGGCCCGCCTGCCCGTTGCACTGCCGCCTCCAGCCGTGCGGCCCCGTCGAGGGTGCCCTGGACGGCCCGCACTTCGGTCGAGCGCCGGAAAGGCAGCCAGTCGAGCCGCCACTGCCCATCGGGGTCACGGTTCATCGCCACCCGGCCGTCGCCGGCGAGCGTCAGGTCCAGCGCCGCGAGGGTCGAATCGGGGTTCCAGACGGCCGAGTAGTGGTTGCCGGCCTCGAGCCTGCGGAGAGACACGCGGGCGGCCAGCACCGCGGTGACCTGGCGCGCCTCCTCACCGCTGAAGCCAAGGCCCAGGAGGACCTTGGCGAGAGTCTCGCCGCGCGACAGCGTGTGCTCGACCGGCACGCGCGCCGCGGCGATCCGTGCGCTGCATTCGCTGGGGAGCACCGCCAGCGGGCTGTAGCGGACGATCGGCCCGATGGCGAGCGCCAGCGGTTGGCGGTTGTGGGCTTCGAGCTTCCGGGTGCTCAACAGGAGGGCGGCGGCGAGGGCAATGAGACCGAGCGGGACAGCCAGGCGGATGAGTCGCGGCACCAGCGACGACCTGCTTGCTGACTGCATTACACACAGACCTCCCCAACAGCTACTGCCTACCAGCTTGCGATGTCTACCTGCGAAACGCGGTTGGATAGTAGCACATGCGCTGGCTTGCAAGGGGAGACTGAGAATGCTCAGTGCAGCAGATCGGCGATCAGGCGGTCGGGGTCGTCGGGGAGCTTGCCGTGATAGATGGTCTTGCCTTCCTTGAGGACCAGGAGGCCGGGAAGGGTGGCGATGGCGTACTTCTTCGAGAAGACACCGTCGTTGTCGAGGAAGACCGGGGCTCCCAGGGGCCTGCCGGCGAGGAAGGCCTCGATGGCGGGGCGCTCCTCCTCGAAGTCGACGGTCACCACCCTGGCGCGCGGACCCCAGCGGCCGGCGAGCGGCTTGACGCGCTCGACGATGTCGCGGGAGCGCGGCGACCAGGTGGCCCAGACGACCACGATCACGGTTCCCTGGGCGAGCTCGGCATCACCGAGCCGCTCGCTGGCCAGGCCGACCAGGTGGATCTCCTGGGCGGCGGCCGGGCGGGCACCGCCGGGCGGGACCACGATCAGGGCGGCGGCGAGCAACCCCGCGACGGCGAGGACCCGGGAGAGCGATCTCCCGGCTCTAGACGATCTCGACGATCTGGATCTCCGGACTGGTGGCGGGGCGATCGGGACGGCGGGAATCATGACCGGATAGGAGCGACAGGAGCGATAGAAGCGATCGCTGCGGCAGCGGCGGTTCAGATCGGTGGGATGGGATTGCGGCGGTGCGCCAGGTTGGTGAGGATGCGGAGGCGCAGGTCCTGGGACGCCGTACAGCGCACGCATCGCTCGCGGACCAACCAGAGGAGCTTGCGGGTGTAGTCCATTCTCTTCGCGCAGCCTGGACATGCCGCCACGTGGTCCCGGAAAGAGGTCAGGAGGTGCGCGTCCATCTCGTTGTCGACGAAGAGGAACAACGTCTCGCTGACCTCTTTGCAGTCCATCATGCGTCCTCCCGAGAGCCCGACCGCGACTCCACCTGCTCGCTGCGTTAATCAACCCCCGCCGGGCCGAGCTTATTTCCCGCGCGCGCGAGGGCGAAGGGCGGTCGGGATGTCAGGGCGGTGGTTGGCGCGGGATGGTCGCGGGGCGGGCCGCCACGCGCCGTCACTTGGCGCGGGCCAGCCCCTTGCTGCGCATCTTGAGCGGCTCACGCTCGCGCAGGTAGCCGTGCTCGCGCGCGAACTCCAGCATCGAAGCCTCCATCAGGCGGCGGCCCCGGTACAGGCGGCTCATCACGGTGCCCACGGGCACCTCGAGGATGTCGGCGATCTCCTTGTAGGAGAAGCCTTCCAGGTCGGCCAGCAGCACGACCATGCGATAGTCCGGAGGCAGCTTGTCGATGGCCTGCTGTACGTCCTCGTCGAGGACGTTCTCCAGCAGCTCCTGCTCGGGGTTCTTGATCTGCCGCGCCGCGTCCTCGCTTACCTGGGTCTCGAACGACTCCTCGATGTCGGCGAAGTCACTGAGGATCGGGGTCTGCTGCTTCTTGCGGTAGTTGTTGATGAAGGTGTTCTTCATGATCTTGAACAACCACGCCTTGAAGTTCGTCCCCTCCTCGAACTTGTCGTAGTAGCGGTAGGCCTTGAGGTACGTCTCCTGCACCAGGTCCTCGGCGTCCTCGGCGTTGCGGGTCATCCGGTACGCCGTATTGTAGAGCGCGTCCACGAACGGCATCGCCGCCGCCTCGAAGTCCCACCCCTTCTGGTGGTCAGCGCTTGCTTTGGGCATGCTTACCCCTTTCACCATGACAACCCCGTAAGTCGATTACGCATAGGTGATGCCAGTCGAGAAACGTCGCCTCGCCTCCTCCTCCACGCATCTCCCATCCTCTACTACGCCGCGAGCAGGGATAGCGTTGCGCCGGGTCGCCGCCCACCAGCGCCGCGAGCCGGAAGCCATCGGAGGCGCTTCCGCGAGGCGCCGAATCGGCACTAGGATGCCATAACGCTGTCGCCCGGTCGTCCCCTGCAGCCTCGCCCCGCCGCCGGCGACCCTTCTCTCGATGAGTGACCTTGCTGCTCGCCCCGGTTCATTGTAACCGGTTTCACCTTACAGTGTAAAGTGCTTGGATGGAGCCGGCACGGGACGAGTGCTCCGCGGGGCCGGTGCTATCCTGGCGCCATGGCAGAGCGAGACAAGGCCTCGGGGATGAAGTCCGCCTACGAGCTGGCGCTGGAACGGCTCGAGAGCCAGGGCATCGAGCGGCCGCGGCAGGAGAGCTTGAGCGAGGAGACGCGCCAGCGGTTGAACGACGTCCGGCAGCAGGCCGCGGCCAAGCTCGCCGAGCTCGAGATCCTGCACCTCGATCGCCTGAAGACCCTCCACGATCCAGGCAAGCGCCGCGAGGAGGAAGAAGAATACGTCCGCGAGCGTCGCCGCATCGAGAGCGACCGGGACAGGAAGGTCGAGAAGCTCCGCACGCCTCCGGGGAATCTCCCTCCGGCCGGGCCGCGGTAGGCGGATCTCCTTGCCTCCTCCCCTCCGGCCATCAATCTCTGCGGCCACCGATGGCCGCTACTTCGGCGCCTCGCCTACAGATTCGCCTAGCCCGCGGCCTCCGGCAGGCGGAAGACTTCGGCGAAGCGTTGGACGGCGGTGCTGCTGCCGCAGACGTAGACCGTGTCGTCGGGCTGGAACCGGAAGCCCGGGCCGAAATCCACCAGCACTTCGTCGCCGCGCTCGACCGCCACCACCGAGCAGCCGGTGCGGCCGCGGATGCGCAGATCGGAGGGATGGCGGCCGGCCAGGGGCAGGGCGGCGAGCTTCCTCACCTTCAGCTGGGGGTCGACGGCGAAGGCCTCCTGGCCCAGCAGCTTCTTGGCCAGCATCTGGCCGGAGATCTGGCTGATCGAGAGCGCGAAGTAGGCGCCGGCGCGGTGGATGCGGTCGACGTTGTCGGCCTGGTTGACCCGGGCGATGACCGGCACGTCCGGCGCCAGGTCTTTGAGAATCACGGTCGCGAAGAGGGTGGCGCTGTCGGTGTCGAGGGCCAGCACCACCGCCTGCGCGTCGCGCACTCCGGCGGCCTCGAGCACCTGCAGCTCGAGCACGTTGCCGGCGACGTCGACGCCCTCCGCCAGACCCTGAGCGCCCTCGGGGTTGTCGGGGTTGTCAGCGCCAAGGGCGCCAGGGGCACCGGCGCCGCTCGCCGGCTGCCGCTCGATCACCCGGACCTCCTCGCCGACGGTGCGCAGCAGCTCGACCACCTTGCGTCCCACCTCCCCGTATCCACCCACGACGAAGTGGCCGTGCCGGCGCCGCAGGACGTCGCCGGCACCGGCGAGCTCGCCCAGCTTCTCGATGCTGTCGTGGCTGCCCACCGCGACCAGGATGCCGCCTGGCTCGAGGCGCCAGCCGCCGGCGGTGGGCACCGTCAGCTCGCCGCCGCGCCATTGGCCGATCACGGTCGCGCCGGTGCGCGCGCCGATCCCGGCCTCCTCGAGGGTCATACCGGCCAGCGGGCTCTGCTCGGTCACCTTCACCTCGGCCACCAGCAGGTTGCGGCCGAGCTGCTGAACCCCGGCGAGGCGGGGACTGATGCGCGCCGAGGCCCGCGCCGCCAGCGCCGCCGCCAGGATGTGCCGTGGCGTGAACACCGCCGTGGCGCCCGCCAACATCATCGGGCGGCGGTGGTAGGGATCCTCGACGAGCGCCAGCAGCGGCCCGCCATAGCCGAGCTGCCGCGCCTCGAGAATGACCGCGGCGTTCTCGTCGTCGCTGCCGTTGACGATCAGCGCCCGCGCCCGGTCGAGGCGGGCCGCGGCCAGCGCGCCGTCGGCCTGGCCGCGGTGCACGACGTGCAGGCCGCCCTCGTGCAGCCGGCGCGCCGCCGCCTCGTCGGGCTCGAGCACCAGCGTGGGCACCCGGGCCGCGTTCAGCTCCGAGATCAGCGTCTCGACCGCCGGGCCATAGCGATAGATCACGGCGTGCTGCGCCATGTCGCGCGGGCTCTCCTGCGGCAGGCGCACCTCGAAGCGCTCTTCGAGGAAGGGGATGAAGAAGATGGGGAAGATCAGGTAGACCATGAACAGGCCGACGAACTGCACGACGGTGACGTAGATCACCATCGCCGGATGGCGCCACTGGTGGTCGAGACCGTAGCCGGTGGTGGTGAGCGTCGACGCCGCCCACAGCACACTGTCCCAGAAGCCGCGGCGTTGCCCCTCGAGGCCGGCCATTCCCACCTGGTACAGCAGCGCCAGCAGCAACACCAGCACCGGCACCGCGGCCAGCAGCAGCAGCAAGCGTCGGCGGGAACGGGACATGCGACTGGTCCCCGCTAGTACGGCATGTCCTCTTCGTCGAGACCGAAGTAGTGACCGAGCTCGTGGACGACCGTGTCGCGGACCTCGCGGATCACCTCGCGCCGGTTGCGGCAGTAGCGCAGGATGGGGCCGCGGTAGATGGCGATGCGGTCCGGGAGCGACGAGGTCGCGCCGGCGCCGCGCTCGGGGAGGGGCACACCTTGATAGAGGCCGAACAGCTCCTCGTCCTCGTCCATCTCCAGGGCGTCGAGGTCGTCGGGGTCGGGCTCCTCCTCGATCACCACCGCGACGTTCTCGAGCAGCTCGGCGAAGTCCTCCGGCAGCCCGTCGAGGGCGCGCGCGACCAGCTGCTCGAACTCCTCCGGCGGCACCCGCATGGCACAAGCTTACGTCAGCGCGCTTCCCGGGGGCTGTCGACTCGGTAGCGGGTACCGTAGACTCGCGGCATGCCGGTGCGTCTCGACAAGTGGCTGCAGGTGGCGCGGATGTTCAAGACCCGCACCCAGGCCACTCACGCCTGCGACCTGGGCAGGGTGAGGGTCAACGGCCAACCGGCCAAGCCGCACCGTGCGCTGGCCATCGGCGATCGCGTCGAGCTGCAGCAGGGCGACTGGGAACGAGTGTTGACCGTGCGCGAGCTGCGCGATCGGCCGGTGCCGAAGGCCGACGCCGCCGCCCTCTACGACGACCAGAGCCCGCCAAGGCCCGTGCCCGATCCCATGCGGCGCCTACTCTCCCGCCCGCCAGCCCGCCGTCCCCAGGGAACCGGCCGGCCGACCAAGAAGGAGAGGAGAGAGATCGACCGCTGGGAGTCCGACGAAGGCCAGGAGAGATGACGTTTGGGGCGAGGCACCGCAGTCTGCAGCACTTCGCAGGGAGATCAAGCCGTCAAAGAGAGTCGTGACCGGAGGGGCGGAGGGAGGGCCGGGGGGGCATGCCCCGGAGGTGTGTTAGTCGCCCAGGAACTCGCCGACCGGCGCCAGCGGCTCGAGGTGATCGCAGAAGATCTTGAAGACCACGAGGATGGGGACGGCCAGGATGGCCCCGACGATCCCCCACAGCCAGCTCCAGAAGGTCAAGCCCACGAACAGCATCACCGGGTTGAGGGTGAGACGCTTGCCCAGGACCATCGGCGTGATCAGGTAGGCCTCGAGGACGTTCAGCACCAGGAACAGGCCGGCCGGCGCCAGCATGCGCGGCACCGTGTCGAAGGTCAGCACACCGATCAGGGCGAACGTCCCGTAGTTGACGGCCGGCCCCAGGTACGGGACGAAGTTGGTGAACGTCACCATGGCTCCCCAGAGCAGCGGGTTCGGCACGCCGATCAACGCAAAGCACATCGCCACCGCCGCCCCCAGGCCCAGGTTGATCATGGTCACCGTGGCCAAGTAACTGGAGATGTCCCTCTCCACCTTGCGGGCGATCTCCACCGCCCGCAGCCGGTCTTCGAGACGCGGCAACACCCGGATCAGCTTGCGCAGGAAGAGGTCGCCCGAGGCCAGCAGGAAGTACAGCAGGATCAGCATCACCACCGCGTCGGTGATCAGGTCGGTGGCCTGGCTGAACAGCCGCTCGCGCAGCGTCGGGGTCGACTGCACCGCCACCGACACCGCCGGGGGCCGCTGGCCGGGGTTGGAGCTCACCTCGGCCAGCCTCTCGACCTGCTCGGTCGCCCGCCCCAGCCTCTGCACCGATCGCCTGATGTCGCGCAGCTTCACCTCGGCGGCACGCAAGCTCTGCGGCGCCCGCTGGATCCAATCGACGGCGGGCCCGGACAGCTGGTAGATGCCGAAGCCCACGCTGCCGAGCACGGCCAGCAACACCAGCCCGGCGCCCAGCGGCTCGGGAATGCGCAGCCGCTTGAGGCCGCGCACCGCAGGTGACAGCAGCAGCGACAGTAGGCCCGCGAGGACCAGGGGAAGCAGCAGCGAGCGGCAGAAGTAGAGGGTATAGAACGAGGCCAGCACGAAGAGCCCGGTCACAGCCACCGCCGGGAAGCCGCGCGAGCTGCTCAACGAAGCCGCCAGCTTGTGGATGTCCGGCTGCGGCAGCTCTTCGTCCGGTGGCTCCCCTCCGTGCTCACCTACAACTCCTGCAATGTCTTGCTCCCCTTGCTCCATGTCTATCGCCTTGCCCTCTGATGGCAACCCCGAGCTGACGCTCCGACTACTGCTGCAAGGGGCCATTCGCCTCGGTTTGACCCTCCGCGGGCGTTCGAGACGTTTCTTCGTTTTGGGAAAGCGGGCCGGTGTCGGGTCGCCGAGAGTGGGCGCGGTATGGGGGCCCTGGGCGCTACCGGAAGCGATCACGACGTTGCTGCGCCCCGGACCCCAGCAACCAGGCAAGCAATCGCGATGCCATCGCACGCTCAGCCGAAGAGATGCAGCTGCGCGGCCTGCCCGTGCACCAGGTTGGAGGCGGTGACGCCGAGCAGGCGGACCGGGCGGCTCAACGCTTCGGTCCGGAGCACCAGCTCCAAGGCGCACTCGGCGATGCCCCGGCCGTCGCGGACCGGGGCAGGGAGGGTGCGCGAGCGGGTGACTGTAGTGAAGTCGCCGTAGCGCACCTTCAGCGTCACCGTGCAGCACGCGAGGTCGCGGCTGGCGAGCGCCGCGGCCACCTCCGCGGCCATGCGCTCGAGCTCGGGCTCGACCGCCTCGCGGCCCGACAGGTCGCGGCCGTAGGTGTTCTCGGTGCCCAGGCTCTTGCGTTCGCTATGGGTCTCGACCGGGCGCTCGTCAATGCCGCGGGCGAACTCGAAGAGGGTGCGGCCGTGCTTGCCGAAGCGCGCGACCAGCAGCTCGATGGCCTGGCGGCGGAGGTCGGCCACCGTCTCGACCCCCAGCTCGCTCAGCACGCGCTCGGTGGCCGGCCCGACGCCGTGGAGCCGCCGCACTGGCAGCGGATCCAGGAACGCCTGCACCCGCGGCGGCGGCACGACGGTGAGGCCGTCGGGCTTCTGGAAATCGGAGGCGATCTTGGCGATCAGCCGGTTCGGGCCGACGCCGACGCTCACCGTCAGCCGCCGCTCCGCCGCCACCCGGCGGCGGATCTCCCGCGCCAGGCCGGTGGCGCTGCCGAACCGGTCCAGGTGGCCGGTGACGTCGAGGTACGCCTCGTCGATCGACACCGCCTGGACGAGCGGCGTGTACTCGCGGTAGATGGCGAAGATCTTCTCCGACTCCTGGTGATAGCGGCGGAAGTCCGGCGGCACGAAGACCACGGCGGCGCAGAGACGGCGTGCGTGCGCGGCAGGCATCGCCGAGTGGATGCCGAAGCGCCGCGCCTCGTAGCTCGCGGCGGCGACCACCCCGCGCGACTCGGGCCGGCCGCCGATCACCACCGGCTTGCCGGCCAGCGACGGATCGTCGCGCACGTGCACCGCGGCATAGAAGCAGTCCATGTCGCAGTGGAGGATGCGGCGAGACGCGCCTGCGGCTCCTCCAGCGTCTGGTTCCCCTGGCTGCTCCATCGTTGCTCCATGGCTCGACGGGCGCCGTCTCCCCGGGGGACGGCCCCTACCCGCCGCCACCCCCGCCGGCGTGAATGCCGCCTTCGGTCATCGACCAGGGGTCCAGCGCCTCCTCGAGCTCGGCCTCGGGGAGCACCTGCCTCTCGCGGCAGAGCTCGCGCACCGTGCGTCCGGTCCGCATCGCCTCCTTGGCGATCTCGGCGGCGGCGTCGTAGCCGATCTTGGGCACCAGGGAGGTCACCATGGCGAGCGAGCGCTCGACCAGCTCGGCGCAGCGCTCGCGGTTGGCGACGATCCCGGCGACGCAGCGGTCGGCGAGCAGGCGCGCAGAGGCTGCCAGGATCTCGATCGACTGCAGCAGGTTGTAGGCGATCACCGGCATCATGACGTTGAGCTCGAAGTTGCCGCCCATGCCGGCGGCCGTGATCGTGGCGTCGTTGCCCACCACCTGCGCCGCCACCATCAGCACCGCTTCCGGGATCACCGGGTTGACCTTGCCCGGCATGATCGAGCTGCCAGGCTGCAGGCTCGGAATGGCGATCTCGCCGATACCGCAGCGCGGACCCGAGGCCAGCCAGCGGATGTCGTTGGCGATCTTGGTCAGCGAGACGGCGACGGTCTTGAGGGCGCCCGAGGTCTCGACCGCGGCGTCCTTCCCTGCCATCGCCTCGAAGCGGTTGGCCGCCGGCACGAAGGGACAACCCGTGCGCTCTGCCAGCCGGGCAATCACCCGCGGCGCGAACTCGGGCGGAGCGTTGAGGCCGGTGCCGACGGCGGTGCCGCCCAGCGGCACCTCGGCCAATCGCGGCAGCGCCGCGGCCACGCGGGCCAGGCCAAGGCGGGCCTGCCGCGCATAGCCGCCGAACTCCTGGCCGAGCCGCACCGGCACCGCGTCCTGCAGGTGGGTCCGCCCGATCTTGACCACCCCGTCGAGCGCCTCGGCCTGGCGCTCGAGCGCGCCGGCCAGCTGCTCCAGCGCCGGCTCGAGGTCCTCGCGCACCGCGGTATAGGCGGCGACGTGCAGGGCGGTCGGGATCACGTCGTTGCTCGACTGGCTGGCGTTGACGTGGTCGTTGGGGTGGACCCGCTTGCTGCCGCGCGCGGCGCCGAGCAGCTCGGCAGCGCGGTTGGCGATCACCTCGTTGGCGTTCATGTTGGTCGACGTCGCCGAGCCGGTCTGGAAGATGTCCAGGGGGAAGTGATCGTCGTGCCGCCCCGCCGCGACCTCCTCCGCCGCCTGCCCGATCGCCGGCGCCAGCTCGCCGGACAGCAGCCCGAGCTCGCCGTTGACCGCCGCCGCCTCGCGCTTGATCGCCCCGAGCGCGGCGATGAACCGCCGCGGGAACCGAATGCCCGACACCGGGAAATTCCGCCGCGCCCGCTCGGTCTGAGCCCCGTAGTAGGCGGCGGCCGGGACCTCGACCTCCCCCAGGCTGTCCTTCTCGATCCGCGTCTCCGCCATGCGTTCCTCCTCCTTGCCCGCCCTCATGCCGCCAGAGGGGGCGAGACCCATGAGGAGGATATCCGAGGACGAAAGCGGAGCGCAGCGACCTCAGACTGGCACTGTCGATAGAGCCGTGTGATCCAGGCCGGCCGCGGGAGAGATCACCTGCCGGAGGGGAAGGAGGAGGGCCCGGGGGCAGCCGGAAGGGTTCCCCGTAGGCGTCCTGCTATCCTCGGTCCGTGCTCCTGCGCCTCTACATGATCGCGAGCGCGCTCCTCCTGCTGGCGAGCGGGGCGCGGCGCCGGCGGTTGCGTGACGGGGAGGTGTCGCTGGTCTACTACGTCCTCGAGCCGCGGCGTTGGGGAAGAGCGCGGCGGCGCGAGGGCGGCGCTGCCGAACCCTGGCTCCTGCTGCATGGGCTGGGCTCGGTCGCCGCGAGCTGGGGCCGGGCGTTGTACGCGCTGCGGCGGGACTGCCGGCTGGTCGTGCCCGAGCTGTCGGCGCTCGGCGGCACGCGGGCGCCGGGAGGCTGGCTCGGGCTGGAGCTGGGGGCGCGTCTGCTGGCGCGGTTGATCGAGGAGGAGCTTGGCGGCGGGCCGGTGACCCTCGCCGGGCTGAGCATGGGCGCCTGGATGGCAATGCGCCTCGCCCAGAGGCGCCCGGAGCTGATCGCCAGGCTGGTGCTGATCGACGCCGCGGGCTATCGCAACCAGGACTGGGACCGCATCGGCAAGCTGGTCAAGGTGCAGGACCTGGACGGCGTCGACCGCCTCTACGGCGCCATGTTCCGCCGGGCGCCCTGGGTGATGCGCCGCTCGCGCCGCACATTCCTGCAGGCCTACACCTCGCCGCCCGTGCGCAACCTGCTGGCCTCCCTCGGCGAGCCTGACACCTACCGCAATCGCGACCTGACGCTGCTGACGATGCCGGTGGCGCTGATCTGGGGGGAGCACGACGGGCTGTTCGACCTGGACGCCGCGAGGGCCATGGCGGCGGCGCTCCCCCGCTCTCGCCTGTACGTGCTGCGCGACTGCGGCCACGCCGTCCATCTCGAGTGTCCGCACGACCTGGCAGGCGCGCTGCAGCGCCTCCGGCGCGAACTGCCGTTGGCGACGGCCCCCGACGCGGGCGACGCGGGCGCCATGCACCCCGCCGGCGCCGCGGACCCGGCCCCCCATCCTTCGGCGGAAGCGAGCTAACCGGGAGCCGACCCGGAGGCGGGCCGGCGGCCCAGGAGCCTCCCAGTCAGTACTCCTCGAGGTCGTCCGGCGGGAGGAACTGCTCCGGGTCCTCGTTGCCGCAACGGAGGCAGATCACCTCCGAGATCTTGCCGTCCTCCCACTCGAACTCGTAGCAGGGGGTCTCACATTCGAGGCAGACCAGGTAGTCCGGGCTGGCCATTGCTGCACCTCCAAATCCTATCGCCAGTCTATCTTCCCCCACTCCTTCCTCGTACTTCGAGCTCGACCTCCCGTCCTGGCCGGCAGGCTCCCCGACAGAGCCGCCCAGGCACCTCATTCCTGGGAACGGGTAAATATGATGTAGTTGTGCTAAGATTCTCAGGATGGGGCTTGACAAGATCTTAGCAGCCGAGTATCATTCTGTTGAAGGTGAGCGAGAATGACTAAGAACTCACTCCCACCCAAGTACAGCCCAAGGAGGACTGAACCTATGAGCAACCACGTGACCCGTTGGACCCCCTCGCAGCAGGCGGTAGCCGCCCAGCCGCTCTTCCGTCTCTTCGATACGTTCTTCAACGATGGCGGAGAAGACCTCGCCACCCGCACCTGGACGCCGCCGGTGGACATCCAGGAGACCGACGACGCATATCGCATCCACGCGGAGCTGCCGGGGATGACCAAGGACGACATCCAGATCACCCTGGAGAACAACGTCCTACGCCTGTCCGGAGAGCGCAAGTTCGAGAAGGACACCAAGCAGGAGAACTATCACCGCATCGAGCGCACCTACGGCGCCTTCTCGCGCTCCTTCGCGCTGCCGACCCAGGTGAGCCCCGACAAGGTCGAGGCCAAGTTCGAGAACGGCGTGCTGTCGATCGTGGTGCCGAAGGCCGAGCAGGCCAAGCCGCGCCGCATCTCGATCGGCTGAGCTCCCGCCGCTCTCGGCCTACCGGACGCCCGTCGCCACCGGTGGCCGGGGGCGGCCGGATCGTGCCCCCGGTTGCCCCGCTTCCCCGCCCCCCTGGCCATCTCGAAACGGCAGGGAACACGGGAAGGCGGGGCTTTTCTTCTTCGCAGGGCTCCGCAGACTCAGGAGATCGGCGACGGCTTGAGCGACGGCCTCGGAGCGGGCTCGAGCACCGTCACCGCCGGCAGCTCGACGCTGATGGCCGTGCCCACGCCGCAAGCGCTCTTGACGGTGACCGTGCCGCCGTGGGCCCGGGCGATGCGCTGCACGATCGCGAGCCCCAGCCCGGTGCCGCCTTTGCGCGTCGAATAGAAGAGGTCGAAGATCTTCGACTCCTGGCCCGCGGGAATGCCGATGCCGTTGTCCATCAGCTCGAGCACGACCGCCGAGCCCCGACGGTAGGCGGTGAGCGTCAGCACCGGCGGGCGCCCCGCGTCCTCGGCGGCCGCCAACGCGTTCTGAGCCAGGTTCATCAACAGCTGATCGATCTGCGCCGGGTCGATCCGCACCCGCGCGGAGTTGCTGCGGTCCTCCACCGCCACCTGCGCTCCTCGCTTCTCGATCTCGCCGGCCAGCACCTCGCGCAGCCTCTCGAGGGGCCGCACCGCCGGCGCCTCCTCGAGCTCCAGGGGACGTGGCTTGGCGTAGGCCAGGAAGTCCGTCGCCAGGCGCTCGAGCCGATCGATCTCGGAGCGGGTGATCGACAGCAGGCGCCGGCCGGTGGGCATGGTGCCGGGCGCCTGCTCGGCGATCTCTTCCTCGAGCATCTGCATGTTCAAGTTGAGCGAGTTGAGCGGGCTGCGAATCTCGTGCGCCAGCCCGGAGGCGAGCGTGCCGACGTAAGCCATGCGCTCCGCCTCGGCGGCCTGCAGCTCGAGCCGGCGGGCGCGCCGCAGCAGCATCCAGACCGCGGTGTAGGCGCCGGCCAGCAGCGCCAGTGAGGCCATCCCGACCAGGGCCGCCTGCCGGATCAACTCGCTGCGCAGCACCTCGACGCGCTTCGACAGCTCGCCGGCGCTGATGCCGATCTGCAGCGATCCCAGGTCGCCGATCGGCACCTCGATGTTCGGGATGCTCGTCGCCGAGGACCTCTCGTAGGTCTTCCGCTCGATGTGCGGCCGTGGCGAGGGCAGCTCCGCCGTATGCGGCGGCAGCTCCGGCGAGCGAGCGCCGACCGACGGTTGCGGCCTGACCGGGAAGCTGCCGCGGCTCTCGCTCTGGAAGACCAGCACCCCGTTGCGGTCGCGGATCTCGATGGTGCGCACGAAGTCACGCTGACGCAGGATCGAGTCGATGGAGGTCTGGGTCTCCTGCTCGACCGCCACGGCGGTGAACAGGTCCTTCCCCTGGCGGTCCGCCTGGCGGGCGATCTGCTTGGCCAGGCCCTCGGCCTCGGCGCGAGTCTCGAGCAGGACGCGCTCGACCTCGCGCTGCGAGAGCGACCGGAAGATCAGCCAGCCGAACAGCGCGATGACCGCGAGCAACAGCACCACGAACACCAGCGAGGCGGCGAGCAACTGGCGCGACAGGTGGGTCTTGGTGGCTCCTGCCATGGCTCTTCGAGGATAACATTCGTCGTTTGACCCTCACCGCCCCCAGCGGGTAGCATGCCGCGGTAATCCGCCATGCGCCTGCCCTTCGCCTGTACAGTCCTTGGCCGGTTTCCCGCGCGGCTCCCGCTGCTGCTGTCGCTGTGGGCGGCGGCCGCGCTGGGCGCCGGCGGCTGCGACGGCGGCCACCAGGCCGCTGGCACGGCGCACCGTCCGGAAGGTGCGCAGGAGGGCGGCGCGCAGACCGGCCCCAGCGGCCCCGCCGGCACCGGCGCCTCTCCCGGCGCCGCCGTGCCCCGCCGCGGCGGCACCATCGTGACCGGCTGGACCGCCGAGCCTATCGCCGTCAACGAGCTGATCGTGCCGACGACCAGTACTGGGCAGGAGATGCTCTTCCAGCTCTTTGTCCGGCTGCTACGGGAGGAGCCCGACTTCGACCGGCATCCGCCGGCCTTCACACCCGCGCTGGCGCGCTCCTACGAGTGGTCGGCCGATCACAAGACGCTGACCTTGCACTTGCGCGAGAACGCCCGCTGGAGCGACGGCGTGCCGGTGACCGCCGACGACGTGCGCTGGACCTGGCAGGCGGAGGTGAGCCCGGAGGTCGCCTGGGAATCCTCCTACATGAAGGATGAGATCGCCGACGTCGAGGCGGTCGATCCCCACACCGTCCGCGTGCATTTCAAGCGCGTCTACGCCAAGCAGCTGCTCGACCTCAACGAGGGCGGCATCCTGCCCCATCACGCCTGGGGACAGATCCCGTTCTCGCGCTGGCGCCAGAGCGGCGACTGGTTCAAGCAGCACCTGGTGGTGGACGGGCCGTTCACCCTCGGGTCGTGGCGCCGGCAGCAGGAGGTCGTGCTGGTCCGCAACCCGAGCTTCTACGATCCGGACCGGCCCCGCCTCGACCGGGTGGTGATGCGGATCATCCCGGACCAGGCCAGCATCCTTACCCAGCTCGACACAGGCGAGCTCGACTTCACCTCGGCCCTCTCGCCTCGAGACGCGCCGCAGGTGACCGCCAATCCACGGCTGCGGGTGCTCGCCTTCCCGTACCGCACCTGGGTCGGGGTGGCGTGGAACGGGGCGCACCAGCCGTTCTCGGACCCCGACGTGCGGCGCGCCCTGGGCATGGCGCTGGACCGCCGCGCGATCGTCGAGACGATCTGGGGCAAGTTCGCCCACCTGTCGGAGTCGCCGATCCTGTCGGTGGTCTGGGCGTACGACCGCTCGCTGCGGCCGCTGCCTTACGACCCCGGCGAGGCGCGCCGCATCCTGGCGGCCAAGGGCTTCGCCGCCGGCGCCGACGGCATGCTGCGCCGCGGCGGCAAGCCCTTCGCGTTCGAGATCTCGACCAATACGGGCAACCAGCAGCGCGTCGACTCCCTGGTCATGATCCAGGAGCAGCTGCGGCGCATCGGGGTGCGCGCGGAGCCGCGACAGCTGGAGTTCAACTCTTTGAGCCTGCGGGTGATTGCCGGCGACTTCGACGCCTGCGTCGTGGGCAACTCGATGGACACCAGCCTCGACCTCACCTCGTACTTCCACAGCCGTGGCATCGCCTCGGGCACCAACGTCACGCGCTATTCCAACCCGGAGGTCGACCGGCTCATCGACCATGCCATGAGCCAGCCGGAGATCGCGCTCGCCAGGCAGGACCTCGACCGTATCCAGGAGATCCTGCACCGCGACCAGCCGTACACGTACCTCTGGGAGTCGGAGCGCTTGAGCGGCCTCGACCGGCGGCTCCACGGCGTCAAGCCCAGCATGCTGTACAGCTTCTACGATCTCAAGGATTGGTGGGTCGAGCCGACGCTCAAGCACTGAACGGCTCCGGCCAGTGAGCGGGACACTAGCCTGATCTTGCCCGGCTACCTGATACGGCGCCTCGCCGCCGCCGCGTTGCTCCTCTGGCTGGTCCTCACGGCCACCTTCGTGCTGCTGCGCCTGGTGCCCGGCGACGCCGCCACCACCGTCTCGGAGCTGCCGATCCCGAAGCCGCAGAAGGCGATCCTCATCCATGCCTACGGCCTGGACCGCCCCCTGGCGGAGCAGTACGTCCGCTGGCTGGGAGCCGTGGCGCTGCACGGCAACCTGGGGATCTCTTTCGCCCAGCTGCGGCCGGTGCGCACGGTGGTGGCGGAGGCGCTGCCGGCCACCCTGCTGCTCGCTGCCGCCGCGCTGCTGATCGAATACGGGGTGGGCACGGCGCTGGGCGTCGCCGCGGCGCGCCGCAGCGGCTCGGCCTGGGACAAGTCGATCCGCGTCGCGACCCTGCTGCTGTACTCCCAGCCGGTGTTCTGGCTCGGGCTGATGGCGATCCTGCTGTTCTCGGACCGGCTGGGCTGGCTGCCGGCATCGCACATGCTCTCGGTCGGCGCGGACGAGATGGGCCGCGGCGCCTGGCTGGCCGATCTCGCACGTCACCTGGTCCTGCCGGCGATGACCCTCGGGTTGGCGCAGGCGGGCGGCGCCGCCCGCTTCGTGCGCGCCGGCCTGCTCGAGGTCCTGGGCCGCGACTACATTCGCACCGCCCGCGCCAAGGGGTTGTCGGAGCGGCGGGTCGTCTGGGTGCACGGCATGCGTGCGGCGCTGGTGCCGATCATTCAGCTGCTGGCGCTGTCGGTGCCCAGCCTGCTCTCCGGCGCCTTGATCACCGAGGTGGTCTTCGCCTGGCCCGGCCTCGGCCGCATCACCTACGACGCGATCCTGACCCGCGACTCGCCGGTCCTGCTCGCCGCCACCGGCGTCTCCGCCATCCTGGTCGTCGGCGCCAACCTGGTCGCCGACCTGCTGCACGCCGCCGCCGATCCGCGGGTGCGCGATGCGTAGCCGGGCGCCGGGCGGGCCGGGCCTCCCGCGACCGCTGCGGTGGAGCCTGGGGCTGGTCGCGGCCCTGGTGCTGGCGGCGGCGGCCGCGCCGCTGGCCGCTCCCTACGACGTCTTCGCACAGCTCGACCCGGAGGTGTCGGCGCTGCGCCCGCCCGGGACGGTGCTGGCGGCGGTCCACCTCGCCGGCGGCGAGTGGCGGCTCGCCGAGCGCGCCAGGCGAACCGCCGGCGGGCTCGAGCTCGAGCGCCTGGGCGCCCGCGAGCTGTTGCCTGCCTCGCAGGTGTCGAACCTCACCGCCACCGGCGTCGCCGACCGGCGCGTCTTCCTGCTCGGCAGCGACCAGTACGGGCGCGACCTTGCCAGCCGCCTGCTCTACGGCGCCCGGATCTCGCTCGCGGTGGGGTTGCTCTCGGTGCTGATGGCGCTGACCATCGGCGTGTCCGTCGGCTCGCTCGCGGCGCTCGGCGGACCACTGCTGGACGGTCTGCTGATGCGCACCGTCGAGGCATTGATCGCATTTCCCTATCTCTTCCTGATCGTCGGGCTCTCGGCGGTGCTGCGCCCGGGCACCGCGGCGACGATCGGCATTCTCGGGGCGACCAGCTGGATGACCATCAGCCGCTTGACCAGGGCCGAGCTGCGCGGCCTGCAGCAGCGCGACTTCGTGGTCGCCGCCCGCGCCATGGGCCAGCCCCCGCTCGCGGTGCTCTGGCGCCACCTGCTGCCCAATGCGATGACGCCGGTGCTGGTGCAATCGACCCTGCTGATCGGCAACCTCATCCTGTTCGAGTCGACGCTCTCCTTCCTCGGCCTCGGCATCCAGCCGCCGGTGCCGAGCTGGGGCAGCATGATCGCCGATGCCCGCCAGGTGCCGCTCGGCGCCTGGTGGCTGGCCGCGTTTCCGGGCGCGGCGCTGGCGCTGACCGTCATCGCCTGGAACCTGCTCGGCGACCAGCTGCGCGACGCCCTCGATCCGCGCTGGCGAGGTCCGGAGCTCGCCGCGGCGCCGGGCGCGCTGGCGCCGGAGCCGCCGACGGCAGGCGCCGCAGGCGCCGGCGGCGGCGCCGGTCCGCTCCCGCCTGCTGCCGCTGCTGCTAGACTTCCGACCCCGTGAACGACAGCGCCGCCACCGGTCCGCCGCCAGCCCCGCGCGGCGCCCGCTTCACGGTCTTCCTGGCGATCCTGCTCGACCTGATCGGCTTCGGCATGATCCTGCCGCTGCTGCCGCTCTACGCCGAGGCGTTTCACGCCAGCCGCATCACGATCGGCCTGATCTTCGCCTCCTACAGCCTGGCGCAGCTGCTGTTCGCGCCCTGGCTCGGCAGGCTGTCCGACCGCTTCGGCCGGCGGCCCTTGATGTTGGCCTCGATCGCCGGCGGCGCCGCCGCCCACCTGCTCTTCGCCACCGCCGGCAGCGTCGCGATGCTGCTGGTGGCGCGCAGCCTGTCGGGGATCGCCGCCGCCAACTACGGCATCGCCCAGGCCTACCTGGCGGACGTGACGCCGCCGGCCCAGCGGTCGCGGGCGATGGGGCTGGTCGGCGCCGCCTTCGGGCTCGGCTTCGTCATCGGGCCGGCGCTCGGCGGTGTGCTGAGCCACTTCGGCATGGCGGCGGTACCCTACAGCGCCGCGGCGCTGTCGGCGGTGAACCTGGTGGTCGCCTGGCTGGCCCTTCCGGAGTCGCTGCCGCGGGAGGCGCGTGGCGCGGCGCGCGGCAAGCCGCTGTTCGCGCTCGCGGACCTGGTCCAGCTGTGGCGCGACGCCCGCATGCGGCAGCTGATGCTGCTCTTCTTCCTGGTGATGTTCTGCTTCTCGATCATGGAGTCCACCCTGGCTCTCTTCTGCCAGGTGCGTTTCGGCTTCGGAGCGGGCGGGATCGCGGCGCTGTTCACCTTCGTCGGAGTGCTCCTGGTGGTGGTGCAGGGCGGCCTGCTGGGACTGCTGGTGAAGCGCTTCGGCGACCGCCGGCTGATCGTCGCCGGCATCGCGCTGATGGCGCTCGGCCTGTTGCTCCTGCCGCTGCCGCCGCAGGCAGGCTGGCTGCTGCTGACGACCGGCCTGCTGGCCATCGGCAACGGCGTGCACAACCCCTCTCTCCTGGCGCTGCTGACGCGGTTGAGCGGCGCAGGCTCCCAGGGCGAGACGATCGGCGTCTCGCGCTCCTGCGGCGCCCTGGCGCGGGTCGTCGGCCCGCTCGCCGGCACCTGGATCTTCGAGGCCGGCGGCAGCTCCTGGCCCTTCTGGAGCGCCGGCGGCCTGATGGCCGCGGCGCTGCTGGTCGCCCAGGGCCTGCTGCGGCGGGTCCCGGATGCGTGACACCTTGCTGATCCCCGTGTCGATGCCGCCTTGCTGACCCGCGACTTCGACTACCCGTTGCCGGCGGCGGCGATCGCGCAGCAGCCGGCACCCCGCGGCGCGAGCCGGCTGCTGGTCCTGGATCGAGAAGGCGAGGAGCGGCACCGCCGGATCGCCGACCTGCCGGCGCTGCTGCGCCCCGGCGACCTGCTGGTGGTCAACGACACCCGCGTGCTGCCGGCACGGCTCTACGGGCGGGTCGCCGGTGCCGAAGCAAGTGCGTCACGGGAGCTGGAGCTGCTGCTGGTCGAGCGCCTGGGTGAACGCGAATGGGAGGCGCTGGCGCGGCCCGGCAAGCGCGCCAGGCCTGGCGCGGTGATCGAGATCAGCGAGCGTCTCGGGGTCGCCGCTGAAGGTCAGGGCGCCGGCGGCTGTGGCAGCGGCATCTTCGCCGAGGTGGTGGCGCTCGCCGGCGACGGCCGCCGGCGGGTCCGCTTCTCCGCGCCGATCGAGCCGCACCTCGACCGCCTCGGCCACGTGCCGCTGCCACCCTACATCCGCCGCCCCGACCAGCCCGCCGACCGCGAGCGCTACCAGACGGTGTACGCGCGCCGGCCGGGAGCCATCGCCGCGCCCACCGCGGGGCTGCACTTCTCGGACGAGCTGCTGGCGGCGCTGGCGGGCGCCGGCATCGAGAGGACGGCGCTGACCCTGCACGTCGGCATCGGCACCTTCAAGCCGGTCACCTCCCCGCTGGTCTCCGACCATCACATGGACCGCGAGCGCTACGAGATCCCGGAGGAGACCGCGGCCGCCGTGGCGCGCGCCCGCGCCGGCGGACGGCGGGTGGTGGCCGTGGGGACCACGGTGGTGCGGGCGCTCGAAGGTGCGGCGGTCGCAGCCGCCGCGAACGGCGAAGTGCCCGCGGGAGCGGGCGCGACCGACCTCTTCATCACGCCTGGCTTCCGCTTCCAGGCCGTGGACGCGCTGCTCACCAACTTCCACCTGCCCTGCTCGACCCTGCTGATGCTGGTCTCGGCCTTTGCCGGCCGAGAGCGAGTGCTCGCCGCCTACCAGGAAGCCCTGGGCCTGGGCTACCGCTTCTTCTCCTACGGCGACGCCATGCTTGCGGAGCTGCGACCCGGAGCGTAGGGCCGCCGGGAGGCGGCAGGCGCCCGCGCCGGCGCCTCCGCCATGCTCCGCCTGCTCGCCGGGCTGCCGGCCGGCGGGACGGCCGCGGCCCGGCGGCCTTCGTACTTGCGCCGGCCGGCGCTGACGGCGATGGCCCTTCTCGCCAGCCCGCTGCCGGCGCTACGCGCGAGCCGCCTCGACCCGCTCGCGGCCTGGCGCGAGGAGCGGGGACGGCAGGACGCCGGACGCCGGAGAGACCGCTCGCCGGCGATCATTGCAATTCACGCTGTGAATGAATATCATTCATAGCATGGATGGAACCCCGCTGCCGCGCTTGCTGGAGGCCAGGCTCGGGTTCCTGCTGCGGTCGTTTCCGGCAGTGATCGTCACCGGGGCGCGCCAGACCGGCAAGAGCACGCTGGTCAAGCAAGCCCCGGGGCGACCTTCCCGCGCCTACCTGACGCTGGACGATCTCGACGTCCTCGAACGGGCTCGCGACGAGCCGGGGGCGCTCGTCGAGGCGAGCAGCCCCGTCACCCTCGACGAGGTCCAGCGCTCGCCGGACCTGCTGCTTAGCGTCAAGCGGGCGATCGACGAGCGGCGCACTCCGGGGAGATTCCTGCTGACCGGCTCCGCCAATCTTCTGCTCATGCGGCGAATTTCCGAGACGTTGGCGGGGCGCGCGGCCCACCTGACCCTCTGGCCGCTTACCCGGCGCGAGCAGCTCGGCTTCGGAGAGGCGGGGGCCTGGTCGCGGCTGTTCGCCGCGCCCGACCGGGAGTGGCGGGACCTCGTGGCGGCGGAGACGGCTCCCGAGGAGGACTGGAAGGCGCTGGCGCGCCGCGGCGGCTATCCGACCCCCGCCTACGAGCTCGCGGTGGAGGCGGCGCGCTCAGCCTGGTTCGCGGGCTATACCAGGACCTACCTCGAGCGGGACCTCCAGGAGATCTCCGCGGTCGCTTCGCTGGTCGATTTTCGGCGCCTGATGCGGGTCGCCTGCCTGCGGATCGGCAACCTCCTCAACCAGACCGAGGTGGCGCGCGACGTGGGCATCTCGCAGCCCACTGTCCATCGCCATCTCAACCTGCTGGAGACCACCTATCAGCTCGTGCGCCTGCCGGCCTTCACCGTCAACCGCACCAAGCGCTTGCTCAAGAGTCCACGGCTGTTCTGGAGCGACACCGGCCTGGCCTTGCACCTGACGGGCGAGGGCGAGCCTCGCGGCGCTCACCTCGAGAACCTCGTCCTCGCGGACCTCCTGGCTTGGCGCGACTCGGCCCTCGACGCGGCCGAGATCCTTTACTGGCGCACCACAGCCGGCGACGAGGTGGACCTCGTCATCGAGAAGGACGGCATGCTGCTGCCCATCGAGGTCAAGGCCGGCTCGCGGGTTTCCGTGGCCGACATCCAGGCCCTCAAGCTCTTTCGCCAGGAGTATCCCGACCGCACCCGGGCAGGTCTCCTGGTCCACGCCGGCAGCGAGATCGCCTGGGTGGCCGATGGCATCCTCGCCGTCCCCTGGTGGAAGGTAATCTGAGTCCCCGCCGCTCCTCTCGACGCTCCAACCCTGGCCACCGTGCCTCTGGGCCTCGGCGCGGTCGCGCTCGTCGCCAGCCTGACTGCTGATTACGAATGAGTCTTGGGTGCGCCAACAACCGCCTCGCTCGGCTCCCGCTGCGAGGCGGCGGGGCCCTCCTTCTGCGCGAGCCGGGCGATCCGGCTGGCCAGGACAGCAGCCCCGTAGCCGTTGTCGATGTTGACCACGCCGACGCCGGGGGCGCAGCCGTTGAGCATGGTCAGGAGGGCCGCCAGACCGCCGAAGCTGGCGCCGTAGCCGACGCTGGTGGGGACGGCGACGACCGGCGCGGGGACCAGGCTGGCGACGACGGTCGGCAGGGCTCCATCCATGCCGGCAACCGCGATCACCACGCCGGCGCTGCGGATCTCGGGCAGGCGGCCGAGGAGGCGGTGGAGGCCGGCGACGCCGACGTCGTAGGCTCGGTTCACCGGGTGGCCGAACCACTCGGCGCAGACCGCGGCTTCTTCGGCGACCGGCAGGTCGGAGGTGCCGGCAGCGAGGACGGCGATGGGTGGACCGCTCGGCACGGCGGCTTCGGCCGCGGGGGCGCCGCAGGTGAGGACCCGGGCGCGCTCGTGGTAGACGGCGCCCCTGGGGCCCTCGGCTCCCTCGCTTCCCCGAGCGATCCCGGCCTGCAGCTCGGCTGCCGCGGCGGGAGCCAAGCGGGTCACCAGGACGCGGCCGTGGGCGGCCAGCAGGCACTCGACGATCCGTCTCAGGTCGGCGCTGGTCTTGCCCTCGGCGTAGACGGCCTCGGGGAGGCCCAGGCGCAGCTCGCGATGGAGGTCCAGGTTGGCGAAGCCGAGGTCCGCGAAGGGCAGCTCGGCCAGCCGCTCCCGCGCCTGGCCGGGCGTCACTTCGCCCGCGGCCACCGCCTCGAGGAGCTGCTGCAGGTCGCGCGGGTTCACGGCCGCCACGGGGCCGGCGGCGGCGCGGCCGGGGAGGCGGCGGCAGGGTCGGCGGCTGGATCGGTGGAGGGGGAGGCAGGAGCGGCGACGCTCTCGACGCTCTCGGCCGGGGGCCAGTCGGCGCCGCCGCGGCGGTAGCCCCGGGGATCGAAGGCGGCGCGCTCGAAGCCGAGATCCCGCAGACGCGGCGCCAGGTCCTGCCAGCTCGAGGCCAGGCGCTCTACCTCGCCGGCCGCGACCTCGACCCGGGCTCCGCCGTGGTCGTCGCGCACCCGCACGATGCGGAAGCCGTCGCCGGTGAGCAGGGCTTCGGCCGCCTCGATGCGCCGCAGCTTGCCGAGGGTCACCACCTGGCCGTGCGGGATGCGCGAGGAGAGGCAGGCGTTGGCCGGGCGGTCCCAGGCCGACAGCCCGAGCCAGCGCGCCATGGCGCGCGCCGCGGGTTTGTCGATGCCGTGGGCGAGCAGCGGCGAGTGGATCCCGCGCTCGCGGACGGCACGCAGGCCGGGCCGGTCGGGTCCGGGGTCGGAGGCGTTGGTGCCGTCGCAGACGACGGCCAGGCCCAGCCTTCGGGCCTCGCGCCGCATCGCATCCATGCGCATCCCCTGGCAGACGTAGCAGCGGTGGGCGGGGTTGGCGGCGAACTCCGGGTCGTCGAGCTCGCTGTAGGTGATCACCTGGTGACGGATGCCGATCTCGGCGGCGAGGCGCCGTGCGTGGTCGAGCTCGGCCCCGGCCAGGGTCTCCGCCGCCGCGGTTACCGCCAGCGCGCGCTCGCCGACGGCGCGGACGGCCAGCGCCGCGACCAGCGCCGAGTCGACGCCTCCGGAGTAGGCCACCAGGACCGAGCCCCGGGCGGCCAGGTCGGCCACCACCGCCGCCGCTTGCACCGGTGCCAGTACCGCCGGCTCCAGCTCTTCCTTCGTTTCCGTCATGCCGCTCGGTCCGCTCCTTCCAATCGCCTCGATGAGGGGGAGCATGAAGAATGCCAGGGTCGTGCCGCAGCGGGCCGGCGGCCTACGAACGCGGGCCGCGCCCGGCCGAGCGGAAGGACACCGGCACCAGGTAGAAGATGCCGAAGACGCACAGCGACCAGAGCAGCACGAGCGGCGCCTGGAGCTGCAGCCGGGCCATGGCGGCGAGCAGGTAGACCAGGCTGGGCGGTCCGCAGAACGAGAGCAGGAACAGGGGCCGCCGCAGCGGCGGGGCGAGGTGCCGGGTGCGCTGCACGTAGATCATCCCGGCCACCCAGCCGAGGGCGGAGGCGGCGCTGTACAGCTGGGTCAGCGTCAGGCGCGGCAGGTCGGGCAGCTGGGCCAGGCCGACGAGCTGCAGCAGGAAGACCACCCAGCACGCGAGGAAGAGCCCGGCCGAGGCCGCCCCGAGCGACCTCAGCACGTTGCCCAGCGCCCCTCGCGGCTCGAAGCCGGACCCGTCCAGCCCTGCTTGCGGCATGAGTGTCGTCCGTCGCCGGGTCCTACTCGTCGATGCTCATCGGCGGACAGCTGCAGAAGAGGTTGCGGTCGCCCCAGACGTTGTCGATGCGGCCGACCGCGGGCCAGAACTTGTGCTCCCGCACCCAGGGCGCCGGGAAGACCGCCTGCTCGCGGCCGTAGGCGTGATTCCAGCTGTCCCCGGCCGCTTCGCGGGCAGTGTGCGGCGCGCCGTGGAGGGGATTGTCCCGCCGGTCCGCGCTCCCCTCCTCGATCGCCCGGATCTCCTCCCGGATGGCGATCAGGGCGTCGCAGAAGCGGTCGAGCTCGGCCTTGGACTCGCTCTCGGTGGGCTCGATCATCAGCGTCCCGGCCACCGGGAAGGACATCGTCGGGGCGTGGAAGCCATAGTCCATGAGGCGCTTGGCGACGTCCTCGGCCTCCACGCCGGCGCTGGCCTTGAACGGGCGCAGGTCGAGGATGAATTCGTGCGCCACGCGGCCTCCCGCGCCGCTGAACAGCACCGGGTAGTGCGGGCGCAGGCGCGCCGCCATGTAGTTGGCGTTGAGGATGGCGACCGCGGTTGCCCGCGTGAGCCCAGGTGCGCCCATCAGCGCGATGTACACCCAGGAGATCGGCAGGATGCCGGCACTGCCCCAGGGCGCCGCCGCCACCGGACCGACCGCTCCGAAGCGTGCGCCGGAGCCATCGCCCCCGCGGCCCCCGCCGTCTCCGGCCTGCGTGCCGCTCGCCTCGGCGCTCGCGAGCGCGCCGAGCGGATCGCCGGGAAGGAACGGCGCGAGGTGCGGGGCGACGCAGATCGGTCCCATGCCGGGACCGCCGCCGCCGTGCGGGATGCAGAAGGTCTTGTGGAGATTGAGGTGGCAGACGTCGGCGCCGATGTCGCCGGGGCGGCAGAGGCCGACCATGGCGTTCATGTTGGCGCCGTCCATGTAGACCTGCCCGCCATGCCGGTGCACGATGTCGCACAGCTCGCGGATGCCCTGCTCGAAGACACAGTGGGTCGAGGGATAGGTCACCATGATCGCGGCCAGCCGGTCGCTGTGCGCCGCGGCCTTGGCCTCGAGGTCGGACAGCTCCACGTTGCCGGCCGCATCGCAGGCGACCGGCACCACCTTCAGGCCGGCCATCGTCGCCGACGCCGGGTTGGTGCCGTGCGCCGACACCGGGATGAGGCAGACGTCGCGCTGCGGCGGGCCGGCGGCGTGCGATCCATCCCCTTCCGCGGCGTGGCCGGCGTGGCCGGCGAGGCCGGCGCGGGCGCCGTCGCGGCGCGACCGCAGGTAGGCGCGGATGGTCATCAGGCCGGCGAGCTCGCCCTGCGCACCGGAGTTCGGCTGCAGCGAGGCGGCGGCGAAGCCGGTGATCTCGCACAACCAGCTCTCGAGCGTCGAGAACAGCTCCTGGTAGCCGAGCGCCTGCTCGCGCGGCGCGAACGGGTGCAGGTCGGAGAGCTCCGGCCAGGTCACCGGCGCCATCTCGGTCGAGGCGTTGAGCTTCATCGTGCAGGAGCCGAGCGGGATCATCGAGGTGGTCAGCGACAGGTCCCGCGACTCGAGCCGCTTCAAGAAGCGCAGCATCTCGTGCTCGGTGTGATAGCGATGGAAGACGGGATGGGTGAGGTAGGCCGAGGTGCGCGCGTGTGGCGCGGGGAAGCCGGGAGCGTCGGCCGTATCCAGCGGGTTCTCCAGCCGGGGGCCGGCCTCCGGCTTCGCGGCCTTCCCGCCGTTCCCGCCGCTCCCACCGTTCGCGCCGTTCGCGTTCTCTGCGGCGAGGGCGAAGACCGCCAGCAGCTCCGCGACGTCGCCGGCGGTGGCCGTCTCGTCGAGCGCGACGCCGACCGCGGTGTCGCCGAGCCGCCGCAGGTTGATCCGGCGCGCTGCCGCGGCAGCCACCACGTGGTCCGCCCGGCCCGCCGGACCGCCGCCCAGCTCGACCCGCACGGTGTCGAAGAAAGGCTCCGCCGGCGTGCCGTAGCCGAGCCGCCGCAGCCCTGCCGCCAGCGTCGCCGCCAGCGCGTGCACCCGCCTGGCGATGGCCGCGAGCCCCGCGGGCCCGTGGTAGACGGCGTACATGGCGGCCATCACCGCCAGCAGCGCCTGGGCGGTGCAGATGTTGCTGGTCGCCTTCTCGCGGCGGATGTGCTGCTCGCGGGTCTGCATCGCCATGCGGTAGGCGACGTTGCCGTGGGCGTCGCGCGACACGCCGATGATGCGCCCGGGGAGCTGCCGCTTGTACTCCTCGCGCGTCGCCAGGAATGCGGCGTGCGGACCGCCGTAGCCGAGCGGCACGCCGAAGCGCTGCGACGAGCCCACCGCGACGTCGGCGCCGTACTCCCCCGGTGGGCGCAGCAGGGTCAATGCCAGCAGGTCCGCCGCCACCACCACCAGGGCGCCGGCGGCATGCACGCGCGCGGCGAGCGGGCCGTAGTCGAGCACCCGGCCGTCGGTGGTCGGGTACTGCAGGAGCACCCCGAAGACGTCGCCCATCTCCACGCCGTCCAGGTCCGCATCGGAGGCGAGCGGCAACACACGCACCTCGACGCCGGCGGCCTCGGCGCGGGTGCGCAAGACGGCCAGGGTCTGCGGGTGGCAGGACGAGGCTGCCAGGAAGACCTTGCGCTCGCCGCGCGGACCGGCGGGAGCGAGGGCCAGGCACATGTGCATCGCCTCGGCGGCGGCGGTCGCCTCGTCGAGCAGCGAGGCGTTGGCGATCGGCAGCCCGGTCAGGTCCTCGACCATGGTCTGGAAGGTCAGCAGCGCCTCGAGCCTGCCCTGGGAGATCTCCGCCTGGTAGGGGGTGTACTGGGTGTACCAGCCGGGATTCTGCAGCACGTTGCGCTGGATGACCGCGGGCACGATGCAGCCGTGGTAACCCATGCCGAGATAGGACCTGTAGACCTGGTTCTGCGAGGCCAGGCGGCGCAGAGCCTGCAGCACCTCGTGCTCGCCGATCTCGCGGTCTTCGGGCAGGCCGGCCAGCGCCAGCGGCCTCCCCAGCCGGATCGATGCGGGGACCGTCTCGTCGACCAGCGCGTCGAGCGAGGGCACGCCGAGCACGTCGAGCATCGCCTCGACCTCGGCCTCTTGCGGCCCGAGGTGGCGGCGCACGAACGTGTCGACCGGCCGCAGGGACGCGGGGGGCCGCTCGAACGACAGCGTGGCCGGCACGCCGGCGGGAGAGGCGGCGGCGGGGCAGGGCGGACCGGCCGAGGCAACCAGGCCGGACGGGCCGGCCGGAGCGGCGATCGCCGCCGTGCCCGCCGCGTCCACCGTGCCCGCCGGCGTGCTTACCGCCGGACCTTCCGGTCTCGGGCTAGGCTTCGCCACTCTTGATGTACTCCTCGTAGGCTTCGGCATTCATCAGCGCCTTGAGGTCGTCGGCGGACGAGAAGCGGATCTTGACCAGCCAGCCCTCGCCGTGCGGATCGTCGTTGAGCATCTCCGGGTCGTCCACCACTGCCTCGTTGATCTCCACCACCTCGCCCGCCACCGGCGAGTAGACCTCGGCGACGGCCTTGACCGACTCGATCGTGCCCAGCTCGTCCTGGGCGTTGAACATCTGGCCAACCTCCGGCAGCTCGACGAACACCACCTCGCCGAGCTCCTGCTGGGCGAATTCGGTGATCCCCAGCACGCAGACGTCATCCATCACCCGCACCCACTCGTGCTCTCTCGAGTACAGATAGTCACTGGAATACATGCTGTCGGCGACCCCCCTGTCAGCTTGCAATAAGAGGAGAACCTCCTCGCGGTCTCGGTTCCGTCAGTTATACACCAACCGGTTCGCTCCGGATCGGTCCGGCCAGGCCAGGCAGTGGCTGCCGCAGGGCTGCCGCGGGGCCTGGCCGGCTCCGGCACCCGGCGGGAGATCCGCCACGGCACGGCTCGCTACGCGGGCTTCTTCTGGCGGCGGTAGAACGGCAGCTCGACCACCGCGGCGGGCAGCTTCCGCCCGCGCACGTCCAGCTCCAGCGGCGTTCCCGGGGCCGCCAGCGCCGGCGGCACGTACGCCATGCCGACGGCCTTCTCGAGCGTCGGGCTCCAGGTGCCGCTGGTGACCTCGCCCACCGCCTCGCCACCGGATAGAACTCCATGCCCCTGGCGAGCGATTCCCCGGCCCTCGACCGTGAAGCCCACCAGGGTGCGTCGAACGCCCTGCTCGCTCTGCTCGAGGAGAGCCGCGCGTCCCTGGAAATCGCCCTTGCCGAGCTTCACCACCCAGGAGAGCCCCGCCTCGAGCGGCGTCGTGCGCTCGTCGATCTCGTGGCCATAGAGCGCCATCGCCGCCTCGAGCCGCAGCGTGTCGCGGGCGCCGAGTCCGGCCGGCACCAGGCCATGCGGCGCACCGGCGGCGAGCAGGCGCCGCCAGACCTCAGGCGCCCCTTCCGGCTCGAGGTACAGCTCGAAACCGTCTTCGCCGGTATAGCCGGTCCGCGACAGGATCGCCGGCACCCCGGCCACCTCGCCGCGCAGGAAGCCGTAGTAGCGCAGCCCGGCGACTCCGGGGGAGGCGAGAGGCTCGAGGATGGCGAGGGCCCGCGGACCCTGCAGGGCGAGCAGCGCGAAGCGGTCGCCCTGGTCGGCGATCTCCAGGTCCGCCGGCGCGGCGCCCTCCCGGTCGGACGCATGTTCGCGGATCCAGGCCAGGTCGCCCGCCGCGTTGGCAGCGTTGACCACGACGAGGAAATCGTCCGCCGCCAGGCGGTAGATCAGCAGGTCGTCGACGTAGGTGCCGCGGTCGGTCAGCAGGCCGCTGTAATGGGCGCGCCCGGGCACGAGCTGCGCCACGTCGTTCGGGGTGAGGCGCTGCAGGAAGCGTTCCGCGCCGGCGCCACGCACCCGCACCTCGCCCATGTGCGAAACGTCGAAGAGGCCGGCCGCGCCGCGCACCGCCCGGTGCTCCTCGATCACGCCGGTGTATTGCACCGGCATCTCCCAGCCGGCGAAGGCCACCATGCGGGCGCCGAGCTCGCGGTGGCACTCGTAGAGCGGCGTGCGCCGCGGCGCCTCGCCGGCTTCGGGGGACGTGTCGGGAGGTGCCATGCTCGCGCTCTCCGGGAAAGACGGCACGCAGAACCTATCATGGCCGGCGGCGACCGGATGGCCGGCCGGATGGCAGCCAGGTAGTGTCCTGGCTGGATTTCCCTTGCATCCCTGGCGGTCCGCCGCCGGCCGGCGGCCTCGGACTCGTCACCGTCCCGCGACTCCCTCGCCACGACCCGAGACCCCGGCCTCGACTATCCTGTCTTGGCGCCGCTCGCGAGATCGCCTCTCTCGCCGGCGACGCCACCTTTGGACCTCCGCGCACGGCCGGAGAGGACGGTCGGGCGGTCGGGCTCGCGCCGCCGCCTCGCCGGCCCCTTTTTTCTTGCCCACCTTTGCAAATTGGCGCCGGACGGGATAAAAGCTATGCGCTGAGCCGAGGGGATCGCATGAAGCTCCTGATCGTCCGCCACGCCATCGCCGAAGACAGCGAAGAGTTCGCGCGAACTGGCAAAGACGACCGCCTGCGCCCGCTCACCGACGAAGGCCGCAAGAGGATGAAGCAGGCGGCCCGGGGCCTCCGGACGCAGGTCCCCGAGATCGACCTCCTCGCCACCAGCCCGCTCACCCGGGCGGCACAGACCGGGGCCGTGCTCGACACGGTGTACGGCGGTCTGCGCGAGGTGGAGATCGCCGAGCTCGCGCCGGAGGCGTCGCCGATCGAGTTCCTGAGCTGGCTGCGCAAGCAGACCGGCGAGAACGTGGCGGTGGTCGGCCACGAGCCGAGCATCAGCCTGATCCTCTCCTGGCTGTTGACCGGCACCGAGAAGCGGCTGTTCTCCTTCCGCAAGGGTGGCGCCTGCCTGCTCGAGTTCCCGGGCGAGGTGGGTGCCGGAACCGCTTCGCTGCTCTGGGCGCTGAACCCGGCCCAGCTGCGCGAGCTGGGACACTAGTGCCTCGTGGCGCAAGGCCGGCGATCGGCCTACGCATGAACCGAGCGGGCCGCCGGTGACCGCGACCGCCCGCGCCTGATGCCACCGGCTGCGGATGACCGAGAGCGTCGAAGAATCGCCGGAGATCCTCGAGCGCTCCCCCGAGGAAGGGGCGCGCCGCCTCGCTCTCGCTTACCTCGACCAGGCTGGCGCCGCCCTGCCGCGGCTCGCCGACCCCGAAGACGGCGAGGCGCTTCACGACCTGCGGGTGGCGCTCCGCCGGCTGCGCAGCTGCCTCGACTCCTACCGGGACCAGCTCGGCGGCTCGGTGCCTGAGAAGCTCTCCCGCCGGCTGCGCCGACTCGCCCGCGCCACCGGTCCGGGCCGCGATGCCGAGGTGCAGATTGCCTGGCTGCGCGAGCACGGAGCCGAGGCCGGACGCCGCAATCGCCAGCATCGACAGGGCCTGGCCTGGCTGCTGGAGCGGTTCGAGCGGCAGAAGGACACGTCGTACGGCGAGCTGCGGAGCGAGGTGGCGCGGGACTTCGCGCCGGTCGACGAGGGCCTGCGCCGCCGGCTGTCGGTGTACCGCGCCGAGGTGCGCCTCGACGAGAGCCTGCCGCCGCCGAGATTCGGCGAGGCCGCGGCCGGCATCCTGCGCCGGCACGCCGCCAAGCTCGAACGCCGGCTCCGGCGCGTCACCGCCGCCGGCGACGTGGAGCGGGCGCACGCGGCGAGGATCGGCGCGAAGCGCCTGCGGTATCTCGCGGATCCGCTGGCCCAGCTGGTCGCGGCGGCCCACGGGCAGGTGCGGGCCGGCGAGCTGGTGCGCGACCTCAAAGGTCTGCAAGACCTGCTCGGCGAGCTCCACGACGCGCACGTGCTGGAATCCGAGCTCGCTGCGGCGGCGGGCGACGCCGCCACGGAGCGTGCCCACCGGCTGCTCGAGCTGACCCTGACCGGCGGCGAGATCGACCGGCACCAATTGCGCGTCGAGCGCCGCCGCGCCCACGAACCTGGCCTGCTGGCCCTGGCGCGGCTCAACCGCTTACGGCGCGACCGGCTCTTCGACCAGTTCGCCGAGCGCTGGCAGGGCGAGCGCCTGGAGCACCTGCTGGCGGCGGCGGCGAAC
>DATDGZ010000084.1:0-26454 GCA_036521795.1 Thermoanaerobaculia bacterium | reverse complement strand
GGTGCGCCTGCGCCAGTGGCTCGAAGGCGAGCTCGGGCACCAGCACGCACGTTTCCTCGCTCTCGCCGGCTCCGTGCGCGCCGCGCTGGCGGCGCGGCAGCCGGACCTGGCGCTGCGGCGCGACCTCTGGTACGCCCTGGTCGATTCCGATGCCCTCGAGCTGCTGCGCCGCGGCGACGAGACCGGCGCCCGGCGGCGCTTCGCGGAGATCCTCGGCGTCGAGCCGCCGGCGGCAGGCACGGCAGGAGCCGAATGAGGAGCCGAATGAGCCCGGGCGGCGGCCGCGGCGGCGGCATCGTCTACCTGGTGGGGGCGGGTCCCGGCGATCCCGAGCTGATCACCGTGCGGGGACTGCGGTGCCTGCGGCAAGCTGACGTCGTGGTCTACGACCGCCTGGTCGACGCCCGCCTGCTGGCGGAGGCGCCGCCCGCCGCGCGGCGGGTCTATGCCGGCAAGAGCCCGGACCGCCAGGCGCTGCGCCAGCAGGAGATCGACGCCCTGCTGGTGCGCCAGGCGCGCGCCGGCCGCGTCGTGGTGCGGCTCAAAGGTGGCGACCCCTTCGTCTTCGGGCGCGGCGGCGAGGAGGCCCTGGCCTGCGCCGCCGCCGGCGTGGCCTGGGAAGCGGTGCCCGGCGTCACCAGCGCGGTGGCGGTCCCCGGGCTGGCCGGCATTCCGCTCACCCACCGCGGCGTCGCCGCCAGCTTCGCGGTGGTGACCGGTCACTGCGCCGGCGCCGACCGCCTCGACTGGGCAGCCTTCGCCCGCGTCGAGACCCTCGTGGTCCTCATGGGCGCCGCCCGCCTCGGCGAGATCACGGCCCTCCTCGCCGGCCACGGCAAGGCGCTCGACACCCCCGCCGCCATCGTCGAGAACGGCAGCCGCGAGGACGAGCGGGTCCTGACCGGCACCCTCGGCGACATCGCCGAGCTCGCCGCCACGGCGGGCCTCGCCTCCCCCGCCACTCTCGTCATCGGCGAGGTGGTGCGGCTGCGGCAGGCGCTGGCGCCCGCGGCTGCGGCAAGCGGCGGCGGAGCCGACGCGGTCAGCCGGCTGGCTTGACCAAGCACTCTGTCGTAGCTGGGCCTGATGCGGGCGCACCGGGAGGGCTCCGCCGTGTCCCCTTTGCTCCGAGGAAGCCGCATCTCCGTCATGTAGGCTGTGAGCCGCACCTGCCAAGCGACAAGCGATGCTGCTCAGGGCGCCACGGCCCGGCTCGCGGAGGAATGACCATGAAGTGGAGAAGGCACGACTGGCTGCGCACCTTCGTCGGCGCGGCAATGCTGCTTGCGGTCTGGGGCGCTTGCACGCGCGCCGGCGGCGGAAGTCGAGTGCAGGCGGGAGCGGGGCAGGCGGCGCCGCACCGCTTCGAGGCGCAGGCCAGCTTCGAGGAGCACCGCAATGCCCGTGGCGGGTGGGACCGCACGGTCGTCGAGCCGCGCTACGAGTTGGTCCACGTCCGGCAGCGGATGGACCGCGATGCCGTGGACGTGCTGCTGGTCGAGCGCCTCGAGAGCACCTCTCATTCGGATGCGGAGGCGAGCGAGTCGACACTTGCCGTGTCCGGCTGGACCGCCGCCAGGGCGCGCTTCGACGCCAAGCTCTGGTCGTTCGGCGATGCCTCCGACGAGGGAGCGGTGCTGGCGGAGCAGCAGCTCTTCGCCTCCACCAAGCACGGCTGCTGCGGCGCCGAGGACGTTCACCATTACTACAGCCTGAGGACCGGCCGGCTGGAGGCGACCGCCACCGCCGAGGGCGTCGCCTTCGTTGCCATCCCGAACACCCTGGTCTCGCGGGTCGTGGCCTACCACGGCACCAACGGCGAGCACCCGCCGCAGACCGGCAGCTCCATCCCGGAGCTCCTCGGCGTCCTCACCCTGGGCTCCGATGACGGCCCCCTGCACCGCGTCGCGGTCACCGCCGCCGGCGTCGAACATTGGACGCCAACCCTCCGGCTGAAGGCCGCCGGCAAGCCCGAGGAGACCGCCAGCCTCGACCTCTGGGCCGCCGACGGGCACCCCTCGCCCCGCGGCATTCGCGGCATCCAAGTGCTGCTCACCTTCGAGGACCGCGCCAGGCTCGCGATCCCTGTCGAGGACGACGACTTCGACCTCGCACACGCCGCCGTGCCGCCGCCCTTCCACCTCCTGCGCCTCGACACCCCCGCCGCCCGCCGGTAGAAGTTGCACTTGACTGTATATGTATCAACCAGCCATACTCATATGCATGCGAACCACCCTGATCCTCGATGACGAGCTGATCGAGAAGGCGCGTAGGCTCTCGGGCATCGCAGAGAAGACCGCCGTCGTCCAGGCGGGGCTGGAGGCTCTGATCGCCAGGGAGAGCGCACGGCGCTTGGCCGCGCTCGGCGGCTCCGAGCCTGGCCTGCGAGCGGCGCGTCGCCGGCGGTCGCGGGCGCGCGGGCTGCCGCGGTGATCCTGGTCGACACCTCCGTCTGGGTGGACCATCTCCGGCAAGGCAACACGCGCCTGCGGGACTTGCTGGCCGAGGCTCGCGTGGCCGGCCATCCGTTCGTGACCGGCGAGGTGGCGATGGGGCATCTTCGGCGCTCCGCCGAGATTCTCACCTTGTTGGGAAACCTGCCGCAGGCCGAGCAAGCCGAGCACGAGGAGGTCCTGCGCTTCGTCGCCGAGCACGAGCTTGCCGGGAGCGGCCTGGGTTGGATCGATGCGCATCTGCTCTGCTCGGCCGCTCTCGACGGCTCTCGACTATGGACCCTCGACCGGCGGCTCGCCGCCGTCGCCGCGAAGCGCGGGTTGGGAGATTGAAGCCGGCTCCGGCCGCGCGCCTCAGACCCCGCCCAGCCACGGGTAGCCCTGGTTCTCCCAGTAGCCGCCCGGCTGCTCGGCGGTGAAGGTCATGGCGGTCAGGAACTTGGTGAGCTTGTAGCCGAGCTTGATCGGCGCATAGACCCGCAGCGGGGCGCCGTGGGCGGGGGTCAAGGGCCGATCGTTCCAGGCGTAGGCCAGGATGGTCTGCGGATGGATGGCGCTCTTCAGGTCCCAGCCGTTGAAGTAGCCGTGATCGAAGCTGTCGAAGCGGATGTAGCGCGCCGCGGCGGTGGGCTGCGCCATGGCGATGACGGAGGCGAGCGGCGCGCCGGTCCAAGTGGCGATCGCCGTCCAGCCTTCGACGCAGTGATGCTTGACCGTGTAGGTGACGCGCGGCAGCGCCTGGATCATGGCGAGCGTCAGCCGCTGCGGCTGCGCGACCAACCCCTTGACCTCGAACGCCCAGGCCGCCGGGTCCGCGACCACCGGCAACGGATGGGAGATCGAATATGCCGGGAAGTCGCGGGCCGCGGTGCGCTGCGACCGCGGGTATTGCGGCGCGAGACGGTCCGCGGACAGGAACAGCTTCTCGCCCACCCAATCGTTCACCTTCGAGATGGCGTGCAGCTTCGGTCCGAGGTGAGGTCCGCCGTCCCAGCCGCAGGAGGCGAGCAGGGATGCGGGTCCGGCCGCCAGGCCGAGGCGAAAGAGGTCGCGGCGCGACAGGCGTCGGTCAGTCATGACTCGGGAACCTCCCCCGGTACCAGCCGGTGATCATCGCGCGCAGCGACGCCGGGTCGACCACCAGGACCAGGGTCACGTGGACCAGCGTGAACGCAAGGAACAGGAAGACCGCCCAGAAGTGCCAGTAGCGGGCGAGCTCGTAGCCCCCGAACAGGGCGGTCAGCCAGGAGAGCTGCGCGGGCTTGTAGATGGCGAACCCGGACAGCACCGAGATGACGCCCAGCAGCAGGATGAAGGTGTAGGCGCCCTTCTGCAGCGCGTTGTGCTTGCCCTGCGGCGGGTGCTGCTTGCGCAGGCGCAGGTAATAGAGCTGCATGGCGATGGCGCGCGGTACGTCGCGCGGCCGGAAGAGCAGCGACCGCCACTCGCCGGAGATCACCATGTAGAGCAGGTAGGCGGCGCCGGTGAGCACGAACGGCCACGCCAGCGCGAAGTGCCAGTTGAGCCCTCCCGCGAGCCAGCCGCCCATCGTCGCCCAGCGCGGGAAGGGCTTGCCGTCGAACGGGTTGGGAAAGAACGGTCCGCCGCGCCGGCCGAAGTGGCCGAAGGCGTTGTAGATCTGCAGCCCGCTCGCGATCATGCCCAAGAGCAGCACGGCGTTGGCCCAGTGGGCCACGCGCACCAGCAAGTGATGACGATGCACCAGCGGCCGCTTGCCCGGAGCCGCGGCGGCGCCCGGAGCGGCGGGCATGCTCGCGAGGGCAGCGTCGCTCGAGACCGCTGCGGCGCTCGGGGCGGCCGCGGCGCTTGGGGCCGTCGCAGCGCTTGGGATGACCGCGCCCGCAGCGGTGCCGGCGGCGATATCGCTCTCCGTGCCTGCCGCACGCTCGCCGGCAGCAGCGCCCGGCGCGCCCGGTGTACCCGTGGCGGCGTCCTCCGGGTGCGCCGCGGCCGGTGTCTCTGGGCCGTTGTCGCTCATTGGCGTCCTTGTCTCCCCGCGCGCTCCCGGCGCGCGCCCTGCCGCTGCCGGAGCGTCACGGCCGCCGGGACTCGTTCATGAGCCGCCGCGGCCGGCGAAACCGGCCTGGACGCCACGCTTGCAGTCGGCACGCTGTCTATCGAGTCTACCTTAGTCTGATTGGGGTTCAGGTCCCGCCTCCGGTGCCAAACAGATCAATGACTTCGAGAGATCAGACCAGATCCAATGGCAGATCGGGGCTCCAGCCATCAGTACGGGCATCGGCCGCAGTTTGGATTCGAGGATGATCTCCCTGCGCTCCGGGCCAGCGCCGCACGACTGATCGAGGAGCTGCCCCCGGGACCTGACGCACCGCCGCGATACCTCAGAAGTCGCGGTTCGGTTCCTGGAACACCGTGCCGTCGTCGAGGCGCAGCGCGGTCAGGGCCTGACCCCAGACGCAGCCGGTGTCGAGCGCGGCGACGCCGGGGGCGAGGCGCAAGCCGAGGGCGGCCCAGTGACCGAAGATCACCAGCGCGCCGGCGCTGCGGCGGCCCGGAAACTCGAACCAGGGCAGGCAGCCGGCCGGCAGCTCCGCCGGCGGGCCGCTGAAGTCGGCGCACATCGTGCCGCCGGCGGTCAGCGCGCGCAGCCGCGCCATGCCGGCGAGGACGACGCGGGCGCGGGCGCCTGTGCTCAGACTCTCGCGCCAGCGGTCATCGCGCTTGGCGAGCGACGAGAGCAGCAGCCGGCCGCCGTTCCGCCCGCGCAGCCGTTCCTCGGTCTCCCGCGCCAGCCGCTCGGCGGCCTCGATGCTCCACTGCGGGAAGAGGCCGGCATGGACCAGCACGCGGTCGCCCTCGCGGTGCAGCAGCGGCCGGGCCCGCAGCCAGGACACCAGCTCGTCGCCGTCGGCGGCCTCGAGCACCGCGTCCAGGGTGTCGCGGCGCTTGCGCTCGGCCAGCCCGGCGGCGCGGGCCAGGAGGTAGAGGTCATGGTTGCCGAGCACCACCACCAGCCGGTCGCCCATCGCCGCCGCCCAGCGCAGCACCTCGAGCGAGCGGGGGCCGCGGTTGACCAGGTCCCCGACCATCCACAGCCGGTCCTGGCGCGGCGAGAAGCCGCACCGCGCCAGCAAGGCGCGCAGCGTCACGAAGCACCCGTGAACGTCGCCGATCGCATACGTCGCCATGGCGGGGTAAAGATCTCGCGGCCAGGGGTCCGGATGCAACCGCCCAGGCGGTGTTTGCGCGCCGAACCAACCGTTAGCGCCAGACCGCCGTGCCCATGACGTCGAAATGATGATCGAAGGCCCCAACGCTGAGATGGCTAACGATGGTCGAGGGTGGCGTCCGCGGCGCCGCTGCCGCGGCTGGCCGGCGTGATGCGCAATCGACCTTGGGGCGGCCGGTACTGCCGCGCCTCCAGCCGTTGGTCGTGCAAGTACCGGCGGAGCGCCGCTTCGACCAGCCTGGTGAGGCTGGGAGCGGCATCCTGGGCTGCCAGGTAGGACTCGAGCTCCGCTTCGAGGTCGTCGGGAAGGGTGATGGTCGCTCGCCTCATGACCCCAAGCCTACACCGATGGCGGGCCGGGTCCCGCGTGGTGAATAATGCCGCTACGGCGAGTGGGGGGTGGAATGAGACGCGTGGTCAACCTCTGGTTGGCGCTGCTGGGGGCCTACTGGCTCATGCGCGCGGGAGCTTCGTCGCTGCTCTTCGGACGAGTCGATCATGGTTATCCGGCGCTCCTCGACCTGCTCGCCATCCCGGCACTGCAAGCCGTGGCGCTGGCCTGGGCGACCCGGCAGCCGGGGGCCGCGGATCTGGCCCTGCCCTGGCGGGAGGCGTGGCGGCTCCGGCCCCTGCGCGTCGCGCTGGCGGTCGACGTGAGCGTCATCGCCGCCGCCTGGCTGATGCCGGCGACGTCCCGTCCCTCCTGGTTGGCGCCGTCGTTCCGCGCCGGCCTTCCGGCCTGGCTGGCCGCGGTCAAGCTGGCCGCAGCGGCGGCGCTGCTGGCGGCGGCGCTCTGCCGGCATGGCTTCAGGGCTCGTGAACGGCTCGCCGTCGCGGCGCTCGCCGCCACGCTCCTGGCCCTGGCCGCCGAGCCCTGGCTCGGCTGGCTGGCCGGCCTCCCCGACCGGCTGGCGATGGTGACTCCACGCGCGCTGCGCTGGTACGGCGCCTACGGCGCGCTGACGGCGGCAGCGGTCCTGCTGGCGCTGCAAGCCGCCGAGGCGCTGCGCCGTTACAGCCAGGCGGCGGCGCTGGCCTGCGACTCGGCGCTCGGGCTGCTGCTGGCCGCGGCCGGCTGCGCGGCTCTCGGCTTCGCGCGGCAGCCGATGACGGCGGACGCTCCCTGGACGCCCGCCGCCGCCACCCTGGGCTCCCTCAGCGCCACCGCGCTGCTGGTGGGAGCAGTCCTGGCGGCAGCCGCCGGCGGCCGCATGGTGGTGGCCGGCGTGCCACGTGTTCGTCGGGCGCCAGCCGGTGAGCCGGGCGAGGAGCCGGCGTGAGCTCGCTGCGCGCGCCGTGCGACGCGGGCGTCGTGCTCGCCGGTCCCTCCTCCGCGGCTGCCCTGCCGGACGCGCGCCAGCCGAGGGCCCGGGGAGCCTGGGTGCTCGGCACCACCATCCTCGGCTCCAGCATGGCCTTCATCGACGGCACGGCGGTCAACGTCGCCCTGCCGGCGCTGCAACGCGACCTCGGCGCCACGGTGGGCGACGTGCAATGGGTCGTGGAGGGATATGCGCTGCCGCTGGCCGCCCTGATCCTGGTGGGCGGCGCGCTCGGCGACCGCTACGGGCGGCGGGCGATGTTCAGCGCCGGCGTCGCCCTCTTCGCCCTCGCCTCGGCTGCCTGCGGCCTGGCGCCTGGGATCGGTTGGCTGATCGCCGCCCGGGTGGTGCAGGGGGCGAGCGCCGCGCTGCTGGTGCCCGGCAGCCTCGCCATCCTGAGCGCGAGCTTCCCTCCCGAGAGTCGGGGCCGCGCCATCGGCACCTGGTCCGCCTTCACCGGCGTCACCGCCGCGGTCGGGCCGCTGGTGGGCGGTTGGCTGGTCGACCACGGATCCTGGAGATGGGTGTTCTTCCTCAATCTGCCGCTGGCCGTGGCGGTGCTGGCGCTCTCGGCCTGGCGGGTGCCGGAGAGTTGCGATCCCGGGGCGGCCTCGCGGCTCGACTGGGCGGGAGCCGCGCTCGCCACCCTGGGGCTGGCCGGCCTCACCTACGGCCTCATCGAGCTCCCGGAGAAGGGCGCCGTCGGCACCACGGCCCTGGTGGCGCTCGGGGCCGGGGTCGCCGCCTTGGCCGTCTTCGTGGTCGTGGAAGCGCGGATGCCGGAGCCGATGATGCCGCTCGGCCTCTTCCGTTCCCGCACCTTCGCCGGCGCCAACCTGCTGACCCTGTGCCTCTACGGCGCGCTGGGCGGCGCGCTGTTCTTCCTGCCTTTCGACCTCATCCAGGTGCAGGGTTACTCTGCCGCGGCGGCCGGCGCGGCGCTGCTGCCGTTCGTGGCATTGATGTTCCTGCTGTCGCGTTGGGCGGGCGGATTGGTGGACCGCTACGGACCGCGGCTGCCGCTGGTGGCGGGACCGGCGGTGGCCGCCGCCGGCCTCGCCCTGTTCGCTCTTGCCGGCAGCGGTGCCTCCTACTGGCTCTCGTTCTTCCCCGCCGTCACCGTGCTCGGCCTCGGCATGGCGGTGAGCGTCGCGCCGCTCACCACGACCGTCATGGGAGCCGTCGAGACCCGCCACGCCGGGCTGGCGTCGGGCATCAACAACGCGGTAGCCCGCGCGGCCTCCCTGCTGGCTGTCGCGGCCTTCGGGCTCGTCGTCCTCGGCGCCTTCCAGCGCGGTCTCGAGCGGCGCCTCGACGCGATCGGAGCGATGGACGCGAGCGGTGCGAAGGATGCGAGCGACGCAGGCGACGCGAGACGTGCGAGCGACGCAAGCGACGCGACCGGCGGGCCCGGCGCCCACGCCACCCTGTCCCCGGCCGACCGGGCCGCGATCTCCGCCCAGAGCCTGAAGCTCGCGGCTCTCGTCCCGCCGTCGGACCTCGCCTCCCCGGCGCGCGCGCGGGTGCAGCGCGCCGTCCGCGAGGCCTTCGTCGACGGCTTCCGCCTGGCGATGCTGATCGGCGCCGGGCTGGCGCTGCTCGCCGCCGCAGTGGCCGCGCTGCTCATCGCCGGCCGAACCGGACGCGGTGGCGGCGCCGGGCTTGTCGGAACCTGACCTGGACTGGGAGCCACCAGGCGAACCATGCCCTTCGAACGCACCCGCGGCGCCCACACGGTCACCACCGATCGCAAGCGCCTCGACCTTGACGCCGTGCACGCCTTCCTGGTCCATGCCTACTGGTGCGAGGGCGTGCCGCGCGAGCTGCTGGCGCGGGCGATCGCCAACTCGCTCTGCTTCAGCCTGCTCGAGGAGGGCAGCCGACAGGTCGGCCTGGCACGCGTGTGTACCGACTCCGCCACCTTCGCCTATCTGATGGACGTCTATGTCCTCCCCGATCACCGCGGGCAGGGTCTCGGGCGCTGGTTGATCGAATGCGTCATGGACCACCCGCGGCTCGCCGGCCTGCGCCGCTTCTCGCTGATCACCCGCGACGCGCACGGTCTCTACGGCCATTTCGGATTCAGACCTCTCGCCCATCCCGATCGCCACATGGAGATCGTCAAGCCGGATCTCTACCGCCAGGCGTCTGGCGCCGGGAGCCCGACAGACCTCGAGGAGAGCCAGTGATCGCCAAGAGCGCCAGCGGTTGTCAACGTCGCCCCGTAACGCCCACCGCCAGGCGCCGCCCACGCGCGCGACGAGGAGGGGACCCGGCGAACGCCAGGCGCCGCAGCCGCGACAGGGTCGCTGTGCTGGCGGCAGCCATGCCGGCCGCGGCTCTGCTGGCGGCGCTCCTGGGGACCGCGGCCTGGGCCGCGGCCCCTCCCCCGCCGGCACGCGCCACCGCGGCGGCGCCTCCACCGGCCTCCGCAGCGGCCCGGGTGGCTCCGGAGGTCCCGGCCATCGAAGAGATGCTGACGCTGGCCGCGGCCTTGGACAGCTTCGGGTCGGTCGCCCTGGCGCCGAACGGGAAGCGGATCGCCTGGGTGGAGGGCCTGCGCGGGGCGGACGGGCACCCATCACGGCGAACCGCGGTCTTCGCCGGCGATCTCGCCGGCACCGGAAGCGCCGCCGGCGCCGGCGGACCCGCACCTTCGCCGCGCCGGATCGGAGCTCGAGACGAGTCTTGCGCCAAGGAGCCGGCATGGTCGCCGGACGGCAGCCGGCTGGCCTTCCTCTCGGACGGCTCGGTCTCGGACAGCTCGGCAGGTGCCGCGGCACGGCGGCACGCCGCCCCCAGGGGCGGCGCCGGCAGGGCCGCGGCAGCCGGCGCGGCGGCTCCGCCGGCAGAGGGTCCATCGCAGGACGGGTGCGCCCAGCTGCAGCTCTGGGTCGCCGACGTGGCCAGCGGCCGCGTCGCCGAGCTCACCCATGTCGACGGCCAGATCAGCGCCCCGTCATGGTCTCCGGACGGCAGCTCGGTTGCCTTCCTGCACATCGCCGGCAGGACGGCGGAGGCCGGGCCGACCCATGCCGTGCCGCGCGACCGCGGCGTGGTTGGCGAGACCCCCGAGGAGCAGCGGCTGGCCGTGGTGGAGCTGGCGACCGGCCGGCTGCGCGAGGTGTCGCCCCCCGATCTCTTCGTCTACGAGTACGACTGGTCGCCGGACGGCGGCGCCTTCGCCGCCGTCGCCGCGAACGGTTCGGGAGACGACAACTGGTGGATCGCCCGCCTCTACCGCTTCGACCGGGCCTCGGGTGCCGCGACGACCCTGCTGCAGCCATCCTTCCAGATCGCCGAGCCGCGCTGGTCGCCCGACGGCAGCCAGGTCGCCTTCATCGGCGGCCTGATGAGCGACCAGGGAGTCACGGGCGGCGACGTCTATGCCATCCCCGCCGCCGGCGGCCCGGCGCGCGACCTGACTCCCGGCATGGCGGCGTCGGCCGCCAGCTTGAGTTGGACGGCGAGCGGCGAGCTGCTGGCGTTCGAGATCGTCGACGGCGGCTCGGGCCTGGTGAAGATCGATCCGGCCGGCCTCGGCCGCCAGCCGACCGAGCTGTGGCGCCGGGCGGCAGCCTTCGGCGGCACCGGGGACGAGCCGGGCCTGTCCGTGGCGCGGGACGGCCGCACCGCCGCCGCGATCGTCAGCTCGTTCGCGCAGCCGCCCGAGATCTGGGTCGGACCGGCGGCCGGCCCGGGGCCCGGCCCTGGCGCCACCGGCGCCGCGGGCGCGATCGGCGCCACCGGCGTCCTCGCGGAGATCGGTTGGCGCCAGCTCACCCATCGCAACGCCGGTCTGCGCCCGTCCTGGGGCGAGGCTCGCAGCCTGCACTGGCCGAGCGACGCCTCTCCGCCGACGACGGCGGCAGTGCCGCTCGCCGGCTCCGGCGCGCAGTTGGTGCAAGGCTGGCTGCTGGCGCCCCTGGCGGAGAACGGCGGCCGGCCGGCGCCGCCGCCGGGCCGCCATCCCCTGGTCGTGCTGGTGCACGGCGGACCGGCCTCGTCCGCCAAGCCAGGCTGGCCCCGGGTCGCCGGCGTGCTCGCCAGCCAGGGCTTCTACGTCCTCATGCCCAATCCCCGCGGCAGCTACGGCCAGGGCGAGGACTTCACCCGCGGCAACGTCAAGGACTTCGGCTACGGCGACCTGCGCGACATCCTGGGCGGCATCGACGCGGCCGCGGCCGACGCACCCGTCGACCCCGAGCGCACCGGCATCTACGGCTGGAGCTACGGCGGCTACATGACGATGTGGGCGGTCACCCAGACCCAGCGCTTCCGCGCCGCGGTCGCCGGTGCCGGCATCGTCAATTGGCAGAGCTACTACGGCCAGAACCGCATCGACCAGTGGATGATCCCCTACTTCGGCGCGTCGGTGTACGACGATCCCTGGATCTACGCCCGCAGCTCCCCCATCAGCTTCATCAAGGCGGTGCGCACCCCGACCCTCGTGCTGCAGGGCGAGCGCGACGCCGAGGTGCCGGCGCCCCAGGCCTACGAGCTCTGGCACGCGCTGAAGACCCTCGGGGTCGAGACCCGGCTGGTGATCTATCCCGACGAGGGCCACCACCTGGGCCCCGCCGACAGCCTCGACGTCATGCAGCGCACCGTCGACTGGTTCCGCACCCACCTGCGCTGAAGCCAGGCCGGCAGCGGCGGGCAGCGCCTTTCCATCCAGGCGGTGCCGAGACCGAGACGCTGCGAGCGGCCGGAGACGGCAACGGGAGCGCCTGCGGCTCGGCGCCGCGGCCGCTCAGTGCACGGGCTCGAGCACCAGGCGGCCCGCGAGATCAGCGCCATCGGTGCCCGTTCCAGCATGAAGCCGCTCGGGGTGAGCGACCATGGAGCCGGCCGGCACCGACGACGCCGCCGTGGCGAGATCCACCCAGCGCGCCCGCTTCACGACGCACCGTTCCGCGGCATCACCGGGCGGAACTTGTAGCCGTAGACGAGGTATCCCTGCGGCCCCTTCTCCTGCAGCCGCCGGGTCACCATCTCGACCGGCATGCCGATCTCGACCTCGTCCACATCGACGTCGGTGAGCTGCGCGGTCACCCGGACCCCCTCCTCGAGCTCCACCAGCGCCACCATGTAGGGTCCGGAGAACCCCCGCGGGGCCTGGGCCACCTCGGCAAAGGAGTAGACGGCGCCCCGCCCGCAGAAGCGGTAGGGCTCCGTCTCCCGGCCGCGGCAGGCGCCGCACGCATCCCGGGGCGGGAACTGCAGCTCGCCGCAGCGCTTGCAGCGCCGGCCCTCGAGCCGGTAGTAGGGCGCGGTCAGGCGGTGATAGCGCGGCAGGTCCATCGGCGTCAGGACTCCAGCACGTGGGTCACGGCGATCGAGCCGTGGCCGCCGATCGATTGCGTGAGCGCCACGCGGGCGCCCGCGACCTGGTTCGCCCCGGCCTCGCCCCGCAGCTGCGCGGTCGCCTCGACGACCTGGTAGACGCCGCTCGCACCCACCGGGTGGCCGCGGGCCTTGAGGCCGCCGCAGGTCGAGAGCGGGATGCAGCCGCCGCGGGCGAAGCAGCCGTGGGCGGCGCGCTTCAGCGCCTCTCCCCGCGGCGCGAAGCCGCAGGCCTCGAGCGACAGCGCGGTGATGATGGTGAAGGCGTCGTGCGCCTCGAAGAGGTCGCAGTCCCGCGGCGCGAAGCCGCTGGCCGCGAACGCCTTCTCGGCCGAACGGCGGGCGGCGCCCAGGGTCAGCAGGTCGGCGCGGCCGGCGAGGCCGATGGTGTCGGTCGCGGCGGCGGCGGCCGCGATGCGCACCGCCCGGTGAGCGGGACGCAGCGCCTCGCGCGAGCAGACCACCACCGCCGCCGCGCCGTCGCACACCGGCGCGGCGTCCAGCACGCCGATCGGGGCGGCGACCTGCGGCGAGCGCGCGAAGTCCTCGCCGGAGATCGGCTCGCGGAACATGGCGTTGGCGTTGCTCGCGGCATTGCGATGGGCGTTGACGGCGAAGGGAGCGAAGTCCTCGCGGCAGGCGCCGGTCTCGTGCATGTAGCGCCGCATGAGCAAAGCCGAGAGCGCGACGAACGACATGCCGTGGCTGGCCTCGTAATCGCAGTCCGAGGCGGTGGCGAGCCCGACGGTCACCTGCTCCGCGACGGCGTCGGTCATCTTCTCGATGCCGACCGCCACCGCCACCTCGTGTACGCCGGCGGCGACCGCCAGGGCCGCGGCGCGGACCGCCGCACCCCCCGAGGCGCAGGCGGCCTCCACCTTCCAGGCCTCCGCGGGCAGCAGCCCGGCGGCGTCCGCCAGCAGCGCGCCCAGGTTCTCCTGGCCGTTGATCGCGCCACCCAGCATGTTGCCGGCGAAGAGCGCGTCCACGGTCTCGATCCCCGCGTCGTCCAGGGCCGCGCGGATGGCGGCGGCGCCCAGCTCGCGCAGCCCGAGGTGCCAGTGCTCGCCCACCGGGGTCTGCCCGGCGCCGATGACGAAGACGTCTCTCATGATCGCCGGATCTTTCCCCGCAGCCGCAGGTACTGGCCGTAGCCGTCCACCAGGCGGCGGCGCTCCAGGTAGTCGACGACGGCCGGTCCGCGCCGCCGCTCCGCGATGCGGTCGGTGACGCGGAAGCTGAAAGCGTCGCTTCCCGCCCCGGAGCCGTAGGAGCAGAAGAAGATGCGGTCGCCCGGCCGGGCCACGTCGAGCACCGCGGCGAGACCGAGCAGCGACGAACCGGCGTAGGCATTGCCCATGCGCGGCGCTACCAGGCCCGTCCGGATCTGCCGGGGGGTGAAGCCGAGCTCGGCGGCGGCCTTCTCCACGAACTTCGGCACCGGCTGGTGGAAGACGGCGTGGGCGTAGTCCTTCGCCGCGCTGCCCACCTCGGCCAGGAGCTTGCGCGACGCCGCCAGGGTGTGCCGGAAGTACGAGGGCTCGCCGGTGAAGCGGCCGCCGTGCTCGGGATAGTGGGCACCCTCGCGACGGAAGAAGTCGGGAGTGTCGGTGACGTGCGAGATCGACGCCTCGACCACCGCCAGCGCGTCGGCGGCGCCGGCGAAGAGGTAGGCGGCGCCGCCGCAGCCGGCGGTGTGCTCGAGCGCGTCGCCGGGCTTCGACTGCGCCGTGTCCATGCCGATGGCGAGCGCCGCGTCGACCATGCTCGAGCCGACGAAGGCCACGGCCGCCTGCATCGCCTCGCTGCCCGCCTTGCAGGCGAACTCCATGTCGGCGGCCACGACGTGCGGCGTGATCCCCAGCGCCTCGGCCACGATGGTCGCGGAGGGCTTGACCGCGTAAGGCTTCGACTCCGTCCCCACCCAGATGGCGCCGATCGCGTCGATCCCCGCCAGACCGGTCCCGGAGCGCTCGAGCGCCGTGCGGGCCGCCTCGATGGCCATGGTCACCACGTCTTCGTCGGCCGCGGGCACCGACTTCTCGGCGACGGCGGGTGCGGCGGCGCCACGCACCCGCCAGGTGGCCGAGATGTCGGCGGTGCGCACCCGCAGGCGCGGCACGTAGGCGCCGTATCCGGCGATCCCCACCGCGCGGCTCGCTCTCATGCGGTAGCTCCGCCGCGGCTGCGTCCGGCGGGAGGCGCGGTCTTGGGACGCCGGCGGCGCCGGGCGCGCCTGGCAGGGGCCGGGGGGATCTCGAGACCGCCGAAGAAGAGGTCCTGCATCTCGGCGGCGAGCCGGTCCGCCGGGATCTTGCCATCGAGGTGGAACCACTTGTAGATCCAGAGCACCATGCCGAGGAAGGAGAAAGCCGCGACCCGCGGCTCGACCCTGCGGATGCGTCCCTCCCGCATCGCTTCTGCGAAGGACGCCTCGAGGAAGTGGACGTAGCGCTTCTTGCGGGCGTTGATCTGCTGGCGGGCGGCGCCGGTCAGCGTCTCGTGCTCGTGCAGGATGACGGTGACCTCCTTGCTCCGCTCCTCGGTCACCAGGTGGACGTTCCGCTCCATGCACTCCTTGAGGCGCTCGACGGGATCGGCGATGGCGAGCACCGGCAGCAGGACACGCTCCTCGAAGATGTCCATGCCGTAGCTCATGATCTCGAGCAGCAGGTCCTCCTTGCTGCGGATGTAGTAGTAGAGGCCGGCCTTGGTGAGGCCGCAGGCAGCGGCGATGTCCTGCACCGACGCCGCCTCGTACCCTTGCTCGCGGATCAGCCGCGCGGCGGTCTCGAGCACCTGCCGGTGCCGCTCCCGGTGGACGTCCGATCCGGCTGCCGGCGTTCGCGCCAAGGACAATCCTTTCGAATACCGATCGCTCGGTAGAATTCTACCGGTCGGCCGGTAGTGTAGGGGACGCCGGACCGGGAAGTCAACGGCAGGCAGGGGTCCTCGAATGCCAGCCAGGACAGGTGCAACCTCGGACACTCCCAGACGGCCGCGCCCTCCCATTCGTAGACGTTGCGTAGACGTGGAGATCATGAGCGACGCCTCGCGCACCCGGCCGGACAGAGGAGCGGCGTACCAGCTCCTCGCACCGGGGTCTCTCGCCACGGCCGCGGCGTGGCTGACGAGCGCCCTGGTCCTGTGCGTCAGCCTGGCGCGTACCGATTGCCTGCTCCGCCATCCGCCCTGCCTCACCGCCCATGGCGAGCGGACCTGGCTGGATTGGGCCTACCGTCATCCCAAGCCGCAGCAACTCTTCCAGCGCATCGGCGGCCAGCTGCATCCGGGTGAGCCGATCGTCGTCCTCGCCGTGGCGGCCGTCGAGGAGACCTATTGGTGGCGCGCCATGGCCAGCTACTTCCTGCCCGACCATCCCATCGCGGCCCTGAGCGATCTGGACAGCCGCGAGCTCGACCGGCCGCCGCGGCCCTCGGCCGGCGGACCCGCGTGGGTGATCGTCAACGCCGGGGGGCGCGTCCGCGTGCTCAGGGCCGAGACGTGACCGGGCCCCTGTTCAGGATCGCGCTGGCCAGCGCGGTGGCGATCCTGGCCGGGCTGCCGTTGGTGGCGCCCAGGCGCCGCCCCGCCGCCGGCGACCTGGCCGCGGCCTGGACCCTGGCGCTGGGCAACGCCGCGGCCCTCGCGCTGGCGGCGGGGCTTCTCGGGCTGACCCTGTCGCCGGTGGCGCTGCTGCTGCTCCTGGTCGCGCCCGGCGCCGCGGCAGCCGTGCTCGGACGCGCGCCGCGGCACGAACCGGAGAACGGCGATCCTCCCGGCGGCCGCGGCGGCGGCCCCGCCGGCCGTGGGAGCGATCCCGCCAACCGCGGCGGCGATCCCGCCGCTGGATCGAGCGCTCCCGGCGGCGGCTGGCCGCTGCTCGTGGCGTCGCGCGTCGCCCTTGGCTGCGCTCTCGCGGCGCTGATGGTCAAGATCACCCGGGTCCCGCTCTGGAGCTGGGACCATTTCGCGATCTGGGGCGTCAAGACGCGGTCGATGCTCGCGGGCGGGCACCTGCGGCTCGACTTCCTGCGCTCGCTCTACCAGACACGCACCGACCATCCGCTCGGCGTGCCGATGACCTGGCTACTGCTCACGCTCGGCGAAGCGCCCAGCCCGGCGGTCTTCAAGGTGCTCCACGCGCTGTTCGCCCTGGCGCTCGTCGCGGTGCTGCGGACCGCGGTGCGTCGCGCCACCTCCTCGCCCGCGTTCGCCAACGCCGCCGCCGCGTTCCTCGCCGTCTCGCCGCTGCTCTGGGACAGCGAGACGATAGGGCTGGCCGAGGTGCCGCTGGCACTCTGGGCGACGGTGAGCTTGCTGTTGCTGGCGGATGATCTCGCGGCGCCGGGACGCCGGCCGTGGGTGCCGGGTCTCGCGCTGGGCTTCCTGCCCTGGATCAAGCAGGAGGGGCTGCTGCTGGGCCTGCTGCTGCTGGCGGCCGCACTCCTGCCGATGCTGCCGATGCTGCCGATGCTGCCGATGCTGCCAATGCTGCCAATGCTGCCGATGCCGCGGGTGCGGCGCGGCGGCGCCGCGGCCGCCGCCGCGGCCGCGCAGCTGTGCGGGCCCGCTCTCGGCCTGATGGCTGGAGCGTTCGCCATCCAGAAACGGGTCCTGCCGCCCGGAGTGAGCTTCTTTCTCGGCGACTGGTGGCGGCGCGGCCTCGATCGCCTGCCGCTCATCGCCGACATCCAGCGCCGGTGCCTCTCGTTGCTGCTGCAGCCGGACTGGCTGGGCTTCTGGATCGTCCTGGCGGCCCTGACCGCCGTGGCGGTGGCGAGGCGGCGCGGCATGGCTCTGGCGGTGATCGCGATCGTCTGGATCCAGGTTCTCGTGTACGAGTCGACCGCCCTGGTCACCTACCTGCCACCGCTCGCTCACCTGGATGCCTCCTTCTTCCGGATCTGCGCCGCGCTCGTGCCGATCGGCCTGCTGGGCATGGCGATGCTGTCGCGCAGGCCCACCGCCGGCGCCGTGCCGGGATTCCGAATCGCCCTCGAGAGTCCCGCCGCGGCGACCGGCTCTCGGCCGTCGCCGCGGTCAGTCCTGCGTCGCGCCCTCGTCGTGGCGCAGCAGGTCGACCATCTTCGGATTGGACTTGGCTTCGGCGGCTTGCAGGGGAGTGACGCCGTTGTTGCGGGCGAGGCGGGCATCGGCGCCGCGCTGGAGCAGGAGGCGGGCCACCTCGTAGTGACCGGACTCCACCGCCGCCAGCAGCGGGGTCGCGCCGTCGCCGTCCTGGAGGTTGACCTGGGCGCCGGCGTCGAGCAGAAGCTTGGCGGCGGCGGTGTGATTCATCAACACCGCGACCATCAACGGGGTCCTGCCGGAGGCGTCCGGCAGGTTGACGTCGGCGCCGTGCTGGACCAGCCTCCGCAGCACGTCGTTGCGCCCCTGGCTGGCGGCATAGAAGAGCGCCGTCGCGCCTCGCTGGTCGCGATGGTTGAGCTGCGGCGAACGCGCCAGCACCTGGTCGAGGACCGCGGTGTTGCAGGCCACCGCCGCCGCGAACAGCGCGGTGTGGCCGTCGCGATCGGCGGCGACCAGGAAGCCCGGCTGGAGCAGGAACGCCATCGCTTCCGCGCTCTTGCCCTCGATGGCCAGCTGGGTGAAATGCTCGAGCTGGCGGTCGAAGGCCGCGCCGTCCGCGACCCCCGCGCTGCCGTCCCCGCTGGCGGGCGACAGCATGAAGAGCAGGAGTCCGAGGACCATGTGCATCGACCACCTCCGCCAGTGGGTCCTTTCAAAAGCCGTGCCGGGTCCATCGCCGCAAGGACCCGGCGGCGACGGCCCGCCGCACACCCGCCAAGATGCCAAAGCTGATCCTGAAACGAGCATAGCAGAAGGCGCCCACCGCTCCCAGAGCGCGTCCACTGCATGCGAGCGACCCGGCCCCCGGCAGGCGTGTAAAACCTGCCGCGGCATCGCGGCCGGTGCACCACCCGAGTTCCTTCGCGCCGCCCGGAACGCGTGGTATCGTCTCGAGACCCGCTGGCTTCGCAGGGCAACCACGTTGCAACGCAGAAAGGGAAGCCCCTATGACCGTCCAATCTCCACCTCCGCCCGGCGCTCCACCGCCGCCGAAGAAGGGCATGGGTCCCCTCGCCTGGATCGGCATCGGCTGCGGCGTCATCATCGTCATTTGCATCATCGTGATGGGCGCCGGCGCCTACCTGTTCAAGACCAAGATCGTCGACCCCTGGAAGAACAATCCTTCCCTGGCGGCCGCCAAGCTGGTCGTCCAGGCCAGCCCCGATCTCGAGCTGGTCAACGAAGACGCGAAGGCCCAGACCCTCACGGTCCACAACAAGAAGACCGACGAGACGGTCGTCGTCAGCCTCGACGACGCCAAGAACGGCAGGTTCAAGTTCTCGTCCAACGGCAAGAGCGCGTCGAGCGTCGACTTCAGCCAGCAGGGCATCTCGGTCAAGACCCAGGACGAGAAGGGCAAGGAGTCCACTTTCGTGGCCGGGGCCGGCGCGCCGAAAGACCTGCCGGCGTGGCTGCCGACCTATCCGGGCGCCACCGTCCAGGGCGGCTTCTCGAGCAAGTCCGCCGACGCGACCGTGCAGACTTTCGCGCTCAACACCACCGACTCCCCGGACAAGGTGATCGCCTTCTACCAGGACCAGTTGAAGAACAACGGCCTCACCGTGCTGCTGCCGACGACCACCGCGATCGGCGGCCAGACGACGATTGCCAGCCTGACCGCCGACAGCCCCGACAAGAAGCGGCACGTCCAGATCGTCGTGCAGGCCGCGAACGGCAAGACGCAGGCCAGTATCAATTATGAAGAGAAGCAGTAGGTAGGTAGAGGCGCGAGGGCGGGCGCCTCTTGCGCGCCCGCTCAGTCCGCCAGCAGGCGGCCGCGGGTCTCGATCACCCAGGGCAGGAAGAGCAGGCCGACGAGCGGCACGAAGCCGACGAAGAACAGCGCCGCGAGGGCGCTGGCGAGCGAGTTGGCGCCCCGTGCGGCGATGCTGCCGACCAGCGCGACGCCGCCGGCGGCGATGATGCGGCCGACGTTGTAGCAGAAGCCTGCGCCGGTGCCCCGGAGGCGGGTCGGGAACAGCTCCGGCAGGTAGTAGGTGAAGCTGCCGAAGACGCCGAAGATGGTGAGACCGATCGGGAAGTACATCGCCAGGCGGGTCTCGGGAGCGAGGTCGAGGCCGAAAGCGGCCAGCACCGCCGCCGCCGCGCCGGCGAAATAGATGGCGAACATCTGGCGGCGGCCGAGCAGCTTGGCGGCCGGGATGGTGAGCAGGGTGCCGAGCAACCCGCCGATGTTGAAGTAGTCGGTGGCGACCGCCTTCCAGTGCTCGACCAGGGCGAGAGTGCCGGCCCGGTCGAGCGATCGCGCCTTCGCGGTGGCCTGCGCTAGGCCGGTCGACACCACCGGAATGAAGGCATTGCAGCTCCACCAGGTCACCAGGACGATCACCGCCATCAGGAAGCCCGAGAGCGTCAGGGCGCGGTGCTGCCGGTCGAAGAGCTCGGCCAGCCGCGGGCGCCTCATAGCGGTCACTGCCGTCGCCGCGGTCACCGCCGGGGCGACCGCCGCGGCCACCGCCGCCGGGGCCACCGCCGCAGCCACCGCCGGGGCAACCGCCGCAGCCTCCGCCGCCGCCCCCGCCAGCCCGCCGCCCGCCGTGCGGCGCCATCGTTCCGGCTCGCGGATGAATCGCCGCACCACCAGGGCGACCGCCGCCGGGATCAATCCGGCGAGGAAGACGAACCGCCACGAGATCTCCGGGTCCGCCTTCAGCAGCGAGCCGGCGATCTGGTAGTTGACGAAGGTGGCGAGGAACAGTCCGAGCGGCGCCGCGGTGTAGAGCAGCGCGCCGGCTTCGACCCGCCGCCGCTCGGGAACCACCTCGGCCACCATCGCCGCGCCTGCCGCCCACTCGCCGCCGATGCCCAGGCTGGCAACCACCCGGAACAGCGCCAGCGCCCAGAGGTTCGGCGCCAGGGCGCAAGCGGCGGTGCCGACTGCATACAGCACCATGGTGAGCATCAGCGTGCGCACCCGCCCGATGCGGTCGGCCACCTGGCCGAACAGGATGCCGCCGGCCGCCCAGCCGACCAGCAGCAGCGAGGTGAGGACGCCTGTCCACAGCAGGGTCGCCGACTTGGCGGCCGGCGAGCCGATGGCGAGGCCGAGCAGCGTCGGCACGCAGTTCGGCGCGACGAAGTTGAACAGCAGCGCGTCGAAGGCGTCGAAGCCCCATCCCAGCCAGGCCGCCGCCAGCACGGTCCACTGGTAGCCGTTCATGTCGAGGACAGTGCGGCCGGGACGTGCAACGGAGGGGGCGCCAGGGACGGCGCTCGTGCCCGCGCCAGCGGCGGCGGGCCCGCCCCCGACCGGCTCGCCTGGAGCGTTCACGGCGCGGATCTTAGCAGCAGGGCGCCGGCGCCCGCTTCACCCCGCCGAGCGGGACGAGGCGGGCGCCGGTGCGAACCGGGCTGGGACCGGCTCAGCCGTGTAGCGGAGACGTCAGATCTGGCCCTGCGGGGTGATCGTGCCGGAGGTGTCGCCGCCGGCATTCCCCAGGACGCTGTTGTTCTTGAACGAGAAGAACGTGCCACCGCTGTTGAGCAGGCCAACTCCCGTGTTGTCCCACACCGAGGCGTTGCTGACCCGGACGGTCGAGCCGGTGAGGGCGACCACGCCGTTGCTGCCGTTGGTGTCCACGACCGTCGACTGGAGGCTGAGCACGGAGGCGCCGTTGGCGGTCGCCCCGTTGCCCTTGTTGTTCGAGATCTCGCTGTTGGTGACCACCGCCTTGGTGCCGGCTTCGATGCGCATACCACCCGCGTTGTTCTCGATGATCGCGTTGTCGACGGCGAGATTGACGGTGACACCGCCAGCGGGCTGGGAGTGGATGCCGAAGGTGCCGGCGGTGAGGTTGTCGCGCAGCACGGTGTTCTTGACGGAGACGTTCACCGTCGTGCTCGGGCTGCCCGGCACGATGTCGATGGCGTGGGCGGTGAAGTTGTTTATCCAGCACTCCTCGATGTGGACAGAGCCCGCCGAGAGCACCTTGATGCCGGCGAGGCCGGTCCCGAGCCCCTCGATCGTGATGCCGCGTATCACGACGTTGTCGCTCGCCCCGGCGGAGATGACGAAGGCATTGGTGCCGCTCACCAGGACGCCGGCGAACTCCTCGGACTCGATCGAGATGCACTTGGTGATAGTGAGGGCACCGAACCCGCCCGGATCGAGGACGTCGATCTCACCGCAGGGGGCGGTCTTCGAGATGGCGCCCGCGAAAGTCTTGCAGGGAGCGGTGCGGCTGCACGGGTTGGCGTCGTCGCCGACGCCCGACACCCAGGTCCTGGTGGCCTGGGCATGGGCGGTCGCGGCGCTGGCGAGCAGCGCGAACAGTACCATGGCGAAAATGCGTAATTGCACCGACTTGCTCATCGCATCCTCCTGGCCGGAGCCCCCCGGCGATGGTTTTATGAAGGTGACCGTAGCACTACAGTCTACCCTCGATCTCAGGCGATAGTCAAAACGATTTCGTTACGCAGCCAAGGCGCCGGCTCATCGCGGCCGATGGTATTCTGAATCGAGCATTTTATCGCATCGTCGTGTCAGGTGCCCGATTCCAACGCGGTGGCCGGTTCGCTATGATTCCACGCCCGATGCCGTCCATCCCGCTCGTTTCAGTCCATCTCGCCCGTCGCTGATCCGGCATGCGCATCGGCATCGACTTCCGCATGCTCTCCTGCGGGCGGATCACGGTGAACCGCGGCATGGGGCGCTACACCCAGCAGCAGCTGCGGGAGGTCCTGCGCCTGGGCGCGGAGCACGACTACGTGCTGCTACTCCCGCCGGGTCACGATCCGGCCCTGCTGCTGCCGGAGATTGCCGCCGCGGCCAACGTCGCGCGCGTCGAGCTGCCGCCGGAGCTGGCCGCGCCCCGCCGGGGCGACGCGCCGCAGGACGTCCTGCGCCACGCGGCTCGGCTCTCGGGGATCCTGGCCGGCCTCGAGCTCGACCTGTTCCACGCCACCACCCCCTTCCTGGACACCCATCCCTCCTCCTTCTGGCGGTGCGACAGCTGCGCGTTGGTCGCCACGCATTACGACCTCATCCCGCTGATCTATCCGCAGCGCTACTTCGGCCCGGAATCGCAAGCTGAGCGCGAAGGCTACCTGCGGTCGGCGCGCGCGCTTCGCGACGCCGACCGCCTGATCGCGATCTCCGAGTTCGTGCGGGGCGAGGCCATCCTCCGGCTGGGCATCGCCAGGCACCGGATCGAGGTCGCCTATCCCGTCGCCGATCCTGGCTTCCGCGTCCTCTCGAGCGAAGAGGCTTCGTCGCGGCTCGCGGAGCTGCGCCGGCGCTGTCCGCTACCCGATGCGTTCGTGCTGTGCGTCACCCATCTCCCCAACTCTTCCAAGAACTTCCATAACCTGCTGCGCGCCTACTCCCTGCTGCCGCCCGCCTGGCGGCGCCGTCACCCGCTGGTCGCCGTCGACGACCTCAACCTCGCGGGCCACCGCACCTTCGATGCCTGGACCCGCGAGATGGGGATCCACGATGACGTCGTGGCTCCGGGATTCGTCGACGAGCAAGAGCTGGTGGCGCTTTACAACGCCGCGTATCTCTTCATCCAACCGTCGCGGTACGAAGGCTTCGGATTGCCGGTCCTCGAGGCCATGCGGTGCGGCGCGCCGGTCATCGCCGGCGACGCCGCTGCGCTGCCCGAGGTGGTCGGCGACGCCGGCCTGCTGGTCGATCCGGAGGACCCGGCGAGCATCGTCCGCGCGATCGAATGCCTCGACGGCGACCCGGGCCTGCGCCGAGAGCTGCGCGCGGCGGGCCTGGCGCGCGCCGAGATCTTCTGCCCGCGCCAACTCGGCGAGGCGACCCTGCACGCCTACGAGCGGGCCGTCGCGGACGCCGGCGCGGCCCGCTCGCGGCCGGCGTCCCGGCCGCGCCTCGCGGTCTGGAGCCCGCTGCCGCCGCAGCCGAGCGGCATCTCCGACTACACCGCGGAGCTGCTGGCGGGGCTGCGCACCTGGGCCGACGCCGAGCTCTTCGTCGACGACGGCTTCCTGCCGGACCGGGACCTGCTCGACTCGTGGCCGGCGTTCCACTACACGGCCTTCGAGCGCCGCCACCGGTGGCGCCCTTTCGACCTCGCGGTGTACCAGCTGGGCGCCTCGATGTTCCACCTCTACATGCTCGACGCCATCCAGCGCTGGCCGGGACTGCTGGTGCTGCACGACCTGACCCTGAGCTACGTGCGCGCGGCGCTCTTCGCCGCCGGCATGCCGGCCGAGGAGGTCCGCCGCGAGCTGCTCGAAGGCGACGGCATGGAGGCGCTGGTCGAATACGAGGCCCTGGCGCGGCTCGAGGGCGAGGCGCGCACCCGCGCCACCGCGGAGTTCCAGGAGCGGCGCCTGCTGCTGCGGCCGCTCATCGCCGCCAGCCTGGCCCAGATCGTCCACCTGCCGCGCGCCGCGCGCGAGCTCGAGGAGCGCTACCCGCGGGCGTGCGTCCACGCGTTCCCCATGGGCGTCGCGGACCCGTGGCGGTTCGCCCCCGCCCCTGGCGCTCCCGGCGCCCCTGGTGCGGGCGCCGCGCGGCGACGCCACGGCCTGGAGCCGGACGCTTTCGTGGTCGGCGTCTTCGGTATCGCCGACCCGATCAAGCGCCTGGCGTCGATCCTGCGGGCCGTCGCCCGCCTCTCCGCGCGCGTGCCGGGCGCCCGGCTGATCGTCGTCGGGCGGTTCCTGAGCGAGGAGTACCGCCAGGGTCTCGAGCGGCTGGCCGGCGAGCTCGGGATTGGCGAGCGGGTCCGCTTCCTCGGGCAGGTCGCCAGGGGCGATTTCAATCAGCTGCTGCTGGCCTGCGACGCGGTGGTCAACCTTCGCTACCCGTTCCTCAAGCAGATGTCCGCCACGCTGCTGCGAGCCGTGGCGGCGGGCAAGCCGGTGGCGGTGACCGACGTGCCCGACTGGGATCACTTTCCGCTCAGCTTCTGCTACCGTGTACCGGCCGATGAGACCGAGGACGCCAACCTCGCCGACTGGCTCGTGGGCCTGGCGCTGGATCCCGAGCGCGCCGCCGCGGCGTCGCGGGCGGCGCGCGAGCACTACCTCCGCCACGGCACCCTGCAGCAGATGGCGGATCGGTACCGCGCCGTGATCGAGGAGCTGACCGGCGGCGCCCGGACGGATGCACCGGCGGCGGCGCCCTCGGCGCCCGAAGCGCCTGAAGCGCCCGCAGCGCCCGCAGCGCTAGAAGGCGGGCCCGGCCTGCGCCACAACAAGGTCTGCGGCATCGAGGACTTCCGCGTTCCCGAGCTGGCCGCCCTGATCCGCGACGTTTTTCCGCACGTCGCCGCGGTCAGCGGGGCGTCCTTCCCCGCCGGCGCCGAGGACCGCAAGCACTGGGAGATCGCCATGAGCGTGCGCGCGCTGCGGCGCCATGGCGCGTTGCGGCCGGACGCGACGGTGCTTGGAGTGGGCGCCGGCACCGAGCTGACCAGCTTCTATCTCACCCGCGAGGTCGCCCACGTCGTCGCCCTCGACCGCTACCTGGATCCTGGCGTCTGGTTCGAAGAGGCCTCGACCCTGATGCTCACCCGCCCGCAGGCGCTCTGTCCCTATCCGTTCGAGGCGGCGAAGCTGACCGTCCAGCACATGGACGGCCGGGTCCTCGACTTCCCGGACGGGAGCTTCGCGGGTGTCTTCTCGTCCGGGTCGATCGAGCATTTCGGCGACCTGCCGGACGTGGCCGCCGCCGCCTTCGAGATCGGCCGCGTGCTCGAGGCGGGAGGCGTCGCGACCCTGTCCACCGAGTTCTTGATCTCCGGCCCTCCCGGAGCGTGGGGATGGCCGGGGGTGCTGCTCTTCAACCCGGAGCGGCTGCGGCGCTACATCGTCGAGGCGAGCGGGCTCGAGCCCGTGGACGAGCTGGACGCGGCAGTCTCCACCGCCACGCTGCGCACGCAGCGCAACCTGGCGGTGGCGCTGCGCGAGATCGAGCAGGGGGAACGGAAGCTCCCGAACCTGGTGCTCGACCACGACGGGCAGCTTTTCGGGTCGGTCCACCTGGCGCTGCGGAAGACCGCGCGCTACCCGCTCACCGACAACTCCTGGGCACGTCCCTCCGAGGCCCTGCGAGCACAGACGGCGCAGGCGGCCCTCGCCGTCGCCGACCGCCTGCGCGCGGTCGTCGCGCCCGCGCCGCCAGCTGCCCCCGCGGCGCCGGCAGCACCCGGAGCGCCGGCACCGCCCGCGGCGGCACCTGCGTCGACGGGCGCGCAGCCCCCGCCGGCGTCCGCCGGCAGCCGCGTCGACGAGGCCTTTCGGCGCTGGGACGAGGTGCGCGCCCGCAGCGGGCTGACCGCGGCGGCCAGGGGACCGCTGCCCGTCCGCGCGCTGCGCTTCCTGTCCCGCGCCGGCCGGCGGGTCCGCGACCTCGGCGTGGCATGGGACCGCGAACGGGAGCTGCTGCAAGCGGTCATCGACGAGCTGGCGCAGCAGGGGGCGGCGCTCGCGCGGCTGGCGGCCCTGGAGGCGGAGACGGCGCGGCTGGGCGAGCGCCTCGCGCAGCGCGACGCACTGTTGCCCGAGACGCGGGAGCTGGCGGCGCGCCTCGACACCTTGCAGGCGCGCTTCGGCGGGCTGGCGGTGCGCCAGCAGCAGGCCGAGCAGGAGCTGCGCGGTCACGGTCTCGGCTTGCTGGCGCTGGCAGCCGGGCTGGACGGCGCGAGCGGCGGCACCGGCCGCGGTTGGGAGCTCGACGCCGGCCGGCTGGCCGAGCTTCTCGGCCGCCTCGAGCGCGAGGTGCCGGCGCTGGCACGCGGCGTGGCGATCGAGGTCTCGATGTCCGGCTCCGAGCATGCGGAGGAGCTGAGGCAAGCGGCGGCGGCCCGCTTCGGGGCCCGCCTCTCGAGCCATGGGCCCGCCTACCGCTACCCGAACGACGCCTGGCTGCACCTCGACCCCGCACCCCCCGGCGGCGGGCGCGACGGGCGCGACGGGCGCGAGGGCCGCGAGGGACCGCTGCTGCTCGAGATCGCTGCCGGCCGCCTGGCGCGCGGCGGCACCCTGCTGCTGGTGACGGCGGCCGGGGCGGCGGCCGCCGGCAGTCACCCCC